>JBAZTJ010000043.1:0-18326 GCA_041662005.1 Candidatus Methylopumilus sp.
TTTAAGGGCTGTTTTGAAATGACAGTGGTTTGCCATGCCTGGGTAATTTTCTCTCTATCCTGCGGGTATATGCCACTAAACCAGCCGTTATTCATGGCATCCTGAAACGATATTCCGGTAATCTCAAACCAGCTCTGGTTGATGTACAGAAAATCCCCTTTGAGATTGGTATGGAACACCCCCACAGGCGAGGATCGGGCCAGCGTATGGAACAGGGTTTCGCTTTCGCGTAATGCCTTCTCGGCCAGCTCTCGTTCCATTTCGACTTCTGAAACGGATAGGGAAAATGAAATGTCGCTCGCCAACTCATCCAGCAAGTCCATTTCGCGCTGGTTTAATATTCCCAGCACTGAAGAGTAGAGGCTGAAGTTGCCCACCACGCTGCCGTTGACTATCAGCGGCAGCGCAACAATGCTTCTAAAACCGTTTTCTTGAGCTAGCTCCCGTCTTTTGATATTGCTGATAGTAGCAACGTCATGACATATCGAATGGCGACCAGAGAGCAGGGCAGAAGCGGTAGGCAAGCTGTAGTCAGGCGTCATCAGATCGATATTGAGGTGGTCTATATAATGACTACTGTCACCAGTGCTGGCCATGGTCTTGATATGTCGGCCATCGGGTTCTATCAGCCCTATCCATGCCATACGGAAGCCGCCATCACGTACCGCTACGAGACAAGCTTCCTGGAACATTTCTATGGTGGGCAAACGCCTGACGATAGTTTGATTGATATTGGTCAGCATCAATAGCAGGCGATTGACGGTGCGGATTTCAATTTCGGCCTGTTTGCGGTCTGTTACATCATTAACAAGCACGAGTCGTGCATGGCGACCTGCAAAAATAAGGGGATTTGAAGTGGTTTCAACATCGATTAAAGTGCGGTCTTTTTTGTAGTGGCATGAGTCCAGTGGATAGATCAGGCCATTGTCTTTGAGGCTGGCGTGGGGTTGGTTGAAGCTATGCGGGTTATCGGCTGGACGAATATCATTCAAGGTCATTGCGGAAAATTCTTCGCGGCTCCAGCCATAGTGGTTGACGGCAGCATCATTGACGGCGAGAAAATGCTGGTTCTCAGCATCTATGACCCACATGGGATTGGGGTTGGCGTCGAACATTTCCCGATACAGGGCTTCGCTTTCCTGTAGTGTTTTTTCGCGGGCGAGCATGGAGGTGATATCACGCATGATGACGACTGCACCCAGTTTGACGCCTTCATCATCCGAAAAGGGCGCTGCGCTGCAGGAGACGTAGCGCATCTCCTGAGCATGTGCCTTGATGGCGATGCATTCATCCTGAATCTTTTCGCCATTGAATGCACGGAACAAGGGGATATCCTGCGCATGCAGCGGCAATAAGCCTTCTTTGTCGTACAGTGTATAAAACTCAGCCCACTGCTCAGCGGGAATGCACAAAGCATCCAGTCCGTGCCATTCCCGCGCTACATTGTTGAACAGCACCAACTGCATATTGGCATCACATGCGATGACTGCATCCGCCTGGTTTTCGAGCAGGGCACGGTTGAATTGTTCCTGCAGTTTCAAATTGGTCTGTGCTTTAATACGCTCCGACAGATCCGTATCGGTGCCGGAAATGCGGATGGCTTTGCCATGGCTGTCGCGCGAGATAAAGCCACGTGTCAATATAGGCAGGTAGTGGCCCAGACGGTGCTGCATCTGGCATTCAAGCTGGTAGCTGGTGTGGTCGCTATTGAGCATGTCGTGGATGAACTGTTTGATCGTCGCGATATCATCCGGGTAGGTGAGCTGTTGCCATATGCCGGGGTCATCCGCCGACAATGGAGCGTCGTAGCCAAACATGCTCCACCAGCTGGGCGAGTGGTAGCATTTGTTGGTAATCAGGTCCAGGTCCCACCAGCCATCATTACTGCCCTTGATCACCAGGCTAAGCCGCTCTTCGGACTTTCTGAGCGCCTCTTCGGTCTCTTTCTGTTCGGTGATGTCTTCAACAGCCACCAGGAGCAACTCTAGCTCGTTGTTAGACTTGCGTACGCCATTGACTTCAATGTGCGAAATGATGATTTTCCCACTCTTGTGGATATAGCGTTTTTCTTGCTGAAAATGCTCTATCTTGCCTTGGTTCAACTGTTCGCAATAAGCCATGCATTCGGTAACATCCTCCGGGTGGGTCATATCCTGCCAGGCCAGCGCAAACAGCTCTTCACGGGGGTAACCCAGGATTTCGCACAGCCTGTCATTGGCTTGCAGCCACTTGTGGGTCGCAGGATCGCATACGCCCATGCCGATGAAGGGCATTTCATAAAAGCGGTTGAGCAGCCGGTCGCGCTCACTGGTTTTATTGGCAATTTCGAGTTGGTGGGAACGTAGCTGCTGACGCCACAGCAGTAACAGCGCAATGGCCACGAGGGTAATAGCCAGTAGCGCAATGCCGCTGATCCACAGCAATAGTGTTTTCAGCTGCGCCATGACCTCGTCCTGGTCGATTTGCGCGACGAAGCTCCAGGTGGAGTTTAAAGGGATTTGTACGGCAAATACCGGCTTTCCCTTGTAATCCAGGCCTTGCTGTAGTCGCGGCGCTATATGATAGGCAGTATCTTTGTATGCTTGGCGGTGAACAAATGCAGTCTGGTTTTTGTCTTTTTGGTTATAGCTGAGAATATCTTCTGAGTCGGCATCAATTTTAATAAGCAGGGCTTCAGCACTTTTTGAAGATGTCGGCCAGGCCAGTATGCTTGCCAGTACTCGTTTTGATAAGTCGGAATGGATGACGGTAAAAGCAATAATTCGTTTCTGTCCCTCTCTTTTCAGGGTCACCGGTGCAATCACATCCATGAGCAGATGCTTATCCTGATTGAGATACAGATCGCTGCGCATGGGCTTACCAGCGGCCAATGACATTTCTATCAGGCCTTGGTGCGGCTTTTCTGACTCCTGATCAATCTCTCCGCGATGTAATAAATAGTCGCCTTGCGGCGTGATCAGGGAAATGCCGGTGGATTGATATGCCCTGATTTGCGCATCGAAACGCTCTGCTATACGTTTCTCAGCATCGCTATCATTATGCTGCTGGTACTCATACACCAACTCGGCGAAGGTCTGGTCGGCTGCCAGCACTTCGGCATCTCCAGTGCGCGCCATTACCCAGCGGTCTAGTTGCTGGGCTTTGATGTTGGCGATTGAATGCAGACTATCGTAAGTTTCTGTCTTTATTTTTGGGGTATATAACAGGAGTACCCCATAATTCATGAGTGGAATCACAAATATCAGTACGCTACAAACCACAAAGAAATAAAATTCTCTCGATTTCTGTTTGATTGCGTTGGGAATGGCTAGCGCCGGGCGAACAGGTGAAGGGTTGTGAGTGTGGTTCAGCAGGTAATACAGCAGAAATGCGGTAATGCCGATAAAAACAAGGCTGGCAAAACTGTAAGCAAGCGGAATGGAAATAGACTTGGCACTGAATATGGATAATAAACTGCTGTTGACCAAAACCCAGAGTGAACCAAAAGTAACATAAAACACTGCGACACTGACAGGCATACGATCTTTGATAAGCTGGTAGAGTTTATTTTTCAAATGACTGTTCTAAAGGTATCTGTTCTAAATGTTTACGTTTTTTATCCTTGGATTATGCGTAGGTTTAACTACTTTATCAATTGCCATTGAGAAAAATATCAAGTATAGGCTGGCCTGAAATTTAACTCATTGATATCGAAGGGCTTCTATGGGGTTCATCTGG
Organism: Candidatus Methylopumilus sp.; assembly: GCA_041662005.1. Taxonomy (GTDB): domain Bacteria; phylum Pseudomonadota; class Gammaproteobacteria; order Burkholderiales; family Methylophilaceae; genus DATHXC01. The sequence continues at coordinate 3,718 of JBAZTJ010000043.1, forward strand.
GCTGCTTTACGTGCTGGATAGAACCCGAAGAACACCCCTATGCTGGCGGCAACGCCAAACGCGATGGCAACAGAATTACCTGAAATGACAATCGCCGCTGCTGTGAGCTTGTTGACCAGAATCGCACCACCGACACCAATCAGTATTCCGATCAGGCAGCCGACAATAGAAATCATGATAGCTTCCAGCAGGAACTGCATCAGGATATCGCGCTCTCGGGCGCCGATGGCCATGCGTATGCCGATTTCACGGGTGCGTTCGGTGACCGATACCAGCATGATATTCATGATGCCTATCCCCCCGACCAGCAACGATACCGAGGCAATGGCACCCAACAGCAGCGACATGGTACGTGTGGTTTCTGCGGCCGAGTTAGCAAGCGCAGTCAGGTTCCGTACCGAAAAATCATTGTCAGCACCTTCACGGATATTATGGCGCTGCTTGAGCAAGCTATTCAATCCATCTTCTACCATGGGCATGATCTTGTCTGACTCCGCCTGCACGATGATCTGACGTACGCTGCCGGGTATCTGGTTGCCAAATAATTTACGTTGTGCAGTGGTGAGCGGCACGATGATGGAGTCGTCCTGATCGCGGCCATCCAAGCTTTGGCCTTTGCTTTCCAGCACCCCTACAATGACAAAAGGGCTCTGCTTGATACGGATGGTTTTCCCCACCGGATCAATATCGTCGCCAAACAGGCTCTGTACTACGGTTTTGCCGACCAGCGCCACCCTGGTTGCCGAGCGGATATCAGACTCGGTAAATGCGTAGCCATCGCTCAGGTTCCATGAGCGAACGTCGAGATAGCTGGGCATTGTGCCTATGATGCTGGTGTTCCAGTTATTGCTACCGTAAATGATTTGCGCATTGCCCATGGTGAGAGGGGCAACTGCAGCTACGCCTTCCAGTTCAATAATAGCGTTGGCATCCTTGGTATTGAGGGAAGGGGCATTGCCTGTGGCCGAGCGCGCACCCCCTGCATTGGGAGGGCCTGAAAGTACGATAAAGAGATTGCTACCCATGGCGCTGATGGAACGTTTGACGGACTCTTCAGCCCCTTGGCCGATGGCCATCATCAGCACAACGGCACCGACGCCTATCACCATGCCCAGCATGGTCAGGAAGGTGCGCAGCCGATTAGCTCCCATGGCATGCCAAGCCTCTCCCAGCATTGCGGTAAACATTAAATGCGCTCCATCATGCCGGCTCCGTAGCGAGCGCTGCCGTTCGCATGTCCTGAACGATACGACCATCCAGGAAACGTACCTGGCGGCTTGCGTGTTCTGCAATGTCGGACTCGTGGGTGACCAGTACGATGGTGATGCCCTCGCGATTCAGTTCGGCGAACAGTGACATGATCTCTTCACTGGTGACGCTATCCAGGTTGCCGGTCGGCTCATCGGCGAGAATCAGCCGCGGATTGTTGACCAGCGCCCTGGCAATGGCAACCCGCTGTTGCTGCCCACCCGATATCTGATTCGGTCGCGAGTGGATATGTTTGGACAGGCCCACTTTTTCCAGTAGCAGTTTTGCATGGGCATAGCGTACTTCTTTTTCCACCTTGGAATACACCAGAGGCAGAGCGACATTATCCAGCAGGCTGGAGCGGGATAGCAGGTTAAATCCCTGAAATACAAAGCCTATGGTTTTATTCCGCACGCGAGCCAGAGCATTGCTTTCCATCGCTGCGACTGCATAGCCATCCAGGATGTATTCACCGCTGGTAGGTTTGTCCAGGCATCCCAGTATGTTCATGAAGGTGGATTTTCCCGAGCCAGACGGTCCCATGATAGCGACATAATCCCCGTGCTCAATGCTTAGGTTCACATCTTTAAGCACGGGAAATGGCCCCGCAGCTGTTTCATATTCTTTAAACAGGTGGGTGACCTGAATAACGTTGTTGTGGTTTTCTGGCATCAGAACATTCGCATGCGCATATTGCTGCTGCCACTGGCAGGGCTTTGACCGTCAGGCAGTGTTTCCCCGACAATGACTTTGTCGCCCTGCTTTAGATCACGGCTCTCGATTTCGGTAAAACGACCATCTGAAATTCCTAGCCGGACTTTAACCTCGGCTGGTTTACCGTCACGTAGCACATACACTTTGCCGACAGCCATGTCATCCGATTTGCCACGTTTTTTCCCGCCATTGCGTTTTTGTTTCGCGGAGGCTTCCGTGCTGTCAGCGTCGTCCAGTTTGGGCTTGTAGCGTAATGCTGCATTGGGCGCGAGCAGGACATTGTCGTGGTTGGAAGCTGCAATATTGACGTAAGCGGTCATCCCCGGCAGCAGCGTCTGGTCAGGGTTGTCGACCGATACCACCACGTTATAAGTCACTACGTTAGAGGTGTTGGTCGGGTTCAGGCGTAACTGTTTGACTACGCCCTCGAAGTTTCTGTTGGGGAAGGCATCGACAGAAAATTTGGCTTTCTGGCCTTCTCTGATATTGCCGATGTCCGCTTCAGCAAAGCTGGAGTTGATCTGCATCTTGGAAAGATCCTGCGCAATGGTAATCAGCGTTGGGGTCTGGAAACTGGCAGCTACCGTTTGTCCAAGATCGACAACCCGATCCACCACGACGCCAGAAACCGGTGAGCGGATGATGGAGTAACCCAGGTTGGTTTTATCCCGTTGCAACTGAGCACGGGCCGTATCCAGTTGCGCGCGCGCCGATTTCAACGCTTGTACCGCCTGGTCAAGCTCCTGCTTGGAAACATACTCCAGGGCATATAAGGAGCGCATGCGCGCCTCATTCGCTGCTGCCAGATCGAGAGAGGCCTGGATATTGCGGACGTTACCTTCGGTTTGCGCGATCTGCGCAGTAAACAGTGCATCGTCCAGTTCAAGCAATACCTGGCCTTCTTTTACCTTGTCATTGAAATCCACGTAGAGCTTCTTAACGCGACCGGAGACTTGGGTACCCACGTTGATCAGGCTCACCGGGTTAATGGTGCCGTTGGCATTTACGCTTTGTTCGACATCCCCCTGGGTGATTGTTTGCAGGCGGTAGAGATCTTCCGGGTGTGGTTTATGGCTTTGCTGATAGTAGTAGGCTGCGCCCCCTGCTATGGCTATCAATACAAGCGTCATCAAGGATTTTTTTATGGTTTTGCTCATTGTGGTGTGCTCATGGAGTTACCTGAAGGCTGAATGGTGGACGAGTTCAAAGAGGCGTTTCCCTCAGGCAGTGACTGTATCATTGCGTTATCAAGACCGCCGATAGACTGTGCCAGTGTAGTACGTGCAATATTCCAGTTCAGACTGGCCTGGATACGCTGCTGCCTTGCACTGGCCAAGGCACTTTGCGCATTGAGTGCATCGAGGATGTTACCAACACCAGCCTTGTATCTGCCCAGGGCTACCCGCGAAGATTCCTCGGCACTCTTGACCAGTATATCTGCGGCGATGATGGATTCGGTTGCCGTGTGCAGGTTCTGATAGGCGCTCCATACATCCAATGATATTTGCAGGCGCAAACGGTCGCGCTGGGCGGAGCGTACATCGGCCGCCGCTTCGGCAGATTTGATGCGGTAGGTTGGCCCGTAGCCGGCAAACAGCGGAATCGCCACGGTGACACCGATAGCAGAAGTGTTGTTAGAGGTCAGGCTGCTGCCGTCAGTCATGCTGTTGGAGAGTGCTAATGAAACCGTGGGCTTCGCTGCGGCGCGGCTGGCATCAATGGTGGCTTGCGCAGCTTTCACCTGGGCTTCGCTTGCAATCAGGTCTGGCCTGCGATTGCGCGCTTGTTCAATCAGGTCGCTGATATCCTGCTCTATTTTTTGTTGAGGATAGTTGTTGGCGCTCGGCATGAGCTTTAATTGGCTATTCGCACTCAGCCCCATCAGGTTTGCCAGCGAGCCATAAGCCGTTTTAAGGGTACCTTCTGCAGTGATGCGGGTAAGGCTGGCCTGGGCAAGCGCTGTTTGTGCCTGTAACTTGTCCGCCGGGGCCGTGATTCCAGCCTTGTAACGTGCTTCAGCGGCTTTAAAGCTTTCTGCTGCGGCACGTTCAGCCTCGCGAACAGCATCCAGTGTGGCGATGCCAGCCTGTACCTGGTAGTAGGCATTAACGGTTGCCAGCAATATGCTTTGCACGGTTGCACTCTGGGTGGCACTGGCCGCCTGCAATAGCTGGCGCGCATTTTCCAGCGTCGCATCGCGGTTGCCAAAGTCATAGAGCAGGTAAGAGGCGACCAGGCTATTGTTCAAATTGCTGTATGGGTTGTTACGGTTGAGCGTATTGGCAGTAGACCAGTTGAGGTTGGTCCCTACGTTGTCGGTCACTGTAGGCAGGTAAGCCGACTTTGCCACGCCTACCTGGGCTGCCTGTACTCGGGCGCTGGCCCATACTTCCTGTGTTTGGGGATTGTTGCACAGGGCGGCCTCAGTCACATCCGCGAGGCTTAAGGCATTCTGCAGATTTGCCGGTGAACAGGGTGTGCCGGTATCCTGCAAATAGCCGGCGGGTATCGCGGGGGGTGCCTGGGTTTGTAGCGGGTCACCATCCTTGTACCATAGTGAGCTATCTGCGTAAGCCAGGCTTGTATTGAACAAAGTGCCAGAATTGAGCAAGACCATTGCCCATAGCACTCTCCAGTAGCTGAGTTTAGCTTGAAATTTCTTGTGGGGGAGGAGGCTGCCGGGCTGCAACAACATGACTATATTCAGCTTTCAACGAAAATTCGAATTATTATATAGTCAGTAGAGATGGGCCAAATACTAAGGTTCAGCTTTTGGCGACAAATTTACAACTTTTAACACGCCTGCTCTGGAGCTGCCAAATCGGGCGTGTTTTTATTATCAGTTGTATAGGATTTACACCAGTTCCTGGCTGGCCAGGTAGTCTTCGTAATTGCCGGAGAAGTCGATGATGCCGTCAGCACGGACTTCCAGGATGCGTGTGGCCAGCGAGCTTACAAACTCGCGATCATGGCTGACGAAGAATAGCGTGCCCTTGTACTTGTCCAGTGCCGTATTCAGGGCCTCGATCGACTCCATATCCATGTGGTTGGTCGGCTCATCCATCAGCAAGACGTTGGTTTTGGCCAGCATCAGCTTGCCGAACATCATGCGGCCTTTTTCGCCGCCGGAAAGTACCTTGACCGATTTCTTGAAGTCGTCGCCGGAGAACAGCAGGCGGCCCAGCATGCTGCGCACCACATTGTCATCGTCCGTTGCCTGGGTAAAGCGTTTCATCCAGTCAAACAGGTTGAGGTTTTCTTCGAAATCTGCCGCATGGTCTTGCGCAAAGTAGCCGATGTTGGCTTTTTCTGCCCATTTCACTTCGCCATGGTTGGGTACCAAGTCACGCGCCAGGCAGCGCAGCAGGGTGGTTTTACCGATACCGTTTTCACCAATAATGGCAATGCGCTCACCGGCTTCCACCATGAGGTCGAAGTCGTTGAACAAGGGGCGGTCAAAGCCGTGGCTGAGTTTTTTAAGCTCTACTGCATTGCGGTGTAGCTTCTCGCGTTCGTCGTATTCGAAGCGGATAAATGGATACTGGCGACTGGAAGGCTTGATATCTTCGACCTTGATCTTGTCGATCTGCTTGGCACGGCTGGTGGCCTGCTTGGCTTTAGAGGCATTTGCTGAGAAGCGACGCACGAAATCCTGCAGGTCGGAAATCTGTTGCTTGGCCTTGGCATTGTCTTTGGCCTGCTGCGCACGCGCCATGGTAGAGGCTTCCATGAAGTCGTCGTAATTGCCTGGGTACACCGTGAGCTTGGCGTAATCCATATCGGCCGTATGCGTACATACCTGATTCAGGAAATGTCGATCATGCGAGATGATAATCATGGTGCAGTTGCGATTATTCAGGATATCTTCCAGCCAGCGGATGGTGTTGATATCCAGGTTGTTGGTTGGTTCATCCAGCAGCAAAAAATCAGGGTTGGCGAACAGCGCCTGCGCCAGCAGTACACGCAGCTTCCAGCCCGGTGCGATGGCGCTCATGGTGCCGGTATGCTGGTCGATAGGAATGCCGACGCCAAGTAATAGCTCGCCTGCACGCGCTTCAGCTGTGTAACCATCATATTCTGCGAATACGGCTTCCAGTTCAGCGGCCTTCATGTAGTCGTCTTCAGTGGCTTCCGGGTTCATATAGATCGCATTTTTTTCAACATTGGCCTGCCACATCTGTTCGTGGCCCATCATCACCACATCCAGCACGCGCTGATCTTCGTAGCCAAACTGGTCCTGACGCAGCCAGGCCATACGTTCATGATTATCCAGCGAGATATTGCCGGCAGTCGGCTCCAGTACGCCCGCCAGGATTTTCATGAACGTGGATTTTCCGCAACCGTTGGCGCCGATCAGGCCGTAGCGGTTGTTTTCGCCAAACTTGACTGAAACGTTTTCAAAAAGCGGCTTAGCGCCAAATTGCATGGTGATGTTATTACTGATTAGCACAGTGGTATTCCTAAAAGATTACTTGAGATTGTTAAATTCACTTAAATATTAGCTAAGGTAGCTCAGGCCGGGAACTGGTCGCGGATAACGACTTCTTCCATGGGCAACTGACCACCGCGTGGCCAGGCATCCTTGATACCTTTACCCACGGTGACGAACATGGCAGGCGTATGGTCGGCGGGCAGGTTCAACAGCTTGCCGACGGCATCAAAATCAAAGCCATCCATCGGGCAGGTGTCATACCCCATTTCCTTGGCGGCCAGCATCAGCGTCATTGCCGCCATGCCACATGAGCGCATACCCTCATCACGCTGTGCTTGTTCCTGGCCTGTATAGTATTGGCCTATCGCAGGTACCAGGTAATCCTGCACAGCCTGTGGCGCATCTTTCCAATAACGTTCCGGCTGCTTTTCCCAGGCTTTCAGGTCGGCCACCAGCACGACCAGCAGGGAAGCATCGGTTACCTGTGACTGGTTCCAGCTCACTGCCCGTATCTGGTGACGCAGTACCGGATCCTGCACCAGCACAAAGCGCCAGTTCTGGATATTGAAGGCAGTGGGGGAAAGCATGGTGAGTGCCATCAATTTTTCTGTTTCAGCCTCCGTCAGGCGATGCTCAGGGTCGTAGGCTTTAATGGAGCGGCGGGTTTCAACGGCAGTACTTACATTCATGATGCAACTCTAACTTTCGATTCAATAATTAATTCTGGTGATTTCCAGCATCAGGTCGCCGGCAGGACGTTTCCATACCACGCTGTCGCCTATCTTGTGACCGATTAGCGCATGTGCGAGCGGCGATACCCAACTCACTTTATTGGCTGCGATATCTGCTTCATCCTCACCAACTATGGTGAAGACCTGCAATTCGCCTTCTTCATCCTCCACCTCGACAGTGGCGCCAAACAAGGCCGTATCGCCCGGTTGCGTCGCAGGCTCCACCAAAATCACATTCTCCAAACGGGCCTGGAAGTAACGTAAATCGCGCTCTACCATTCCCAGTCGCTGACTGACCATAGGGTCATCCTTGCGTGGTGCCAGCTGTTGGCGCTCCTGCTCCAATGCTTCGAAACGGTTTTGTAACTGCTCCAGCCCTGCTGGAGTGACATAGTTGGGCTGTTCACTAAGCGGGCGCTCCGGCAGGTCGGTGCCAGCGTGCTCAAGATCATCCTCCTTGACGAATCCGCGGCTCACGCTTTTGCCTGTTGTAAATTGCGCCCAGCGGCGAAAACAGTGCAAGGCGGTAAGGATGAAACAATGCAGGCAACGCAAAATGCACGACAAGTAGCTAAAGACGCAGCTAACGTAGTCATGTTGATGCAGATAAGATGCAATTTATTCCCACCCAATAACGGCTATATAAAATACTATTTTTAAATCAATATGTTGCATTAATTTTTTCTAAATGTGTACTAAATCTAACCTGTTAGAGATAAACACAACAAGCTGTTGTTGTAAAAATCAGTATTTTACACGGTTGTTAGGTACACGGTGACGGGAGATGATTGCTAATCACAGTTTTAGCGAAAAAGATTGGACGGTGCAGAGCCATGAAAATGGCAACGGTAAATAAGCAGCACGCACAGAAATTGTGGGGGGTGAGCTTGTTTCGGGTGAAATAGTTTAGGATCAAATATAAAGTTCAGCTTCAATGTTTGAAGTGGTGTGATCACTAGTTAAGTGGCCAGCTTGACTATATCGACAGTTATATCTGGATTTTTTTGTTTGCAGAATGGAAGAGTAGGGCAGAGATTTAGCCTATGCCGAGGGGGTGCTAGTGCACCGCCTCGGCATGGTTAACTTACCGTGAGGTTGCGCTGCTATTTTCGATGATGACTTCAACGCGGCGGTTCAACTGGCGGCCGGAAGCACTATCGTTGCCCGCGACCGGCGAACTTTCACCCTTGCCCAATGTGACAAGGCGTTGTGCGTTCACCCCCTGATTCATCAGCCAGACCTTCACCGCGTCTGCGCGACGCTGAGACAAGCTCAGATTGTAGTCCCCGTTGCCGACAGTGTCGGTGTGACCCTCGATAATGACAGAGCGATCCTGATACTGGTTGAGGAAAGTAGCGAGTTTGGCAAGATTGGCTGTGGCGCCACTCTTGAGCTCAGCCTTGTCGGTATCAAACAGCACATCGCCAAGCGTCACCACCAGACCACGGTCGGTGGGCTTGGCATTCATCTCTTCAATCTGACGCTGCAAGTCAGCTGCCTGCTGTTGTGCTGCCAATGTTTCCAAGCGTGCAGATTCGGCTTTGCTGCGGGCAGCGTCAACTTCCTGCTGTGCAGCTAAGGTATCGAGGCGTGCGGATTCTGCTTTGCTACGGGCACTGTCGGCTTGCTGTTGTGCAGCTTGCGTTTCCATACGTGCAGCTTCGGCCTTACTGCGCGCATTATCGACTTCGAGTGTGCGAGAGTCGAGACGCGCTTTCTCACGTTGCTGGTTCAACATGGTACGCTGGTCGACCAACAGACGACCTTCGGCCAGTGCCTGGGCGGTATCCACCTTGCGCTCAGCGATGTATGCCAGGTGTTGGCCCTTGACACTGTCCGCCTGCAGTACCTCGGCAGCACGCACTGCGACCTCTGCTTCCTTGATTGCGACCGGTGCCAGGCCTGCAAGCTGAGGGTTAGACTGCAATTGTGTTAATTTGCTGCGGGCAGTGCTGGCAGCTTCCGGCTTGGTTGGCGTTGCTGAGCATGCCACCAGCATTGCAGATGCCACAGCGGTGGCTATCAGTGTTTTAACATTTCGAATTGGCAATTTCATTATTTATCTCCCGTCGTGCGCTGCATTTCCTGCTTCAGTGTGTCAGTGCCTTTTTGCATCTGGTCGTTGACCACACGTGCCTTGGCTACTTCGGCACGCGCCGTAGCGAGTTCGGCGTCAGCCTGCGCCTGTTGGGCGAGGCGCTGGGCACGGTTCATTTCCTTGATCTTCACCGCGTTGTGAGCTGCGGCGAGCTTGTCGCGCGCTTCACTCAACTCGACTGAGGCGTAATCAGCGACACGCGCACGCTCGGCATTGGTAATCGCCTGCTCGGCGGCTTGCAGTTCCGCCGTTGGCGGCAGAGGCGCAGAGGCACAAGCGCCAAGCAAAAGCAGGCTCGCGACTGCGATTCCCATGAGTTTTCCCGAAGTTGTGGTTGGTAGGCTTACCGACAAGCCGCGTGTTCCCTTTACCTTTAATAAACGTATAGTCTGAGTCATCTGTTAGTCCTCGTGTGGATGGTGGTGCAGAGCACCTTGGTGTTTCAATGAGTATCCCAGACAGTAGTGGGGTTTTCCGTGCGCTAACGTACAAAGAAAGGGGTTATTGGTTCACACAGCTTGTGCTCGGACTTGGTTGACCATGAATTGTAGAATGCAGATTTAAACCGGTTGGCTGGTGTCGCCAGCGCAACGAGCTTGCTGTTGAGGTGTGAATACGCTGTGCAAGCATGACAGACCCCCTCGTGGCTTGAGCACAAGGGCGGCCCATCTTGTGAAATGGTTAGTGGATCAAAATCACATACGTTGTCGCATCCTGGTACGACGCCAGGAGTTGATAGCGACTATTTAATAGGCGGGTATTCCCTTATTCCCACTCGATCGTGGCTGGTGGCTTTCCGGAAATATCATAGACCACGCGGTTGATGCCGCGCACTTCATTGATAATCCGATTGGAAACCTTACCCAGCAAGGCATACGGCAGCTCGGCCCAGTGTGCAGTCATGAAGTCGCTGGTGACAACAGCACGCAGTGCCACTACGTAATCATAAGTACGGCCATCACCCATGACACCTACTGATTTCACCGGCAGGAATACGGTAAATGCCTGACTAGTGAGTTCGTACCAGGTCTTGCCAGTTTTTTCGTCGATGGTATTGCGCAACTCTTCGATAAATATGGCATCTGCGCCGCGTAGCAAGTCTGCGAACTCTTTCTTCACTTCGCCCAGTATGCGCACGCCGAGGCCAGGGCCTGGGAAGGGGTGGCGATACACCATGTCTGGCGGCAAGCCCAGAGCGACCCCTAATTCACGAACTTCGTCTTTGAACAGGTCACGTAAAGGCTCCAGCAGTTTCAGGCCTAGTTGTTCTGGCAAGCCACCCACATTGTGGTGGCTCTTGATGGTAACGGCTTTTTTTGATTTCGCGCCGCCGGATTCAATCACGTCCGGATAGATAGTGCCTTGTGCCAGGAAAGTAGCGCCCTTATGGCCGCCTGTGCCAGCCTTGAGTTTGGCAGCCTCTGCCTTGAACACTTCGACAAATTCGCGGCCGATGATCTTGCGTTTGGCTTCCGGGTCGCTGACACCGGTTAACTCGCCCATGAACTGTGCGGTTGCATCCACATGGATCACTTTGGCGTGTAGTCTCCCCGCAAACATCTCCATCACCATTTTGCCTTCGTCCAGGCGCAGCAGGCCGTGATCGACAAATACGCAGGTGAGCTGATCGCCAATGGCGCGATGAATCAGGGCCGCTGCAACGCTGGAATCAACACCGCCAGACAGGCCCAAAATGACTTCTTCATCACCCACTTGCTGACGAATCTTGTCGACTGCCTCGGTAATGTAATCACCCATAATCCAGTCGGCACGGGTCTGGCAGATGTCCAGTACGAAGCGGTTGAGTATGGCCTGGCCCTGACGGGTATGTGTGACTTCCGGGTGAAACTGCACCGCGTAGAATTTGCGTTCTTCGTCTGCCATGGCGGCGATGGGGGTGGTGTCGTTGCTGGCAATGACTTTAAAGCCGGGTGGTAACTCTGTGACCTTATCGCCGTGGCTCATCCAGACTTCCAGCAGGCCATGGCCTTCACTGTTGCTGCGGTCCTGTATGGCCTGGAATAGGGCAGAGTGGCCGCGTGCGCGAACCTCAGCAAAGCCGAATTCACGCTTGGTACCAGCCTCTACCTTGCCACCCAATTGCTGTGCCATGGTCTGCATGCCATAGCAGATACCGAGTACAGGCGTACCCAGCTCAAACACGGCTTGCGGCGCCTTGTCGGTTTCTTCCTCATAAACACTGGCATGACTGCCGGACAGTATGATGCCGCTGGCACCAAACTCACGCACAAAGTCATCAGAGACATCGCATGGGTGAATTTCACAGTAGACATGGGCTTCGCGTACGCGCCGGGCGATCAGCTGCGTGACCTGTGAGCCAAAGTCGAGGATAAGGATTTTCTGGTGAGTCATGATGTTGAGTGCCATAAAAATAATGAAGGGCAAACGGCTTTAATCAACATTAAAGCGGTTTGCCCATACATCAGTACAAGTTAAGTTCAGGATGCTCTGATTAAGGCTGAATTCTAAGCTAGGCAAGACGCGAGCACAAAATTTTGACGCAGCATATAAATAATATGTAAGGAGGAATTTTGTGCGAGCAACGAAGCATAGCGACGGAGTCGGGGTTAGGCAGAGTATCCTTTAGTCGATGTGATAGTTAGGGGCTTCTTTGGTGATCTGCACATCATGCACATGCGATTCGCGCATGCCTGCCGAAGTGATCTGAACAAACTCGGCCTTAGTCCGCATTTCCTCGATAGTGCTGCAACCCACATAACCCATGGAGGCGCGCAGGCCGCCCATCAACTGATGAATCACGGCGATGACACTGCCTTTGTAAGGAACACGGCCCTCAACACCTTCAGGTACCAGCTTATCGGCATTGCCGTTATTGTCCTGGAAGTAGCGGTCGCTGGAGCCTTTTTGCATAGCGCCAATAGAGCCCATGCCGCGGTAAGACTTGTAAGAGCGACCCTGGAACAGCTCGATTTCGCCTGGTGCTTCTTCGGTACCGGCAAACATACCGCCCAGCATCACAGAGTAGGCACCGGCAGCAATAGATTTGGAAATGTCGCCTGAGTAGCGGATACCACCATCGGCAATGAATGGCACCCCAGTACCACGCAAGGCTTCCTCTACATTACTCACTGCGCTGATTTGCGGCACGCCTACACCAGCCACAATGCGGGTGGTACAGATGGAGCCTGGGCCTATACCAACTTTGACGCCATCAGCACCGGCATCGACCAGCGCTCTGGCTGCGGAGGCGGTAGCAATGTTGCCGCCGATGACCTGTACATTAGGGAAATTTTTCTTGACCCAGGTAATGCGGTCCAGCACACCTTGGGAGTGACCATGCGCGGTATCTACCACAATGGCATCAACGCCGGCTTCAACCAGTGCGGCAACACGCTCCTCGGTGCCATCACCCACGCCGACTGCTGCGCCTACACGCAAACGGCCTTTTTCATCTTTACAGGCCAGCGGATGATCAGTGGATTTTTGGATGTCCTTGACGGTAATCAGGCCCTTGAGGTTGAAGTCTTCATCAATCACCAGCACGCGCTCCAGACGGTACTGATGTAGCAGCCCCATTACTTCTTCGCGGCTCGCCCCTTCACGTACGGTGACCAGGCGATTTTGCGGGGTCATGATATCGGCTATGGTCTGATCCAGATTGGTTTCAAAACGCAGGTCACGATTGGTCACAATACCAACCAGTTTGGTGCCGTCCACGACAGGCAGACCTGAAATTTTGTGCTGGCGAGTCAGTGCCAATACATCACGCACCGTCATATGCGGCTGGATAGTGACGGGATCATTAACCACGCCGGATTCAAAGCGTTTGACGCGAGACACGTGTGTCGCCTGCATTTGCGGCGTCATGTTTTTATGGATAATGCCCATCCCGCCTTCTTGCGCGAGCGCAATTGCGAGCGGAGCTTCGGTCACGGTATCCATGGCGGCAGACACCAAAGGGATATTGAGGCGGATAGTTCGGGTGAGCTGAGTGGCTAGACTGACTTCGCGGGGTAACACGGTAGAGTGTGCGGGTACCAGCAGTACATCATCGAAGGTAAGCGCATTTTGCAACAAACGCATGGTGAATATTCCTTGCTTCCAAAACAGGATTATACCGATTAGTTATGCGCTGGTAAATTCAAGATTTACATTAACGTAAACTATATGGATTAAAAACTGAGGGTTAGCTCTGCTAGTTTCCAGTCAGTTTTAACATTAGGCAGGTTAAAACTGACAAAATCTGATACTTGAATGTTGTGTTGGTGCTTTTATTTCGTCTTTCTCATAGCAGTGACTATAATCTTCTCCAAACTATAAAGACTAACTACAAAAGTTCATAAGCGGAGCAAGCCATATGCAGGGGTTCATCAAGGATTTTAGGCCACATCTGTTGTATGCGGCGCTATTCAGTTTTTTTGACAATATGTTATTACTGGCATCGCCTCTATATATGCTGCAGTTGTTTGATCGGGTGATGACAGGACGTAGTAACGAAACCCTTATTATGCTTACCATTGCAGTGGTGGGCGCGCTTTTTGTCATGCTGCTGCTCGAAGCCTTGCGTGCCAGATTGCTGGGTGCTGCGAGTATTTTGATGGACGAGTCATTGGGCAGCAAGGTAGTGACTGGTTTGGTTAAATCTGCAGCGCGCTTGGGTAGCCGGGATTATGCACAAGGCTTGCGCGATGTCGCCGTGTTACGTGGGTTTTTGACGGGTAATAGTATTTTTGCCTTGTTTGATGCTCCATGGGCAGTGTTTTTTATTGTAGTGATCTTCTTTTTTCACCCGCTAATGGGCGTAGTGGCTGTATTGGGGGCATTGGCGTTATTTGCTGTCGCCTATGTGAATGAGAAAACTACTCATAGCCCGTTACATGAAGCTAGTCTGGCCTCACGCAAATCGGGCCGTTTTATTGATGCTTCTGTGCGTAATGCCGAAGTAGTCAGTGCGATGGGGATGGTAAACGGGGTGCAGGCGCGTTGGAAAAGCTTCAACAACGCTGTGCTTCAGCAGCAGCAAATACTTACGCGACGTACCAGCGTAATTGTTTCTTCCACCAAATTCTTGCGTCAATTGATACAGGTTGCCATGTTAGCTACAGGAGCTTACCTGGTGATTGATAAAAACGTAACTCCAGGCGTGATGATGGCTGCAACAATTATACTCGGCCGGGCGTTGGCGCCCGTGGAGCAGGCTATCGGCACCTGGAAAAGCTTTATTGATGCGCGTGAGTCTTACCAAAGTCTGGATAAATTGCTGACAGACTTTAAGTACGATGCAAGCCACATGAGTCTGCCGGCGCCTATGGGAGCGCTTAAGGTAGAAAAGATAACCTTTGTAACGCCGACAACCAAGCAAATGGTGATTAAAGGCATCTCGTTTGAGCTTGCTGCAGGTGAG
>JBAZTJ010000044.1:0-18024 GCA_041662005.1 Candidatus Methylopumilus sp.
GCAGGGATATGGGCAGATAAATTTGACCAGATGGCCGCATTCCAGAATTTCATCATTATGCCGGTGTCATTTTTATCGGGCGTGTTTTACTCGATACATTCACTACCGCCTTTTTGGCAGCAAGTGTCGCATCTCAACCCATTTTTTTACATGATAGATGGCTTTCGTTATGGCTTTTTCGGCAGCAGCGATATTTCACCTTGGGTCAGCTTAAGCGTTGTCGCAGTGAGCTTTTTTGCCCTATCATGGGTAACATTGGGAATGCTGAAATCTGGATACAAGCTGCGTGGCTGAAGTGGATTTCCACATTAATTTAAACCTACGGATATTACGCAATGTTAAGTGCATCTGACCTGAAAACCTATATCACACAAGGCCTGGCCTGTGACCACGTGCAAGTGTTGGGCGATGACGGCCAGCATTTTGAAGCGATTGTAGTGAGCCCGCTCTTTGTCGGGAAAAACATGGTGCAACAGCATCAAATGGTTTATCAGGCGCTAGGTGACCGTATGCGCCAAGAAATACATGCGCTTTCCATGCGCACCTTTACCCCGGAGGCCTGGGCCAAAATTGGCAGCCAATAGGCCGGCAGCACATTCATTTAATTTAGACGGAGAAGTACCATGGATACACAAGAGATTATCAAGAACCAAGTGACAGCAAACCCAGTTGTGCTCTACATGAAAGGTAGCCCAAAATTCCCGCAATGCGGTTTTTCTGGCTTGGCTATCCAGATTCTGCAGGCCTGCGGCGTGACTAATCCGACGACAATTGATGTGCTGGCTGACCCTGCAATTCGTGAGGGCATCAAGAGCTACGCTAACTGGCCCACGATTCCGCAGCTTTACATCAAAGGCGAGTTTGTTGGCGGCGCTGACATCATGCGTGATTTATATCAGCAAGGTGAGTTGCAAAAAATGCTGCAGGAAGCGACTGCCTAATTGGATAAACTCGTTATAGAAGGTGGTTACAAGCTTAATGGTGAAGTGCGGATATCCGGCGCGAAGAATGCGGCCTTGCCTATTATCTGTGCAGCGCTGCTGGCAGAAACCCCGCTTAAGCTATCCAGTGTGCCCAACCTCAAGGATGTGAATACTACCTATACCTTGCTTAAGCATATGGGCGTGAAGGTGGAGCTGACGGCGGACAATTGCGTCACGCTGGATGCTAGCGATATTACCTCGCAGGAAGCACCATACGAAATGGTGAAAACCATGCGTGCCTCCATTCTGGTGCTGGGTCCTTTGCTAGCACGCTTTGGCCATGCCCGTGTTTCCTTGCCCGGAGGCTGTGCTATCGGCTCACGCCCGGTGGATTTGCATATCAAGGGCTTGCAGGCAATGGGAGCTGAAATCCATATCGAGCACGGCTACATTGAGGCGAGTACGGCACATCTGCCTAACAAGCGCCTCAAGGGTGCGCGTATCTTTATGGATCTGGTGACCGTAACGGGTACCGAAAACCTGATGATGGCGGCGGCCCTTGCCGATGGCACGACGACACTGGAAAATGCCGCACGTGAGCCGGAAGTGGTTGATATGGCAGAATGCCTGATCAAGATGGGTGCACGCATTGAAGGCGCCGGCACCGATATGATTACCGTGCATGGCGTGGAGCGCTTGATGGGTGCTGAGCATGCCGTGGTGTGCGATCGTATCGAAGCGGGTACTTACCTGGTGGCAGCAGCCATGGCTGGCGGTAGTATCAAGCTTACCAATGCGCGCGCAGACTTGCTGGAGGCAGTGATAGAAAAGCTGCGTGAAGCTGGCGCCACTATTGAACATGATGCCAACACTATTTCCATTACCAGTTCCGGTAAGTTGAAGTCGGTTAACCTGCGTACTGCACCACATCCTGCTTTCCCTACGGATATGCAGGCGCAGCTCATGGCGCTGAACACGGTAGCGGACGGGGTAGCTACCGTAACAGAAACCATTTTTGAAAATCGCTTCATGCATGTGCAGGAAATGCAGCGCTTGGGTGCGAGCATAGAAGTGGAAGGCAATACTGCCATCGTACGCGGCGTTGAGTACCTGGATGGTGCTACTGTAATGGCTACCGATTTACGCGCTTCTGCCAGCCTAGTTCTTGCCGGCCTGGTAGCGCGAGGGGAAACCACAATAGAGCGCATCTACCATCTGGACCGAGGCTATGAACTGCTCGAAGCTAAATTGACCGCGCTGGGTGCGAAAGTCACCAGGTGTAAAAGCTAACGACCTACAAGCTAACGCTCAAAAAGTAAAAAGAGTGAATTGACTATGATCACCATCGCATTATCCAAAGGCAGGATTTTTGAGGAAACTACGCCCTTGCTGGCAGCAGCGGGTATTACCTCGCTCGAAGATCCTGAGTCCTCGCGCAAGCTGATTCTGGAGACGAATCGCCCAGATGTGCGCCTCATCATTGTGCGCGCGACAGATGTACCGACTTATGTGCAATATGGTGCGGCCGATCTTGGCATAGCCGGCAAGGATGTGCTCAATGAGCATGGTGGTGAGGGTTTGTACCAACCACTGGATCTGAAAATTGCGCGTTGCAAGATGATGGTTGCGGTACGGGAAGATTTCGATTACTTCGGCTCCATCCGCCGTGGTGCACGCCTCAAGGTGGTCACCAAGTATGTAAAAACAGCGCGTGAGCACTTTGCCGATAAGGGCATGCATGTGGACCTGATCAAGCTTTACGGTTCCATGGAGCTGGGGCCGTTGGTAGGTCTGGCGGATGCGATTGTCGACCTGGTGAGTACAGGTGGTACCTTGTGTGCCAATCACCTGAAAGCGGTAGAGGAAATAACGGATATCAGCTCGCGTCTGGTCGTCAATCAAGCTTCGCTAAAATTGAAGCGCGCGCAGTTGCAACCTATCATGGATAGTATTGCCCAAGCGGTAGCGCAAGACTAGGCGTAACGAGCAAGCACAATTAGGAAACTGAAATGGACGTAAGACGTTTTTCTACAGCAGATGCCAATTTCGACAGCGAGCTAAAGGCGCTGTTGGCTTTCGAAACTGCACAAGATGACCAGATTGATCAGGTAGTGGCAAACATACTGCGCGACGTAAAGAAGCGCGGTGATGAAGCCGTGCTTGAATACACCCAACGCTTTGATCGCCTCAATGCTGCTGGCCTGAGTGAGCTGGAAATTTCCAAGGTTGAGCTGCATCAAGCTTTAGAGGGCTTGCCTGCCGAGCAACGCAAGGCTTTGCAGCAAGCGGCTGATCGCGTGCGTAGCTACCATGAGAAACAATTAATGTCGTCGTGGACCTATACCGAAAATGACGGTACTTTGTTGGGCCAGCAGGTCACATCATTGGATCGTGTTGGGCTCTATGTGCCGGGTGGCAAAGCAGCTTATCCTTCATCGGTACTGATGAATGCGATTCCGGCCAAGGTGGCAGGGGTTAGCGAGCTCATCATGGTAGTACCAACACCCGATGGCGAAAAAAATGCCTTGGTGCTTGCTGCCGCTGCCATCTGTGATGTTGACCGCGTATTCTGCATAGGCGGCGCACAAGCTGTAGCGGCGCTGGCCTACGGTACACAAACCGTGCCGCAAGTTGACAAAATCGTTGGTCCAGGCAATGCCTATGTCGCCGCTGCCAAGCGCCGCGTTTTTGGGGTTGTAGGCATCGACATGGTGGCTGGCCCTTCAGAAATTCTGGTGATATGCGACGGCAAAACCAACCCTGACTGGGTGGCGATGGATTTGTTCTCGCAAGCCGAGCACGATGAGCTGGCGCAGTCTATTTTACTATCACCGGATGCCGAATTTCTTGATCAAGTGGCTGCCAGCATGGCTCGCCTGGTGGAGGAAATGCCGCGCAAGGAGATTATTCGTACGTCATTGCGGGATCGTGGCGCGCTCATACATGTACGCGACCTTGAAGAAGCAGCCAATATTGCCAACTACATTGCCCCTGAGCATCTGGAACTTTCTATGGATCATCCGCTGGAGTTCAGCAAGAAAATCAAGCATGCCGGCGCTATCTTCATGGGACGCGATACCTGTGAGGCGCTTGGTGACTATTGCGCAGGCCCTAATCACGTATTGCCTACTTCACGTACCGCGCGCTTTTCATCGCCTCTAGGAGTCTATGACTTCCAGAAGCGCACCAGCCTGATCATGGTGTCGTCGCAAGGCGCGCAGGTGTTGGGTAAAGTTGCCTCGACGCTGGCGCACGGCGAAGGGCTGCAGGCGCACGCCCGAAGCGCAGAATACCGATTGAAGTCTTGATTTAGGCACCACAAACAGTGTGATGGACAGGATATGAGTAAATACTGGAGCAAATTGGTGCACGAGTTGACGCCGTATGTGCCAGGTGAGCAGCCGAAGATGGCCAACCTGATCAAGCTCAACACCAATGAAAACCCCTATGGGCCTAGTCCCAAGGTGCTTGATTCCTTGCGTGCCGAGGCAGCAGATAGCCTTCGACTATATCCTGACCCCAATGCTGAGAAATTGAAAGCGGCAGTAGCCCATTTTCATGGCGTCCAGCCGGGGCAGGTGTTTACGGGCAATGGTTCTGACGAGGTGCTGGCGCATGTGTTTAATGCCTTGTTAAAGCATGATGCACCAGTGTTGTTTCCGGACATTACCTATAGTTTTTACCCGGTCTATTGTGGACTGTACGGTATTGAATATCGCACCATAGCGCTCACTGCAGATTTTGAAATCAATGTGGATGACTATTTTCGCCCCAATGGCGGCATCATCTTCCCGAATCCCAATGCGCCTACAGGCCGCCTGTTAGCCTTGGCTGATATCGAACGCTTGCTCAAGGCTAATACTGAGTCTGTGGTCGTGATTGATGAGGCCTATGTGGATTTCGGCGGTGAATCGGCAGTGAAGCTGATTAATCAGTATCCGCAGTTGTTGGTGACGCATACACTATCCAAAGGCCGATCGTTGGCTGGCTTGCGTGTTGGTTATGCTGTTGGCCATGTAGATCTGATCGATGCCTTGCATCGTGTAAAAGACAGTTTCAATTCCTACCCGCTGGATCGCTTTGCTATCGCTGGAGCTGTAGCGGCTATGCAGGATGTTACCTATTTCGAAGAAACACGTGATAAGGTGATTGCCAGCCGCGAACGCTTGGTGAGCGCTTTGCAACAGTTGGGATTTGAAGTCCTGCCCTCTGGAGCGAACTTTATTTTCGTCAAACATGCGCAACGCGACGCATCCCAACTTACTGCGTTATTGCGTGAACATGGCATTATTGTGCGGCACTTCAAGACTCCTGAACGGATTGCTCAATTCATGCGTATTACTGTTGGCACGGACGACGAATGTGCAGCGCTGGTGCAGACCTTGCAGCAGGTATTACAACGCCCTATTTAATAAAGTATTTTTGACCAAATTGCAAAATCGTTATATAACGTCACCTTGAGCAAAAAAGCTTGCAAATGAAGTTTCAATTTTTGAACAGAGTTCCCCTAAACATTAGAAAAAATGTATCATAATGTGTCTTAGGTGGAACCTAACCCTGTAAATAAGCGGAGGAAGTATCGTGGCACTAACCCAAATGGCATTAGACTCTTTAGATTTCGATGCAACAGTAGCATTAGCTACTAAAGTTGCTCCACACGTGGACATTCTTGAAATCGGTACACCATGCATCAAGCACAACGGTATCAAGCTGCTGGAAACTTTGCGCGCCAAGTTCCCAAACAACAAGATCCTGGTTGACCTGAAGACTATGGATGCTGGTTACTACGAAGCTGAGCCATTCTATAAAGCTGGTGCTGACATCTGTACAGTTCTGGGTACTGCTGATCTGGGCACTATCAAAGGCGTAATCGATGTTGCTAACAAGTACGGTAAAGAAGCTCAAGTTGACTTGATCAATGTTGAAGATAAAGCTGCCCGTACTAAAGAAGCTGTAAAAATGGGCGCACACATTATTGGCGTGCACACTGGTCTGGATCAGCAAGCTGCTGGCCAAACACCATTTGCCGACTTGGCTCTGGTTAACGGTTTAGGCCTGGGTGTTAAGGTTTCTGTTGCTGGCGGTGTTAAGGCTGCAACGGTACGTCAAGTAGTGGATGCCGGTGCAACTATCGTTGTCGCTGGTGCTGCTATCTACGGTGCTGCTGACCCTGCTGCTTCTGCTGCTGAAATCACAGGTCTGGCACGTGGCAACACATCAGGTGGTGGTTTGTTCGGCTGGCTGAAAGGCCTGTTCAGCTAAATTGAATGTTCGTTGAATTGTAGTTTAGTTAGACAATAGCAAATCAAGACTCAAAACCGCTGCAAAACAAAAGAAATGAAGTTTTGTGGCGGTTTTGCCTTGTAAGGGCCAAGTTTAGAAAATTAGGAAAGTAAGTACTCTCCCATGCGCACCGCTGAAGTTAGCCGTAATACTCTAGAAACACAGATTTCAGTCTCAATCAACTTGGATGGGACGGGTGTATCCAAGCTCGCAAGTGGCTTGGCATTTCTCGATCACATGATTGATCAAATCGCACGCCACGGCATGATGGATATTTCTGTACAGGCAACTGGCGATTTGCATATTGATGCGCACCACACAGTTGAGGATATCGGCATCACCCTAGGGCAGGCTTTTGCTAAAGCTGTCGGTGATAAAAAAGGGCTTTGTCGTTACGGACATTCCTATGTGCCGTTGGATGAGGCTTTGTCGCGCGTGGTGCTCGATTTGTCTGGTCGCCCCGGTATGGAGTTCGGCGTGGAGTTTACGCGTGCACGTATAGGTGATTTTGATGTGGACTTGATCCACGAATTCTTCCAGGGGTTTGTCAACCATGCCCTAGTGACACTGCACATTGATAACTTGCGGGGTGATAACGCTCACCACCAAGCTGAAACCATATTTAAAGCCTTTGGCCGTGCCCTGCGCATGGCGGTAGAGCATGATAGCCGCATGGCTGGTATCATGCCTTCGACCAAAGGCTCCTTATAACAGAGCATATAAGAGAGTATTTCTTATCATTCTTTCGTTTTGTATAGTCTCTAGTATTTTCAGAAAAATACCATGATTGATATAGCAGTAGTGGATTACGGTATGGGCAATCTGCGCTCGGTTTCTAAAGCGTTAGAGCACGTAGCACCCGATAAGAACGTAATCGTCACCAGTGATCCTGCGCAAATTGATGCGGCAGGGCGAGTGGTGTTCCCTGGGCAGGGCGCCATGCCTGATTGTATGCGCGAGCTGGATAGCCGCGGTTTACGGCAATCCGTAATTGCCGCTGCTGCCAACAAGCCTTTTCTCGGTATCTGCATAGGCTTGCAATTGCTGTTTGATCATTCTGAAGAGGGTGATGCCGCAGGTCTTGGAATTCTGGCCGGCAACGTGCAGCGTTTTGCCCCGAGTGATATGCATGATGCCGAAGGCAATAAGCTCAAAGTCCCGCACATGGGCTGGAACCAGTTATACCAGACTAAAGCCCATGCTTTATGGGCCGATATAGAAGATGGTTCCAGGTTCTACTATGTTCATAGTTACTATGTGAAGCCTGAAAACATGGATTTGGTTGCTGGCTATACTGAGTATCCATCGCGATTTACCGGATGTGTCGCCAGGGATAATATTTTTGCCGTACAGTTCCACCCTGAAAAGAGCCAGCTTGCTGGCTTGCAGCTTTTATCCAATTTCGTCCAATGGAATGGACATTCTTAAACTAGATTACTTAATACGCGCTTAAAACATTATGCTGATTATCCCCGCTATCGATTTAAAAGACGGCCACTGTGTGCGCTTGAAACAAGGTTTAATGGAGGACGCAACCGTGTTCTCTGAGGATCCAGGTGCGATGGCACGGCACTGGGTAGATCAGGGCGGCCAGCGCCTGCATCTAGTGGACCTGAATGGTGCATTTGCCGGTAAGCCTGTAAATGAAGGTGCCATCAAGGCTATTGTGAAGGCGGCCGCAGGCGAGATTCCGATCCAGCTTGGCGGCGGGATACGTGACCTGGAAACCATAGAACGCTATCTGGATAACGGTATCGATTATGTAATTATCGGTACCGCTGCAGTGAAGAACCCTGGATTCCTGCACGAAGCCTGCTATGCATTCCCTGGACAGATCATCGTGGGCCTGGATGCCAAGGACGGCAAGGTGGCCGTGGATGGCTGGTCCAAGCTTACCGGCCATGATGTGGTGGATCTGGCTAAAAAATTCGAGGATTACGGTGTAGAAGCCGTGGTATATACAGATATTGGCCGCGATGGCATGCTTAGTGGGGTAAATATCGAGGCCACTGTGGCCTTAGCGCAAGCACTGAAAATTCCGGTCATCGCCAGCGGCGGCATTACCAATCTGGATGACGTGCGCAAATTGTGTGCTGTGGAGTCAGAGGGCATTATGGGCGCCATTACTGGTCGTGCCATCTATGAAGGCACGCTGGATTTCGCTGCAGCACAAGCGCTGGCAGACGAGCTCAACGGATAATGGAACGTATTTAATGGGTCTGGCAAAACGCATCATTCCATGCCTGGACGTTACAGACGGACGCGTAGTTAAAGGTGTTAACTTTCTGGAGTTGCGCGATGCTGGCGATCCTGTTGAGATTGCCCGCCGCTACGACGAGCAGGGCGCCGACGAGCTGACTTTTCTGGACATCACGGCAAGCTCCGATAATCGCGGTTTGATCCTGCATATTATCGAGCAAGTGGCTTCGCAGGTATTCATTCCATTGACTGTAGGCGGCGGTGTTCGCGAGGTTGAGGATGTGCGGCGTTTGCTAAATGCAGGCGCAGACAAGGTCAGCATTAACACCTCGGCAGTGATGAATCCGCAACTGGTGGCTGATGCGGCAGATCGCTATGGCTCACAATGCATCGTGGTTGCGATAGATGCCAAGCTGGTGGAAGATGCAAATACTGCCCACCCGCGTTGGGAAGTATTCACGCATGGTGGCCGTAAGCCCACCGGCCTCGATGCCGTGGATTGGGCGCGCAAAATGGTAACACTTGGGGCTGGCGAACTGCTGGTGACCAGCATGGATAGAGACGGTACTAAAATCGGCTTTAATCTGGCATTGAACAAAGCTATTAGCGATGCGGTTGATGTGCCTATTATCGCCTCGGGCGGCGTGGGCAATTTGCAGCATCTGGTGGATGGGGTGAAACTGGGCGGGGCAGATGCGGTGCTGGCCGCCAGTATTTTTCACTACGGTGAATATACAGTGCGTGAGGCAAAAGAATACATGCGCGATCAAGGGATAGAGGTCAGGCTGTGAGCTGGCTCGACGAGGTAAGCTGGACTGATGGTTTAGTGCCGGTGATTGCACAGGAGCTGGGTACGGGCAAAGTATTGATGTTCGCTTTTATGAACCGCGAGGCTTTGCGGCTGACGGTGGATACTGGTCATGCAGTCTATTGGTCACGTTCGCGTAACCGGCTGTGGCACAAAGGCGAGGAGTCTGGTCATGTGCAGAAAGTGCACGAGATTCGACTTGATTGCGATGAGGATGTGTTACTGATTACGGTGGAACAGGTAGGCGGTATTGCATGTCATACTGGTCGACACAACTGTTTTTTCCGCAAGCTGGAAAATAACGAGTGGGTGACGGATCAGCCGGTACTGAAGAACCCTGAGGATATTTATCACCATGAGTGACGTACTAAACCGTTTGGCCGAGTTGCTGGAGCAGCGCAAAAGTGCTGATCCGCAGTCTTCATACGTAGCCAAGCTTTACGCCAAGGGCATGGACAGTATACTCAAGAAAATTGGGGAAGAGGCTACCGAAACCATTATTGCTGCTAAAGACGGCGACAAGTCACAGATTATCTACGAGACTGCGGACTTGTGGTTTCATACCCTGGTCATGCTGGCACAAGCCGGGTTAAAGCCGCAAGACGTGCTGGATGAGCTTGCGCGTCGCGAGGGCTTGTCGGGCATTGTCGAAAAAGCCCAAAGGAAAGAATAAACGATGAGTGCGGATTGCATCTTCTGTAAGATAGTTCAGGGCGATATCCCGTCCACCCGGATTTATGAGGATGAGGATGTCATTGTCTTCAACGATATTCATCCCATAGCCCCGATACATTTCCTGATAGTCCCCAGGGTACATATCGACAGCCTGGCTGCTTGCGATGCGCAACACCAATCACTGCTGGGCAAGATGTTGCTGCTTGCCCCCAAGTTGGCTAAAGACCAGGGTTTGCCGGGATTTCGTACCATGATCAATACTGGTCGCGAAGGCGGACAGGAAGTATTTCATATTCATGTACATGTCTTTGGCGGCGGCACAACATTACCTAAAACTTAATAAAACATCAGGAGAACCATCATGGGTTCATTTAGCATATGGCATTGGTTGATTGTATTGCTGATTGTAGTGCTGGTATTTGGTACCAAAAAGCTACGTAATATCGGCAGTGATGTCGGTGGCGCGGTAAAGAACTTCAAGGATGCGATGGGTGAAGAAAAGCAGAAGCCCAAGTTGGATGATACGACTACCGGCAACACGGTAGAGGGCGAAGTTACGCAGAAATCCAAATCGGAATAGTAGAAAGCCTGCAAACGCGTGTTTGATGTTGCATTTTCTGAACTGATAGTCATCGCCATTGTGGCGTTGCTGGTGATCGGCCCGGAAAAGCTGCCCAAAGTCGCACGCACGCTGGGCTTGTTGGCAGGCCGTATGCAGCGGTATGTCGCCGACGTAAAATCTGATATAGAGCGCGAAATGCAATTTGAGGACCTGCAGAAAATTCAGCAGGAGATCAGGCAGGGCCTGATGCAAGCCAAGTCTGAGGTTCAAAAGACAGGCAATACCATTACGCATGAAGTCGCTGCACTAGAAAAGAATTTTGATTCCCTTTCCACTGATGTATCTACTACGGCAACGCCTGACCCGTCTGCCGAAACCTTACCGCAAAAAAGCCAGCAGTGAATCCCTCCGAAACCTTTATTTCCCACCTGATAGAGCTACGCGACAGGTTGCTGCGTATTGTAGTGGGTTTTCTATTGGTATTTAGCTGCTTGTTGCCATTTGCTAACAAGATCTACACCTTGCTGGCCCACCCGCTGCTAAGTAAATTACCGGCTGGCGGGCAGATGATCGCTACAGCGGTAACAACGCCTTTCTTTGTGCCCATGAAAGTCGCCATGCTGGCTGCGTTTTTAATTTCATTGCCGCATACCTTGTATCAGGTTTGGTCTTTTATTGCACCAGGCCTATACGCTCACGAGCGCCGATTTATGGGTCCTCTTGTCGTAGCCAGTACGCTGTTATTCCTGCTGGGAATGACGTTTGCCTATTTTGCCGTGTTTCCGGTGGTATTTGGCTTCATTGCAGGCAGCGCTCCCGAGGGCGTCGCGGTAATGACAGACATAGGCAATTATCTGGATTTCATCATCACGTTATTTATGGCATTTGGGCTGGCATTTGAAGTGCCTGTGGCGGTGGTGTTGCTGGTGCGGTTTGGCATGGTGAATATTAAAACACTCAAGGAAATTCGATCCTACGTGATTGTGGGCGCATTTGTTATCGGTGCCATTTTCACGCCGCCAGACGTGATTTCCCAAGTGATGCTGGCGGTGCCGTTATGGCTGTTATATGAGGCAGGGATATTTGTTTCTGGATTTATCCAGCCTAAAGTTGATCCAAGCATAGGGCAAGTACAGTAAATTTACTCTTCGTCTGATGGTGCTTGCACCTGTGCTTGTGGTTTGGGCCGCTTGCCTATGATGACCGGAATGTCCATCTTGCGTTGATTGCGTGAAATCTTCAATATGGCTTGTTTGTTAGGTTTCAGTCCGGAAATCAGCGTGAGCATGCTGGAGCTATCCAGTACCTGATGGCCATCTATCTCCAGCAGGATGTCGCCAGGTTTCAGTCCGGCCCGTTCCGCGGGGCTGCCACTAACGATACCTGCGATCAGTGAGCCATTGGTTTGCTTCAGTTTGAAGGACTCAGCCAGTTCAGGCGTGATATCTTGCGCCTCAATACCAATCCAGCCGCGAGTAACGCTACCCTGGCGGATGATTTGTTCCATGACCTGTTTAGCCAAGCTGACGGGAATGGCGAAGCCTATGCCCATTGAGCCGCCACTACGTGAATATATGGCGCTGTTCACCCCAACCAGATTGCCTTCGGTATCAATCAATGCACCGCCGGAATTGCCGGGATTGATAGGTGCATCGGTCTGGATGAAGTTTTCAAAAGTATTAATGCCAAGGTGGTTGCGCCCCAAAGCGCTGATGATGCCTTGTGTCACGGTCTGGCCTACGCCGAACGGATTGCCGATAGCGAGTACCACATCACCAACGCTGATTTTTTCGGGATTGGCAAACGTGATGGCTGGCAAATCATTGACGTCGACTTTGAGCACGGCCAGATCGGTTTCCGGGTCTGTGCCTACCACACGGGCAGGTAAAGTGCGGCCATCTGCCAGGGCTACTTCAATTTCATCTGCAGCTTCGACAACATGGTGATTGGTTAAGATCAGGCCCTGCGTGCTGACGATAACGCCGGAACCCAGGCTATTCTCTCGTTGCGGCTGATCATCTTGCTGATCGCCAAAAAAGTGACGAAACAATGGGTCGTCAAGAAATTGCTGGTGAGGATTGGCTGCGGCTTTCTTGCTGGTAAATATATTGACTACTGCCGGCATGGCTTTTTTTGCTGCAGCGCTGTAGGAGCCGGCATTCACGGCAGCAGGTATTGATTCTGCCTGTTTGACGATGACAGTGTTTTCTTGTTTAGTCAGCAGCTGAGGGTAAAACAGTTGTACCACGAAAAGTGCAGCAAGACTCGCGGTGACAGTTTGTGCAAAAATGAGCCAAAGTTTTCTCATGGGATAGCAGTACTCGATATTTAGATGAATTAAAAGTGGCTAGGAATATAAATGAAAATAAACCAATTGGTTGATTATACCCGACAAATTTTGCAACCTGAGCGCCTCCGTGATTATTGCCCCAATGGTTTGCAGGTCGAAGGCCGCAGTGAAATATCAAAAATAGTAACTGGCGTTACTGCAAGTATGGAGTTGCTCGAAGCCGCACATGCAAAAAATGCCGATGTGGTGCTGGTGCATCATGGTTACTTCTGGCGGGGCGAAGATGAGCGCATCGTGGGCATTAAGCGATCACGCCTGAAGTTCCTGCTTGAACACAATATTAATTTGCTGGCTTATCACCTGCCGCTTGATGTGCATGTGGAGCTTGGAAACAACGTGCAGCTTGGCAAGGTGATGGGGGTTGCAGTCGAGGGGTGGTCTGGTGAACAGAATATCGTGGCCTATGGCACGCTGGAAAGTCAAATGACATTGCAGGGGTTTTGTGACCGTCTTGCGGGGCAATTGAATCGATCCCCAATTTTTATTGGGGATGCGGCCAGACAGATAAAGCGTATCGCTTGGTGCACTGGCGCCGCACAGGGGTACATGGAAGCCGCAATAAATTTAGGTGTGGATGCTTTTATAAGCGGCGAGATTTCGGAGCAGACCGTACATCTCGCCCGAGAGTCTGGGGTGGCGTATATTGCTGCAGGGCATCATGCAACTGAACGTTATGGGGTAAGGGCTTTGGGTCAACATTTGGCCAGCCATTTTTCTTTGCGACACGAGTTTATTGATATTGATAACCCTGTTTAAAGTGCTGAAATCGGAAATTTGTTACTAACGCTGATAAATAACACTTTCTTGGTTTAAGTTTTGCGCTGAAAGCTGTAAAATGAGCAGTTGTTTGCAGAAGCATTGATATGGTCGCGAATTAAATTTAAGGGCATGTAATGGCGAATCAGGAAGTTGATAAAAGTAAGCGGCGCTTTTTAATTGCTGCGACTAGTGTGGCAGGTGCTGCTGGGGCTGCTGTGGCAGGCTCGGCATTTGTGATCAGCATGCTGCCAAGTGAGCGGGCGAAAGCCGCCGGTGCACCGGTTGAAACGGATGTGAGCAAAATCGAGCCGGGCGCGATGGTTACTGTCGAGTGGCGTAGTAAGCCGGTGTGGATAGTCAATCGCACACAGGAAATGCTTGATTTGCTGGCTAAGCATGACGATCAACTGTCTGATCCGAAATTGCAGGTGGTTACTCAACAACCTGAATACTGTAACAATGCAGGTCGCTCGCTGAAATCAAATCTTATGGTTGTGGTTGGTATTTGCACCCACCTGGGTTGCTCTCCTTCGCCCAAGTTGCAAACGGGTGGCGATATGGGTGCTGACTGGCCGGGGGGGTTCTTCTGTCCTTGCCACGGCTCCAAGTTCGATTTGGCGGGGCGCGTATTCAAGGGTTCTCCAGCGCCGATCAATCTGGTGGTTCCACCGCATAAATACATTAGCGACAGCGTATTGCTCATAGGCGAAGATGACAAGGGAGTGGCGGCATAACATGCAAAAATACTATACTAGCGTGCTGGGCTGGGTTGATGAACGGTTTCCGCTCACATCCAATATCAAGTCGCATCTGACCGAGTACTACGCTCCCAAGAACTTCAATTTCTGGTATTTCTTTGGCTCATTGGCTTTGATGGTGCTGGTGCTGCAAATCGTCACTGGCATTTTCCTGACTATGAATTACAAGCCGGATGCAGAGCTTGCCTTTGCTTCGGTTGAGTACATCATGCGTGACGTGTCGTGGGGTTGGCTCATTCGTTACATGCACTCCACAGGCGCATCCATGTTTTTTGTGGTGGTGTACCTGCATATGTTTCGTGGCTTGATCTACGGTTCATACCGCACGCCGCGTGAGCTTATCTGGCTGTTTGGTGTGGGGATATTCCTGTGCCTGATGGGCGAGGCATTCTTTGGCTACCTCCTGCCTTGGGGACAAATGTCATTCTGGGGCGCGCAGGTGATTATTAATCTGTTCAGCTCAATTCCGTTTGTTGGTCCCGATATTTCATTGTGGCTGCGCGGGGATTACATGGTGTCTGATGCAACGCTAAATCGCTTTTTTGCGTTCCACGTAATAGCATTGCCGCTGGTGCTGCTTGGTCTGGTTGCTGCGCATATCATCGCGCTGCACGAGGTTGGGTCGAATAATCCTGATGGCGTTGAAATTAAAAAACATAAAGATCCTGTAACGCACATTCCTCTGGATGGTATTCCATTCCATCCTTACTACACAGTGAAGGATCTGGTGGGCGTATCGGTGTTTCTGATTGTATTCTCGGCCATCATATTTTTTGCGCCTGAGATGGGTGGTTATTTCCTGGAGGCTAATAATTTCATTCCAGCAAATCCACTAAAGACACCAACGCATATTGCGCCAGTCTGGTATTTCACGCCGTATTATTCAATTCTGCGTGCGGTGCCTCCGGTATTGAATTCCCAGTTCCCGGGCGTAGCCGCAATGGGTTTGTCGGTTGTGGTGTTTGCCTTCTTGCCTTGGCTGGATCGCAGTCCTGTGAAGTCAATTCGGTATCGTGGTGGCTTGTATAAAAAGTGGTTAGCGGCTTTCGTTATCAGCTTCCTTATACTGGGCTATCTGGGTACTGAACCATCCAACTTGTGGGGTCAGTTCGATCCCAAGACCATAATCGTGGGTGGTGCCGACCGCGCTACTGTGGTTGCGCGTGTATTTACTGCTGTGTATTTCGCATTCTTCGCTCTGATGCCGTGGTACACCAAAAAAGATAAAACCAAGCCAGTACCAGAAAGGGTGACAGGATAATGAAGAAGTTATTGCTAGTGCTGGGCTTGTCGTTGTCTTCATTGGTTTGGGCCAGTGAGGGTGTTAAGTTGGATCATGCCCCGATAGATCCCAATAATCAGGCCAGTTTGCAACGTGGCGCCAAAATGTTCGTCAACTACTGCCTGAGTTGCCACAGTGCTGCCTACATGCGCTATAACCGCTTGACGGATATAGGTCTGAGCGAGGCGCAGATCAAGGCTAACCTGAGGTTCGCGGGTGAGAAGGTGGGCGATACCATGACCATTGCCATGAGCAAGAAGGATGCTAAGGCCTGGTTGGGTGCTGCGCCGCCCGATTTGTCAGTGCAAGCCAGAGCCTATGCTAATGGCGGCGATTGGCTGTATACCTATCTGCGAGGTTTTTATCGCGATGACACGCGCCCAACAGGCTGGAACAACACTGTTTTCGATAAGGTTGGCATGCCACACGCGCTGTGGCAGCTTCAAGGCCAGCAAGTGCTAAAGGTTGATGAAAAGACTGAGGCTCATACCTTGGTCTTAGATAAACCAGGTGCCTTGTCTCCAGCAGAGTATGATGCGGCGGTAGCTGATCTGGTCAATTACATGGTGTATATGGCGGAACCGGCCAAAAGCAAGCGCCTGCATTTTGGCTTGTTTGTTTTATTAGTTTTAGGCTTGATGTTCGTTTTAACGTATTACCTGAAAAAAGAATACTGGAAAGACATTCATTAAAGTAACACCTTAGCGGGAGGCGATGCTTTCAGCATGCCTCCCGTTTTTGTTTTTTAGCTAGCAGGGAACCAAACTATTATGATGACACTATATTCAGGCACCACCGATCCTTACAGCCATCGCTGTCGTATTGTCCTGTTCGAAAAAGGCATGGATTTCCAGGTGATTGATGTAGACCTTGCCAATAAGCCGGAAGATCTGGCTGTAATTAATCCGCATAACGAAGTGCCTGTGCTGGTTGAGCGTGACCTGGTTTTGCAGCAAGCCAATATTATCAATGAGTATATTGATGAGCGTTTCCCGCACCCGCAGCTGATGCCGGCAGATCCTGTCATGCGCGCTCGTGCGCGTCTATTTCTTCACAACTTTGAAGAGCAACTGTTTTCGCAGATTAAAGATGTTGAGTCGGATAATCAGAAAGTGGCAGACAAAGCACGTGCTGTGATTCGTGATAACTTGACGCAAATCGTTCCCCTTTTTAGCAAGCAGCAATATATTTTGGGCGATGAGTTTTCCATGCTGGACGTAGCAATAGCACCGCTTCTATGGAGATTGGGTCACTATGGAATTGAGTTGCCCAAGCAAGCTGCCCCTTTACTCAAGTACGCAGAACGTATATTCTCTCGCCCGGCTTACATAGAAGCGATGACGCCATCAGAAAAAGCGATGCGTCGGTAATTGGTGATAGGCCGTTTGGATAAGGGCATGTTTAGATGAGTGAGTTGCTTTCGACTAAGCCGTATCTTATTCGCGCAATCCACGAGTGGTGCGTAGATAACGGCCTGACCCCGCATCTGTTGGTGAAAGTGAATGCGCAGACGCGAGTGCCTGCTGGATATGTCAAAGATGGCGAAATTGTGCTAAATCTTAACTATTCAGCAACAAAAGATTTGCAAATTGGCCCGGAAGCGATTACATTCTCGGCGCGCTTCAGTGGTGTGTCGAATAACTTGTATGTGCCAATAACTGCAGTGCGTGGAATTTATGGTCGTGAAAATGGCCAGGGCATGTTCTTTGAAGCTGAAGCGGAAGATTCTGAAGTGTTAGGCGAAGAGCTTGGTGTCTCGCAACAGGTAGAGCAAAAACAGACAGACTCTGCTGAAGCGGATAAAAAACCAGCAGTGGCAAAAAAGCCAACATTGAAGTTGGTAAAGTAATAAAAGTAGTGAATGTTTTAATAAAGTTTGTGTTCAAACTTGCCGGATTAGCTCAGTTGGTAGAGCAGCGCACTTGTAATGCGAAGGTCGTCAGTTCGATTCCGACATCCGGCACCATCAATTTAGTTCTCGGTAATAGCCATGATTGCGTTTGACAGCTAGTCAAAAAATCAGCATAATCTTGGGTTCGGTTTGGAGGGGTGGCCGAGTGGTTAAAGGCGACGGACTGTAAATCCGTTCTCTCAGAGTACGAAGGTTCGAATCCTTCCCCCTCCACCAAAAAATGATTTTGTAGTGTTTGGAGCCAGGTGAGGGCTTTGCCGGCCAAGCTGGCTACCTGAATTGTCGAGTGATCTCGATGCGGGTGTAGCTCAATGGTAGAGCAGAAGTTTTCCAAACTTATGACGAGGGTTCGATTCCCTTCACCCGCTCCATATTGGTAGTTTTGCAGTTTGGTTGTGTAGTGTTTTAGGCTTTACTAAATTTAGTAAATGCCCATGTGGCTCAGTGGTAGAGCACTCCCTTGGTAAGGGAGAGGTCGCGGGTCCGATTCCCGCCATGGGCACCATGAGATTG
>JBAZTJ010000045.1:0-17927 GCA_041662005.1 Candidatus Methylopumilus sp.
CATTAGTATTGGTGGCACCAACCTTAGGATCGTTGACTTTCACGCTCCAGACTTTGCTGCCAGTCTTGGCATCTAAAGCCACTAAGTTACCATCATTCTGCTGTAGCAAAATCTTGCTATCGCCATAGCCCAAACCACGACTCACATTGTCACAACACAGCACCGCTTGTACCGATGGATCTTGTTTGGGGAAATACGTCCATACGATTTTTTGTGCATCCGCTAAATCCAGCGCATAAATATTATTAGGGAAGGCTGTATGCACATACAGCATATTACCGATGACTAACGGAGCCCCCTCATGCCCACGTGTCACGCCTGTGGAGAACGTCCAAGCCAAATTCATTTTTTTAACATTGTTTTTATTAATGGCTGATAGTGCGCTAAAGCCGGAGCTGGCATAGTCGCCACGCTGCATTGCCCAGTTATTGGGGTTTTTCATTAACGCTGTCAAATCATCTTCGGCACAAGCCGCGATAGGCATAAGCATAGTCATGCTTGCGGCAAAACCCAGAGCTCCGCCAATTTTCTTTAAAGTCATTACGTAAGTCCTTTTAGTCACTACGATGGGAGAGTTGGCGTACAATTACAGACATGTATTGGTGAGCAAAACCTATCAAGCAACCTGGAATCATAGATTAAATATTGATTGAATTTTGATCAAAGACACACTCAAATGCTGCGTTGCAAACCTCAAAGTTAACAGGCTGCGTTTAGCAATTTCCAAGCCAATATCCGGTTAATACCGGGCTTTTTTTAGCAGTCAATTTGAAAGCTAATGGATTCAATTGCTTGTAATGGAAAATAATGCCGGAAATTTAAAGGCAGTTGCCCTGTAAGCGTTTATG
This sequence comes from Candidatus Methylopumilus sp., assembly GCA_041662005.1. Lineage (GTDB taxonomy): Bacteria > Pseudomonadota > Gammaproteobacteria > Burkholderiales > Methylophilaceae > DATHXC01. Next base: position 849 of record JBAZTJ010000045.1, read on the forward strand.
CATAAGCCTCTCAGAGGCGTATGCAAAGTACAACATAGTGCATCAAGACAACAATCGCCCTGAAAAAAGGCGTGCTCATCACGATGCCTTTACCAAAAAATCATGAGCGAAATGACCCCAGAATTTAATCTAATTCAAAAATTCTTTACCCCCAAGCAAACCCAAGCAGACTTAGGCATAGGGGATGATGCCGCATTGATTCGTGTTACAGAAGGACATCAACTTGCCATTTCAGTGGACATGCTGGTGGCTGGCACTCATTTCCTTCATGATTGCAGCCCATATTTAATCGGATGGAAATCACTGGCAGTGAATATTTCCGACATGGCAGCCATGGGCGCACAACCCAAATGGGCAACCTTATCCCTGGCTTTACCTGAGATTAATGAGGCTTGGCTGGCCGAGTTCTCGCGTGGTTTTTTTGCTTGTGCAGACGCCTATAAGGTTGACCTGATAGGTGGAGACACTACACGCGGGCCACTGACCGTAAATGTGACCATCATGGGAGAAACACCTCACGGCAAAGCCTTAAAGCGTAGCGGCGCCGATGTTGGCGACGAGATATGGGTATCTGGGCCACTGGGTGAAGCCGCGCTTGCGCTGGCCGGGATGCAGGGGCGGGTGAAGCTCACTGAAAAAGAGCTGGATACTTGCCGGCAGGCTTTGGAACAACCTCAGCCGCGCGTGGCACTAGGGCTAAAATTAAGGGATATCGCCACCAGCGCCATTGATATTTCCGATGGCTTGCTGGCTGACCTGGGACATATCCTGGAGACCTCCGGCGTAGGCGCTGACATTCACCTCAACTTAATTCCGCGCAGTGAGATCGTAGGCCATCATCTGCATGAAAACCAAATGCAGGTTGAAAACCCAGGGCGGGCTAAAAACCAAGTACGAATTAAAAACCAGGTGCAAACAATGATACTGGCGGGAGGCGACGACTATGAACTATGCTTCACAGCACCCGCTAACAGGCACGATGAAATCAGCTCCCTGGGTGAGCTGCTGGCACTGCCAATGGCATGTATAGGCACTATCACCAGTGGTCGCAACCTGCTTGTCCGTGATGCAAATGAAGAAATACTCAATATCAATGAAACCGGATTTGACCACTTTGCCTAAACCGTACTCACCTGATATAACATTTTTACTCAGTCGCCCGTCGCATTTTTTAGCACTGGGGTTTGGTAGCGGCTTAAGTCCGAAAGCACCAGGCACGCTTGGTACGCTGGTAGCCCTGCCTATATTCGCAGCACTGCTATTGACCCCAGAGCTGGTGCATTACACCACTATTGTCGTGCTATTCATCGTCGGCATCCCTATCTGCACCACTGCAGGCAAGAACATGGGTGTTTCCGACCACGGCAGTATCGTATGGGATGAGATCGTGGCCATGCTGTTGGTACTTGAGTTTACGCCGCAGGCATGGACATGGTGGGTGGCGGCTTTTGCATTGTTCCGCCTGTTTGACATCTGGAAGCCGTTCCCTATTCGGCAGTGCGATGTGCAACTCAAAGGCGGATTCGGGGTGATGTTCGACGACCTGCTGGCCGCCATCTACGCTATCGCCAGTTTGAAGGCTCTGCAATGGCTGATGATGCATTATTAGCACTGGCTGAAGAACTTGGCGATGCGCTGAAAAGGCGCGGCTGGATGCTGGCGCTTGCCGAATCGTGCACTGGTGGCTGGGCGGCGCAAGCAGTCACTGCAGTCGCTGGTAGCTCGGCATGGTTTGACCGTGGCTTCGTCACCTACAGCAATGCGGCAAAAACGGAAATGCTGGGGGTAAGTGAGCAGACCTTAGCCACTTATGGCGCAGTGAGTCAGGAAACCGCCAGGGAAATGGCGCTTGGCGCTCTTCAACATAGCCGCGCGCGCATTGCTTTATCAATTACAGGCATCGCCGGGCCGGATGGTGGCAGCCCAGACAAGCCTGTGGGCATGGTGTGTTTTGCCTGGGCAAGCACTGATTGCAAAATAGCAAAGGCAAGCACCGAACATTTCTCGGGGAACCGCCAGCAGATACGTCAACAAGCCGTACAGGCGGCACTAATTGGTTTGCTGAACATGACAAAGGCCACGCCAGACTAACTAGCGCGACCTTTGCTCAAACCTTACGGTGAATCCCTAAACTACTAACTGGAAATTACTAACTAACTTTAGCGCCAATCACGACGACCCCAGCCATCTCGACCATGGTGATGGCGCGGACCTTCGTCATAGTAGCGAAACTGGGCACGCGGATATGGGTTGCCGTAGTAAACACGTGGAGCCGGATTGTAGTAAACGGCTGGCGGCGCATAATACACGGCCGGTGGTGCCGAGTAGTATCTAACTGGCGGGCCCGCATAATAGCCTGGCACCCCAATATTCAAGCCAAAGCTGAATGAGTCGTTTGCCTGAGCACTGGTATTACCAGCAAGTGCGATGGTTAATGCAATCAATGCTGAACGTACATACTTCATGATTATCTCCTTTTAGCCAACGCTTAATGTTTCAAACATCAACGCTGTGTAACCAATAACGCACGCAACTGAAAATGGTTTACTTTGCACAAATCCACTTGCATTAGCGCCAATTACAAAAAACCAATAATCCCCGAATATTTTTACGATAAGTTCATTATTATTAAATGATTTAGTTATAAACAAGACTGCAAACCCGCATCCGGGTTCACACAAATAAAAACTAGGTGAGAAATCACAGGCTTGGCTTACCTTAAGTATTGATTTATGAAATAATCACAGGCTTTATTGGGCATTACCCATACCACACAGAATAAGGACAATTTTCATGGACGAGAATAAAAGCAAAGCACTCGCAGCAGCACTCTCGCAAATCGAGAAACAGTTCGGCAAAGGCTCCATCATGCGCATGGGCGACACCGATGTCGCTGGCGCCATCCAGGCCGTATCGACTGGCTCGCTTGGCCTTGATATTGCACTCGGCATAGGTGGTTTACCGCGTGGCCGCGTCATTGAAATCTATGGTCCTGAATCGTCAGGCAAAACCACGCTGACTTTGTCTGTCATCGCCCAAATGCAGAAACTGGGTGGTACCGCCGCGTTTATTGATGCAGAACACGCGCTGGATCCTCAATACGCGCAAAAACTGGGCGTCAATGTTTCGGAACTGCTGATTTCTCAGCCCGATACTGGCGAACAGGCACTGGAAATCGCCGATATGCTGGTGCGTTCCGGTTCCGTAGATATCGTGGTAGTCGACTCAGTAGCAGCGCTGGTACCCAAGGCTGAAATCGAAGGCGAAATGGGCGACTCACACATGGGTCTGCAGGCCCGCCTGATGTCGCAAGCCCTGCGTAAGCTCACCGGCAACATCAAGCGCACCAACACCATGGTCATCTTCATCAACCAGATCCGCATGAAGATAGGCGTGATGTTCGGCAATCCGGAAACCACCACTGGCGGCAATGCGCTCAAATTCTACGCATCCGTCCGCCTGGATATCCGCCGCACTGGCGCTATCAAGAAGGGTGACGAAGTGATTGGCTCCGAAACCCGCGTCAAGATCGTCAAGAACAAAGTCGCGCCTCCGTTCAAGCAAGCTGAATTCGACATCCTGTACGGCGAAGGTATTTCGCGCGAAGGCGAAATCATCGAGCTTGGTGCCAATCTCAAACTGGTAGAAAAAGCCGGTGCCTGGTATAGCTACAAAGGCGAAAAAATCGGCCAGGGTAAAGATAATTCTCGTGAGTTTTTGCGTGAGCATCCGGAAATCGCTGATGAAATCGACGCCAAAATACGCGCGCATGCCAAAGGCAACCTGGATGCCATCGTAAAGACCGTCGGCCCGGATGACGCAGCAGACTGAGCTAAAAAAGGCTGGTAAGAAAAAATCCGGCACGCCAAGTTTAAGGGAAAAAGCGCTGGGTTACCTGGCCCGGCGCGAGCACTCGTACCAGGAACTAAAACGTAAATTAAGGGCACAGGTTCCAGCGGCAGAAGACGATGTGGCGGTTGACCTGGATGCGCACTATGAAGCAGTAGATGCGCTACTGGAAGATTTCAAAAAACGCGGCTGGCTCTCGGAAGAACGCTTTACCGAACAAGTCGTCCATGCCAGGCAGCGCAAATTCGGCAGTATGAAAATAGCGCATGAACTACGCGAAAAAGGCATAGACGAGAGTCGGGTAGAAAAAGCCGTAGCAGCCATCAAAGATAATGATTACGCCAATGCGCTTGCCATCTATCGCAAGAAATACCATGCGCCGCCAGCTAACCGTGATGAATGGGCCAAACAGGCAAGATTTCTGCAAAGCCGAGGATTTGGCTTTGATGTGATCAAAAAAGTACTGAGTACGCAGCAGGAAAACTCAGGCGAAGAAATGTAATGCAACCACAACAATGAACAGGGCAGTGAAAGCATCGAATGAAGAGTAATCCCAGCAGCAAAGAAATACGCCAGGCCTTCCTGGATTTTTTCGCCTCCAAAGGCCACCAGATCGTTGCATCCAGCTCGCTGGTGCCGCATGGCGACCCTACCCTGCTGTTCACCAATGCGGGCATGAATCAGTTCAAGGATGTATTTCTCGGTTTCGACAAGCGCCCCTACACCCGCGCCACCACCAGCCAGAAATGCGTACGCGCAGGCGGCAAACATAATGACCTGGAAAACGTCGGTTACACCGCACGTCACCATACTTTTTTCGAGATGCTGGGTAATTTCAGCTTTGGCGATTACTTCAAGCGTGATGCCATCCAATACGCATGGGAACTGCTGACTGAGGTTTACAAGCTGCCTAAGGAAAAACTGCTGGTCACGGTCTACGCCGAAGATGACGAAGCCTACGATATCTGGACCAAGGAAATCGGCATTGCAGCGGAGAAAGTAATCCGCATCGGTGACAATAAAGGCGCACGTTACGCCTCCGATAATTTCTGGATGATGGGCGATACCGGCCCCTGCGGCCCCTGTACCGAAATATTCTATGACCATGGCGACCATATCTGGGGCGGCCCTCCGGGCAGTGCCGAAGAAGATGGCGACCGCTTCATCGAGATCTGGAACAACGTGTTCATGCAGTTCAACCGCGATGAAGCTGGCGTCATGCACCCGCTGCCCAAGCCTAGCGTTGATACCGGCATGGGACTGGAGCGCATTTCTGCCGTATTGCAGCATGTGCATGCCAATTATGAAATCGATCTATTCCAGAAACTCATTGCTGCTGCTGCGCGCGAAACCAAAACCACGGATCTCGACAGCCCTTCATTGAAGGTACTTGCCGACCATATTCGCGCCTGCTCATTCCTGATCGCCGATGGCGTAATCCCCGGTAATGAAGGTCGTGGCTACGTTCTACGCCGCATCATCCGCCGCGCTATCCGCCATGGCTATAAGCTCGGAGTACGTAGCGCTTTCTTCTACAAAATGTTGCCAGACCTGGTAGCTGAAATGGGTGAAGCTTATCCTGAGCTTATTAGTGAACAAAAGCGTATTTCAGATATCCTCAAGCAGGAAGAAGACCGTTTCTTTGAAACCATAGAACACGGCATGGCGATTCTGGAAACCGAATTAGCCGATATGGCAAAAATCGGCAACAAAACATTTAATGGCGAAACCGCATTCAAACTGCACGACACTTACGGGTTCCCCCTGGATTTAACGGCAGATGTATGCCGTGAGCGCGAAGTGAATGTGGATGCAGCCGCCTTTGATATCGCCATGGCCCGCCAGAAAGACCAGGCGCGTGCTGCCGGCAAGTTCAAGATGGCAACCAATCTGGAATACGACGGCCAGGCCACTAATTTCCAGGGCTACGACAAACTTGAAACCACTGCAAAAGTGCTCGCACTCTACAAGGACGGCTCTGCCGTTAACGCATTAAACGAAGGTGACATGGGCGTGGTTGTACTGGATGAAACGCCCTTCTACGCCGAGTCCGGTGGCCAGATTGGCGATAGCGGAGAACTGCGCGGCAGCGACGGCATTTTCGCGGTGGAAGATACGCAAAAAATACAGGCCACCGTATTCGGCCATCATGGTGTGGTCAAAACCGGCAAGCTGCTGGTGGGCGGCACGATCAGTGCCCGCGTCAATACTCAGGCACGCGCCAGCACCATGCGTAACCACTCGGCTACTCACTTGATGCACAAAGCCTTGCGCGAAGTGCTGGGTGAGCATGTGCAACAAAAAGGCTCTTTGGTCGATACCGAAAAAACACGCTTCGACTTCGTGCATAACGCACCGATGACCGACGAAGAGATTCGCCGTGTCGAAGCTATCGTCAATGCCGAAATCCTTGCTAACGCCGCAACGCAGGCACGGGTGATGGATATTGAGTCCGCACAAAAAACCGGTGCCATGATGTTGTTCGGCGAAAAATATGGCGATGAAGTCCGTGTGCTGGATATCGGCTCCACGCGTGAACTGTGTGGTGGCACGCATGTAAGCCGCACTGGCGATATCGGCTTGTTCAAGATCACCGCTGAAAGTGGTGTGGCTGCCGGGGTGCGTCGTATAGAAGCCACCACCGGCGAAGGTGCGCTCAAGCTGGTTCAATCGCAACAAGCCTTGCTGAGCCAAGTCTCAGGCGAATTGAAAGCGCCTGCTCATGAACTGCCCGCCAAGGTTGCACAGATTCTCGACAACGTAAAGTCGCTGGAAAAAGAACTGGCGCGCCTGAAATCCAAGCTTGCCTCTTCGCAGGGTGACGATCTTGCAGCGCAGGCTGTTGAGATTGGTGGCATCAAGGTGCTTGCAGCCACGCTGGAAGGCGCAGATGCCAACGCCCTGCGCGAGACCATGGACAAGCTTAAGGATAAGCTCAAATCAGCTGCTATCGTGCTGGCAGCCGTTGCTGATGGCAAAGTTAGCCTGGCCGCCGGCGTCACAAATGACCTCACGACTAAACTTAAAGCCGGCGATCTGGTCAACCATGTTGCCAGCCAGGTTGGTGGCAAAGGTGGCGGCAAACCAGATATGGCCATGGCCGGTGGCACGAACCCAGCGAATCTGCCTGCCGCACTGGCAAGCGTGACCGACTGGGTCACACAAAAACTCAACTAAACCTACTCACTCAAAATATAAAATATGGCTCTCATCGTACAAAAATACGGCGGCACTTCCGTCGGCAATCCTGAACGTATCCGCAACCTTGCCCGCCGTGTCGCGCGCGACAAGGCTATGGGGCATCAAATCGTGGTGGTAGTCTCCGCCATGTCCGGCGAAACCAATCGTCTGATTGCCTTAGCAAAAGAAATCATGCCGGATCCGGATCCCCGTGAACTGGACGTCATGGTTTCCACCGGCGAACAAGTCACCATTGGTTTAACCTCGATGGCACTGATGGATCTTGGTATCAAGGCCAAAAGTTACACCGGCGCGCAAGTGCGCATCGTGACTGACAGCTCGCACACCAAGGCGCGTATCCTGAACATTGACGAAGCACGCATACGTGCTGACCTAGATGATGGTTATGTTGTCGTCGTTGCTGGTTTCCAGGGCGTCGATGAACAAGGCAATATCACTACGCTTGGCCGCGGTGGCTCCGATACCACTGGCGTCGCCCTGGCCGCGGCATTGAAAGCGGATGAATGCCAGATATACACCGACGTAGATGGCGTCTACACCACGGATCCACGCGTGGTGCCTGAAGCACGTCGCCTGAAATCGATTACCTTTGAAGAAATGCTCGAACTCGCCAGCCAAGGCTCCAAGGTACTGCAGATTCGCTCTGTAGAGTTTGCGGGCAAATATAAAGTCAAATTGCGCGTGCTTTCCAGCTTTGAAGAAACTGGCGAAGGTACGCTGATCACATTTGAGGAACCTGACAATAAGGACAGCAAGAACATGGAACAACCTATTATCTCCGGCATCGCCTTTAACCGCGACGAAGCCAAAATCACCGTGCTAGGGGTACCAGACCGTCCAGGTATCGCCTACCAGATCCTGGGCCCTATCGCCGATGCCAATATCGATGTGGACATGATCATCCAGAACATGAGTGGCGATGGCACTACCGACTTCACCTTCACCGTACACAAGAACGAAATGGGTAAAGCTCTGGCGCTGCTTAAAGACAAAGTGCAAGCTCACATTAGCGCCAGAGAAATCATTGGCGATGACAAAATTGCCAAGGTTTCAGTCGTCGGCGTCGGCATGCGCTCACACGTTGGCATTGCCAGCCAGATGTTCCGCACGCTGGCAGAAGAAGGAATAAACATCCAGATGATCTCAACCAGTGAAATAAAAATCGCCGTCGTAATCGACGAAAAATACATGGAACTGGCGGTACGAGTGCTTCACAAGGCTTTTGAACTAGAAGAGGCATAAAGCGTCAATGCAGTTTCACATTGATTTTTAAGGCGCAATCGAGTATCGTTACGCCCGCTGTAACAGTGAATTAAACGGAGAGCTGGCCGAGTGGTCGAAGGCACTTCCCTGCTAAGGAAGCATACGGGCTTAAATCTGTATCGAGGGTTCGAATCCCTCGCTCTCCGCCAAAGTTTTATCGGTGTTTGTTATACAACTGGGTTTTATAGTGGCATTAAACCCAGCTTCGCGTATAATGCACGCCTCACGCGCCCGTAGCTCAGCTGGATAGAGTACTTGGCTACGAACCAAGGGGTCAGGAGTTCGAATCTCTTCGGGCGCACCATATAAATAAACAAATATCAAAGAGTTAAGATTTTTTCTTAGCTCTTTTTTATTGTCTAAAGCTATCATCCTACAAATATCCTACACCGTAAAAAATACCTCCGGTTATCTACTGAGTTATTGCTTACCGTTGCCATTACAGCCGATGGAGTTAAGGAAGTCGGTATCTTGAATGTGGCTTTGCAGCGTCCTAATTAAAGTTCCACCTGAGAAGCTATGAATGGCAGATTCTAGACAAAAGCTGAGCTGAGGGGATAGTAATCATCTAATGATGCCTATTCAGTAGCTATATCGGCTACGTTTGTAGCTAAAAATGCTACATTTTTCTTGTAAAGAAGCGTTTCTGAAAGCTTCTTGTATTACTCGCGATGTGTTGATTCAATCGCTCTACCATCGTTTTTTCAGTCCCAACGGATGCCATCGCATCAATCTTTGATGACACTGTATTTAGTGCGGCTAATAAATCGCTTGAAATTTCTTCTGCGACTTTTAGCACATATTTTGGTTTAAAGCCCAGTGACTGGGACATTTGAATCACATGGTCTTTATGGATATTTGATGGATTACTTTCACCGCCAATGTTGAACGCAAACTTGCGCGACAAGCCTGGATAAAGTGAGGTTGAAATTAGATCATAGAACGGAGTAAGCCTTACATCTCCTTTAGGCGTGTAGTAGATGGATAGGTTTTTTGCATGGCTGTCGTTATTGCCTACGTAAAGATTAAAAAATAGCCATTGAATAAACCTTTTTGTATCAATAGCCATTACACCACTTTGATTAAGTAACTCACGACATCTTAGTAGCGTTGGTCCTCCATCAGATTCGTACTTTATTGTGGAGGGTTTGCCATCAATCTGGCAGATATCAAGCTGATGCAGCCTATTAATTCGCCCTTGTTGGTCTAAAGTTCTATCGTATCGTTTAATCACACACGCTTTTGCAATTTTTTGATAACTTACCTCAGCCACATCAAGCTCCAACTTTGCCGCTAGCGTCATCGTAAAAGTCTCATTAATTGCAGATGCCCAAACACCCTCAATGCCTTTAATATCCGGTTTAATGATATGAGTAGATGGAGAGTTTCCTAAAGGTAGTAACGGATTTCCATCATCGCCGATACAAATACTGAGTTTTCTTTGTGCTCCAGCTAACGAGATTCTAAGCCCATATTCTTCTTGAATATGGCGGATAACGCCTTGTTGTTGCGTAAAATCATCGGCAATATCTTGCCAAGTAATCATTCTATATTGTGGTGGTTGCGGCTCTTCGCCATCAGGCACTATAGTGAGATCACTTGCTGTATCACCGCCGATAACACCGAGCAATCCAAAGGTGGAAGTGACCTGATACTTAAGTTTTAGAAGCTCACGAATACCCGCTTCGGGCAGTAGATTTTCAAAATAGGATTCAACAGCCTGCCCTGAGTGCTCTGCTTGTGATAGAGGCATTTGAGGCGATATGCCAACTTGGTGATTTTTCTGCCACGTAGAGTCGTAAACAAACTTAACTGGCGCTTCATCGAATAACTCCCCGACCAGTTTGCTTTCTCTATAGACATCTAGTTTTTTAACAGCAGCCATTAGAAGCTACCTTTTTTCTGAATCACTATTTCCAGCCCAAGCGTATCTAATACATCCAACACTTTTTGAAACTGCACCGTCGGTTTGCCATTTTCTAACTCAACAATAAAGCGATTGCCTGTATTGGCTAAACCCAAAATATCAGCTTGGGTCATTTTTTGCGCAACTCTAAACTCACGCACCAAATTGCCTAAATCACGAGTAGATTTTATTGCTACTTGCTGGTTTTGCTTACTGTCGTTATTAATCACGATGCGTCCAATATATTACCTAACGGTAATATATTACATGTTTAATTTGACTTCGCAACAGAAAATTACCTATAGGTAATTAAATTATCTATTTAAGTGGATTTAATAGCATTAGTTACCTAACGGTAATTGAATTGGCGATAAAGGGCACAACAAATAAAAAAGCTTACCGAGGAAACCCGGTAAGCCTTTTTTATTACCACCCATTACATCAACACAATATCAAAAGTCTCCTGCGAATATTGGGTTTCTACCTGCAAGGAAATCGGCTTGCCTATAAAATCCGATAAATTCGCCAGGCTTTGTGACTCCTCATCCAGTAGCAAATCTATCACTTTTTGCGAGGCCAGCACGCGGAATTCTTTGGCGCTGAATTGTCTTGCATGGCGCAATAGTTCGCGCAAGATTTCATAGCAGACTGTTTGTGCAGTTTTCAGCTCCCCTCGCCCTTTACATGAGGGGCATGGCTCACAAAGGATATGCGCCAGGCTTTCACGCGTGCGTTTACGTGTCATTTCCAGCAGGCCTAGTGCAGAAAAACCATTGATGCCGGTACGGGCACGGTCTTTCTCTACGCCGCGCTTGAGTTCTTCCAGCACGGCTGTGCGCTGTTCGTCTTCATCCATATCGATAAAGTCGATGATAATGATGCCTCCCAGATTACGCATGCGTAGCTGGCGGGAGATGCACTGTGCGGCTTCCAGGTTGGTCTTGAAGATGGTATCCGACAGGCTGCGCCCGGACACAAACCCGCCCGTATTTACGTCCACTGTGGTCAGTGCTTCGGTCTGGTCGAAAATCAGGTAGCCACCCGACTTTAATTCCACCTTGCGCGACATGGCTTTGGTGATTTCTGCCTCTACGTTATACATATCGAACAATGGCCGGTCACCCTGGTAGTGCTCAAGGCGTTTTACCGCGCGTCCGGCATAGAGCTCTGCGAATTCCAGCAGCTTTTGGTAGGTTTCGCGCGAATCTACCAGGATGCGATCGGTATCTTCATTCACCACATCGCGCAGCACGCGCATGGGCAGGTTGAGATCCTGAAACACCAGTGTGCGGTCGGCTGCGCCCTTACTGGCTGCCTGAATGGTGGCCCATACCTTTTGCAGGTATTCCAGGTCTGCCAACAGCTCTTCATCCGTGGCGGTTTCAGACATGGTACGTATGATGTAGCCGCCTTTTCTGTCCTCCGGCAACAGCTTGATCAGCCTGTCACGCAGATGCTCGCGCTCAGCCTCGTCTTCAATGCGTTGCGAAACCCCGATGTGATCTTGCTGCGGCAAATAGACCAGGAAGCGCCCTGCAATGCTGATCTGCGTAGTGAGTCGTGCACCTTTGGTGCCTATAGGCTCCTTGATGACTTGCACCATGAGCGGCTGACCTTCGTGCAATACCTCCTGTATGGTTTTCTCAGTATCTGCAGTAGTACATTCCAACACATCGGCGACATGCAGGAAGGCCGCACGTTGCAGGCCGATTTCGACAAAGGCGGACTGCATGCCAGGCAGCACACGACACACGGCCCCACGGTAGATATTGCCAACGAGGCCCAGCGAAGTGCTGCGCTCGATATGCAGCTCCTGCACCACGCCTTGCTCCATGATGGCGACCCGTGTTTCCTGCGGGGTTACATTAATCAGTATCTCTTCACTCATTCCAGCACACCTTAATTTTTATAGTTTTAATTTGTATCACTGTGTTAATTGCAATTTTCTCTAGCCAGCAATCTTGCCTGCCAGGCTCACAATACACTGATTCCAGCACCGCTTAATAATGTTGCGGTTTCATAAATGGGCAATCCCATTACGCAGGAGTAGCTGCCTTCAATCCGTTTTATCAAGACGCCTGCCAAGCCTTGTATGCCATAGGCACCCGCTTTGTCGCGAGGTTCACCAGAGGCAATATAGGCACGTATAGTTGCCTCAGCCAAGTTAGCCATTTCTACTCGCGTGGTCGACAGTACGACCTCCACACCCGCCTGCGTAGCCAGCGCAATACCCGTGTGCACCTCGTGCCAACGCCCGGACATTTTGGCCAGCATGCGGTAGGCATCGTCGTCATTTTCCGGCTTGCCTAGAATCTCCCCATCGACCGTGACTGTAGTATCTGCTGCCAGTACTGGCAGCATCGTCAGCTGCTGTCGTTGCAATTCTTCAAAGCAGACAGCCGCTTTGGTTCTAGCCAGGCGCGTCACATAATCCGCTGCTGCCTCGCCCGGCAACACCGCCTCATCAATATCCGAAGGCAGCACCAGAAAATCCACGCCTATCTGTTGCAATAACTCGGCACGGCGAGGAGAGCGGGAAGCTAAGCATATGGTCTTGTTCATTCTGTATTGGGTGTAAGATTATCGCCCAAGATACTAACTGATCGTTTAAAGAACGCATAGCATGAAACTTAACCCCTTGCGGCCAAAGACAACAACAATGCGCTATCTGGCAGATTTAATAAAAAGAAAGCAGCAACATGGCTGAATGGAGTGCATTATTTAAGATCGGCATCGCGCTATTCGCGATTGTGAACCCGATAGGCAGTGTGCCGATTTTCATCAGTGCTACCGACGGCTGGTCGGCCCAAGACCGGTCAAGCACGGCCAATACCGTGACGCTCACGGTGTTTCTGGTGCTTGTCACCTCCGCTTTCATCGGGGATCAGATTCTCGATTTTTTCAGCATCAGCATTCCATCTTTCCAAGTAGGCGGCGGCATATTGCTGATGCTGATTGCCATCTCCATGATGCATGGCAAGCAAAGCCACGCACGACAAACGCCTGAAGAGGCACAGGCCGTGGCTGATCGCGAAGTGATCGCCATAGTGCCGCTTAGCATCCCTTTGCTAGCGGGGCCTGGCGCCATCAGCAGCATGATTATTACTGCCCAGCAAAGTGGCGGGTTTTGGGGGCATATCTCGCTGGCTATCCCCGTGGCAGCAGTGTGTGCGCTCATCTGGATAACACTCAGGCTGTCGGTACGCATCGCGCAGCGGCTGGGCAGCATAGGCATTAATATCGTGACACGGTTGATGGGCTTGATACTGGCGGCGATGGCTGTGGAGTTCATTGCCCATGGCATTACCGGCCTTTTCCCCTCGCTTGCCACATAAATCAAACGCTTATGCTGGTTTAGTCAGCGCCCTGCCTGTAAAATAGACAGTCTTTTGTTTTAGCCCAACCGAATCGCACTCACCAAAACTGTCTGGCCCAAATGATCTGGAAACCCAATACCACCGTCGCCGCCATTGTTGAACAAGGCGGCAAATTTTTACTGGTTGAAGAAGAAACCGCTGACGGCGTACGCCTCAACCAGCCCGCAGGCCATCTCGAAGACGGTGAGACCCTGCTGCAGGCCGTGGTGCGTGAAGCCAATGAAGAAACTGCCTACCAGTTCACGCCAGAGGCATTGCTTGGTGTCTATCACTGGCGTCATCCCTCCAAAGAAATTACCTACCTGCGCTTTGCTTACATTGGCACTGTTGCCCACCATAACCCGTTGCAAAAACTGGATGACGGCATCATCCGCGCCATCTGGATGTCTGCGGATGAAGTACGTGCTAACCAGGCCATATTGCGCAGCCCGCAAGTGTTAACCTGTATCGAACATTATCTGGCTGGGCAGCAATTCCCGCTTACCGTGGTGACTCATTTATGAAGAAAAAAGTAGTGGTTGGCTTATCTGGCGGCGTGGATTCGTCCGTTGCCGCATTGCTGCTGAAAGAACAGGGCTATGACGTAGTCGGCCTGTTCATGAAAAACTGGGAGGATGACGACAACGATGAATACTGCTCATCCAAACAGGATCTGATTGATGCGGTTTCCGTTGCCGACAAACTAGGCATAGAGATCGAGGCCGTCAATTTCAGCAAGGAATACAAAGACCGCGTATTCAGCAATTTTCTGGAAGAGTATCAGGCTGGACGCACCCCTAACCCCGACATTCTATGCAATGCCGAAATCAAGTTTAAAGCCTTCCTCGACCATGCCATGGGCCTGGGCGCTGATTTGATTGCAACCGGACACTATGCGCAGGTACGTGAAAATCCGCTCAAGCCAGGGCTGTTCCAGCTATTGAAAGCCGAGGATGGCAGCAAAGATCAAAGCTATTTCCTGTATCGCTTGAATCAGGCACAGCTTTCCAAAACCTTGTTTCCGCTCGGCCACCTGCTGAAGCGTGAAGTACGTGAAATTGCCCGTAAAGCCGGTTTAGCAAATAGCGAAAAAAAGGACTCCACCGGTATTTGCTTCATCGGCGAGCGCCCATTTCAGGAGTTTCTCAGTCGCTATCTGCCACGCAAGCCAGGTGAAATGCAAACGCCGGAAGGTAAAGTGGTAGGGCAACATGAAGGGCTGATGTACTACACACTGGGGCAACGCCAGGGCCTGAAAATCGGCGGCTCCCGCGAGAGCAATGGTGAGCCATGGTTCGTTGCTGCCAAGGACATGCAAAACAATGTATTAACCGTGGTTCAGGGGCATGAACATCCGCTGCTTTTAAACGATGGCCTGGTGGCCAGCCAGTTGCACTGGATTTCCGGGGATGAGCCTGAGTCTCATTGGGTCTATGCCGCCAAAACCCGCTATCGCCAGCCGGATGCACCTTGCGAAATAGATCGCTTGGACAGTGCGGCTATGGAGATACGCTTCGGCCAGAAACAATGGGCGATTACGCCAGGGCAATCTGCCGTGGTGTATGAAAGTACCGTCTGTTTGGGTGGTGGGATTATTACAGGTGCGCTTTAAGATTAACTAACAGAGTTAATGAGCTGGAGCGCAAGCACCAGCAAACACTAGTTTTCGACGGGCGCCGTATCTTTGAACGAAGTGCGCTTCATCATCGCGGCATAGTGCTTAGCCAGGTTGGGGTATTGCTCGCGCCAGTTAATATCTTTGAAGCGTAACTCAAGGTAGCCTAACAGGCAGCCCAGAGCGATATCCGCAAGACTGAATGTGTCATCCACACACCACTTGCTACCAGCGAGCTCTTCGCTTAATGCTTGTAAGCCACGCTCAACTTTGCCTAACTGCTTGCTGATAATCGCAGCATCGCGTGCACCCTCCGCACGACGTGACTCCATTACGGCCGCCACCGCTGCGTCGCAAACCCCATCCGCCAACGCTTCCCAACGCTTTACCTTGATGCGCAAGGTATGCTCATGCGGTAGCAGGTTTGCAACCGGGGTGCGGTGGTCCAGATATTCAGCGATCACGCGCGAATCAAACAGGCTGTCGCCATCATCCAGCACCAGTGTGGGCACTTTACCCAAGGGGTTATGCTCATTAACGGGATGGTCAGGCGAACTCAAATCCACCAGCACCATTTCTATCTCTATACGCTTTTCAGCAGCAACCACGCGCACTTTGCGGGCATAAGGGCTATTCAGCGAGTATAAAAGTTTCATAGGTGTAGTCAGTTAGATTAACGATAGATACATGTTGAGCCATGCTGTGTGCATTATAATGCAAATGATGGGATCCACCTTATTCAAAAGTTTATTACCCTCTCTACAAGAGACCATACAGCAAAATGTGCGCATTGCCATTGCAGAAGATATCGGCAGCGGCGACCTGACCGCCCAACTTATCCCCAGCGATAAAACCGCAAGAGCCACCATTATCTGCCGAGAAAGTGCCGTGGTATGCGGCATACCATGGGCAGAGGCCTGTTTTGAACAGATCGTCCCCGATAGCATCACCATCTGGAAAGTGAGCGAGGGTGACACAGTGACACCTAACCAAACGCTTTGTGAGATCAGCGGCAATGCACGGGCATTGCTTACCGCCGAGCGTAGCGCGCTCAATTTTCTACAGGCTATGTCCGCAACCGCCACCGTAACCAGGCAGTTTGTTGACGCCGTTGCCGGCACCTCGGCACGCATCTTGGACACACGCAAGACTATTCCCGGCATGCGGTTGGCACAAAAATATGCTGTCACCGTAGGTGGTGGCCTGAATCAACGCATGGGCTTGTATGACGGCATCCTGATCAAGGAAAACCACATTGCAGCAGCAGGCAGTATTGAGGCTGTGTTGAAATCAGCGCATGACATTAATAGCAATGTCAGCATCCAGATTGAAGTGGAGACGCTGGCCCAGCTTGCAACTGCCATTGATGCTGGCGCCAAGCTTATTTTGCTGGATAACTTCAGCCCCACACAGCTATGTGAAGCCGTAAAGCTGAATGCTAAACGCGCTATCCTGGAAGCTTCCGGCGGCATTAGCCTGGAAAATGTACGTGAAATTGCGCTGACGGGCGTTGACCGAATTTCGATAGGCAGCCTGACCAAAAACATACAGGCAGTTGACCTGTCGATGCGATTTGCAGAGTAAAGTTATGTTTAAAGCTTGTTGATAAACCGCCTAATAAAACATAATAAGCAAAAGCCTTAATGGAATGACTATGACCAGGAACTTGCCATGACCAAAGTACAGCCCATGCCGCCTACCGTGCAAGGCCGCCTGACGTTGGGTGACGTTCTGCGCATGCTGGTCACTGATAACATCGTAGACAAAAAGCAGGCTGAGCAACTGTATAAAGACCGCAAAATGGACAGTTCCAATTTGCACCCACTTGTTGTCATCGGCGAGCAAAAGTGGAAAAACCTTAGCCCGCCAAACAAGCAGCTTACCGTTGA
>JBAZTJ010000046.1:0-17842 GCA_041662005.1 Candidatus Methylopumilus sp.
TCATTGAAATTCACCGCTAACAACCTGACCAGGTCCGATCTCCCCGTGCCGACTGCTTGCTCACTACCGGCGACTAGCAGGGGGGAACTCCCGGGTTCCGTACTTTTCCCACCTCTTGTAATTGTCACTACCTGCTTGTTCGTGGTCGACAACAATTTCATTGAATGGGACACCTCTGCGCCTAAGGCTGGTAAGGGTATCTGTGCATGGGGCGCCGCATTGCGAGAAAGTAAATGCGATCACAACAGGTTTGCCTGCCGCATCAACTACCGGGCTTGTGCCGAAAACATGACTCCCTTTCCAGTGCCAGAACCCTGCTGCTATGACCAGGATAAAGAGTATTTTTTTCATGGAGATCAGTGCTGAGTAAGGGATTGAATACGATTGGCTGCCTCAACACATTCTTCCAGCGATGCCACCAGGGCCAGGCGAATGAAGTTCTTGCCGGGGTTAATGCCGTGTGCTTCGCGCGCCAGGTAGCTGCCCGGCAATACCGTGACGTTGAAATCACGATACAGCTTTGCGGCAAACTTGGTATCCGGCATGGAGGTACGTGCCCACAGGTAGAAAGCGGCATCCGGCATCTGCACATCCAGCACGCCTTGCAGCATGGGGGTAACAGCCTTGAACTTTTCATCGTAGAGGCGACGATTTTCAATCACATGGGTTTCGTCGTTCCATGCGGCAATGCTGGCGGCCTGTACTACCGGATTCATGGCGCAACCGTGATAGGTGCGGTAGAGCAGGAATTTCTCTAATATCTTTGCATCCCCTGCGACAAAGCCCGAGCGCATGCCCGGCACGTTGGAGCGTTTGGATAGCGAGCTGAATATCACCAGCCGGGTATAGTCGCGCCCTAGCTTGTGAGCCGCCTGCAGGGCGCCTAGCGGCGGGGTAGCTTCATCGAAATAGATCTCCGAGTAGCACTCATCGGCCGCGATGGTAAAGCCGTAGCGGTCGGAAAGCTCAAATACCTCCTGCCATTGTTCCAGGCTCATCACCTTGCCGGAGGGGTTGCCGGGCGAACACAGGTAAACCAGCTGGGTACGTTGCCATACGCTCTCAGGCACGCTGCTGAAATCCATAGCGTGGTTGGTTTCTGGCAAGGTGTTCAGGAAGTAGGGCTCAGCACCTGCCAGAAAGGCGGCGCCTTCGTAAATCTGGTAGAACGGGTTGGGGCAGATAATGACAGGAGCCGGTTTGCTGCTGTCTACGACCGCCTGAGCAAAAGCAAATAATGCCTCACGACTGCCATTAACCGGGATAATCTCATTCTCGACATCTAGCGCTGGTATGCCATAGCGCCGCGTTGCCCACGCGGAAATTGCCTGGCGTAGCGCTACGATACCGGCTGTCGTGGGATAATTGGCTAGGCCTGCCAGATTGTTGACCAGCGCGTCTTTGATCAACGCGGGGGTGGCGTGCTTGGGCTCGCCTATCGACAGGTTGATCGGCTTGAGTTGCTGGTTAGGGGTAATGCCGCTGAACAGGTCACGCAGGCGCTGGAACGGGTAGGGCTGTAATAAATTCAGGTTAGGATTCATAGACCGGATTATAAATGAAGCGCCTGGTATGGGCTTTGAATATTTAGGTAAACAAAACAAGAAGGCATGGATTTTTTGAATAACGATAAACAATACCTGGCTACCTTCGGGCTGCTGTTCGGTGCGGTGTGCTGGGGCATCATCTGGTATCCGTACCGCATTTTGCAAGAGGCTGGGATATCTGGGGTGGCTTCCAGTTTTTACACCTATGTGATTGCCGTAATACTGGGCTTGCTGATATATGCCAAACATTGGCGAAAAGTCGTTGAAATACCGAAGTCTGTATTCTGGCTGGCGATAGTCGCTGGCTGGACTAACTTGAGTTATGTGCTGGCGGTCATTGATGGCGAGGTGATGCGGGTGATGCTGTTGTTTTATTTGTCACCCTTGTGGACGCTGATCATGGCGCATTTCTGGCTGAAGGAGCGGGTCAATACCAAAAGCCTGGTAGTGATAGGCATTTCGCTTACAGGCGCCTTCATCATGCTATGGCAGGTCGACTCTCTCCCTTTGCCCCAAAACCAGGCCGAGTGGCTGGCACTATCGGCGGGCATGGGTTTTGCGACGACCAATGTCATCACGCGTAAATCCATACATTTAAGTGTGACTACCAAATCCATGGCGGTATGGTTCGGTGTTCTGCTGATGACCTTGATATTCATACCTTTCCAAACACTGCCATTTCCCAGCCCCGATACTTTCAGTGCTAGCCATTGGCTGATCCTGGTGGTGATCGCCTTGCTGGTGATGGCAGCAACACTGGTAGTGCAATACGGGATTACCCATATTCCCGTTACACGTGCATCGGTGCTATTTATGTTCGAGCTGGTGGTCGCTGCCATTGCTTCGTATTACCTGGCGAATGAAGCCATGGAGCTGCATGAGTGGGTAGGTGGCTGCCTGATTGTCGCAGCAGCCCTGTTTGCGGCAAGAATGGAAAGCTCAGTTAACTAGCCCGCCCGGCTGTTTTAAGCCTCAATCTGCAACCTCCCTAAAGCCCTGGAAATACTTGCCGTTAGTCTTGGCATGGGGCTTGCATAGGCTAGTCTGACTTTTAATGATTGAGAAGACAAAACAGCATATGAAATTATATTTAAATACCATAGATCAGACCTCAGCGCTGGATACTCTTGGTTTAAAGCATGAATCTAATCCTGAAAAATCTGTTTTTATTTTCGACTTTAATGATGAAAACTCATTAATCCATACGCTCAACCAGCTTTCGGAGAATTTGCCGGAACAACTGCTGGATGTGTCCTATGTGATGATTGCCGAGAGTGCCAAGTCGGCGGATCCAGCAGTCATCATGGCGGGCGTCATGCCATTCAATACCTTTTATGCCCGCCGCATGCATTCATGGCTGCTGGAGGACTTGAGCTCTACCCAGCAAAACTCACAAGTGCAGATATATTTCCAGCCGATCGTCGATTTCACGCAGAACGGCAAGATTTTTGGCTATGAGGCGCTATGCCGCGTAGAAGACCCATCAGGGCAATTGTTGAATGGCGAAGAGTCCTTCAAGTTGGCTGGCAAGCTTAAATGCAGTGAAGAGCTGGACATCCGTTGCCAACAGCTTGCACTGATAGGCAAGGCGCAGTCCATTGAACCCGGCACACCAGTGTTTATCAATGTGTTGCCGCAAACCATCATGAAGAAGCGCTGGCTTGGGCTCATGCTGGAAACGCTGACAAAATATGGCATCGAACAGCGCGAAGTGGTGATTGAGATAGTCGAGAGCGAAAAAGTGTCGCCTGAGCTTTTAGCGCAATGCTGTGATGAAATCCGTACCCATGGCCTGCGCATCGCGCTGGATGACATGGGCTCAGGTTTCAACGGCTTACGTACTCTCGCGGCTGTGCGTGCCGATTTCATCAAGATCGATAGGACGATCGTGCACGAGGCGCAGGGTAGCCGTGTGCGTACCGTATTGCTGGAAGCCATTATCTCCATGGCGCAACGACTAGGCTGTACGGTAGTGGCGGAAGGGCTGGAGCGGGTCGAAGACATCAACTTCTGTCTTGATTTGGGGCTGGCCTATGCGCAAGGCTATTACTTTGCAAAACCTGAAAGCAAGCCGGTCAGGTCAGTGACGGAACTGCCCAAGCGCGATGAGTCACATCGTTCGCATATTCCGGATGAATTCCGCATAGGCGAGTTTGTGATGCGCGGGCTGACCATAGAGGTCAACACGTCGATAGAGGAGGCCAGGGCTATTTTCCAGGAAAATCTGGATACTGAAATTGCTGTCGTGCTGGATAATTTACGGCCCATCGGCCTGCTCCGGCGCGGTAAGGTATTTACCCAGCGCAGTAACTCATTGGGCGCCTATTGTGATGCCTTGCCCAAGATGGTTAATAACCGCACGCCCTCATCACTATTGGCGCGCGGCCTTTATCTGGAGCGCGGAGATGCCGAACCTTGGGTGATGGTGGGCGACGATGGTATCTACATCGGCATTTTGCAGCCGCTGGAAATCATGGCGCAACTGATCAGCCGCAAAATGAGCACCGGCAGCCTGCATCCCTTGAGCCAACTGACTACCGGGCCAACTCTGCGGCAGTCGCTGGATGTCAGCATACGCAACAACCCCAGCACAGTTCTGGTGTATATCGACCTGGATCACTTCAAGGCCTATAACGATAGATATGGCTTTATCCGTGGGGATGCCATGATCCGCCTGCTGTCGGAAATCGTCAGGCAGGAGTTTCTGGGCGCAGCCGGGACGCTGGTCGGCCACATCGGTGGGGATGATTTTGTATTGATACTGGATCACATCAACACCAGTCTTGAAGCCAAATTGCTGGATGTTATCTATCACTTCCAGGATCTGGCCAGCCATTTATATGACGCATCTGACCTTGAGCGCGGATATTTCACTACGGAAGATGGTAGTGAACATCCGGTCGCCAGCATCTCCATCGCAGTTGTCAATGGCAGCCAGGGTGACCTTTCCAATAGCGTGGCAGCAGCAGAGCGTGCCGCCTACTTGAAAAAGATAGGTAAATCCAACATCGGCAGCATTATTGTGGTGGAAGATGACACGCCAAGACTGGTGGTACCTGAGCATGAGGTGCACTCCGATTGGCAGGCACGTGCGCTGGAGGCATTGCAATCCCTGCTCAATTATCGACGGTCAGAAGACTCGCATTGCATGGACAGTTGCTTTGCTGACTACCCCTTCTTCGAGGTGGTCTTTGAGCTGAACTCCAACGGGATGCAGCGCTATCCCAACTGGATTAACCCGAATATGTACGGCAAGATCAAAGCTGGTGGCGCAGGGGTTGATCGTAGCCAGCAAGCTTATTACAGCAGTGCTTATGAGACTATGAGTCCTTATGTATCAAGCATCTACCTCTCAACGGCGACTGAAGACTTCTGCTTGACGGTATCCCTGCCGATTCTTAATCAACTGGGTGGGTTGGAATCGATACTCGTTGCCGATATCAGCATTGCGGCGATGGCCATGTTAAGCAGCACGATGGCTGTAGAGAGCAAACAGGTCTTGATGGCATGAACTGAGAAGCGCGCAGCTTGAGCTGCGCGCCCAAGGTTTGTCGATTAAGGAGCAGAGCCGTATTCGTTGGCTTCAGTACTGCCTTCCTGGACCAGGAACACGATTATCACGATCCAGCCTATGACCGGCACCAGCCAAAGCAGTTGCCACCAGCCTGAGCGCTTGGTGTCATGTAGCCTGCGAGCCCCAACTGCCAGCGATGGAAGCAATGTAGCGAGGGAAAACAGGGCGCTGACAATATCGCTGACTATGCCTAAGCCCAGGCTTACCAGGAGAGTAAAAAGCGCAAACCACCAGTACTCAGGGCGTTTGGCACGGCCATTGAAGTCGGCGTATTTGGAAAAACAAGCCTGGATAGATTCTGAGAATGTCATTTTTTTGCTCCCTTTGTTTTTGATTTATTGAAATGAACTGGAATGACTGCAAACTTTAAGCGCTAAAGCCACTGCTATTGTCACCTTCATTGGCAAAACGGATTTGAAGCGACAAATCGTTACGCGAGTCGGCTGCTGCCAGCGCATTCTCTTCACTGATACGTCCCTCGCGATAGAGGTCAAACAGCGATTGATCAAAGGTGCACATACCGATATCACGGTTGTTGGACATGATCTCCTTGATTTCCTCGATCTTGGATTTCTTGATCAGGTCAGAAACGTAAGGCGTATTGATGAGCACCTCAATCGCTGCGACGCGCTTGGTTTTGGTGCCGGGAACCAGTCGTTGCGAAACGATGGCGGCCAGGTTGAGCGAAACGCCAAGCAGCACGCCGGCCTTGGCTTCAGCCGGGTAGAACGACAGAATGCGCTCAATGGCCTGGTTGGCATTATTGGCATGCAGTGTGGCCAGGCACAGATGCCCGGTCTCGGAGTAGGCAATAGCGTGCTTCATGCCCTCCATATCGCGGATTTCACCAATCAGCACTACATCCGGTGCCTGACGCATGGCATTCTTCAGACCGTTATCGAAAGACAGTGTATCTATACCGACCTCACGCTGATCTACAACGGATTTCTTGTGGTTATGGATAAACTCAATGGGGTCTTCCAGCATCAGGATGTGGCCACTGGCGTTCTCGTTACGGTGGTCTATCATGGCCGCGAGGCTGGTGGACTTGCCCGAACCGGTTGACCCCACGACAAGCACCAGTCCGCGCTGGCGCATGATGAGGTTTTTCATCACATCGGGCAGGCCTAATACTTCAAATGACGGAATCTCGCTCTTGATGTGGCGTATGACCATGGCCACTTCGCCACGCTGCTTGTAAACATTGATACGGAAACGGCCAAGGTCTTTTCTACCGAAAGCGAAGTTCATTTCAAGGTTGGTCTCAAACTCCTTGATTTGCTCTTCTGACATAAGGGCGTAGGCGATTTCCTTTACCATGCCGGGATTCATGACCTGGGTATTGACCGGTAAGGTTTTGCCTTCGATGTCGATATGGATGGCGGTGCCTGTGCTGAAAAAAAGGTCGGAACCGCCTTTTTCTACCATGAATTTGAGTACCGGCGTGATGTCAATTGCAGCCATTGTTTTGATCCCTGATTGTTTAACTTGCTGGTCTATTATATTGGTTTTATTGGTATATTGATGCTAGAGAATTACTTTATCACAAGGTTATTCCCCTGTGACAATTGTCGCTAAATAGCTTTGCCAAATGTTCTGAAAAAGCTGCTCAAGGTTTCTGGCGAAAGCTGGTGTGTCGAATAACGGCAGTGTATTTCTGCTTTGCATCAGTTTCTGTTTGATAGCGGTTAATTGGGCAGGGTTGTTGGCAAGCTCCAGTGCGCGCATTTCATACTCATGGAGGTTGTTGGTGATCAACTCCGGCATCCTGGCGGCTTGAAGCAGGCTACCTGCAACGCGGCTGGCAAAGGTGTCACCTGCGCAGGTCAACATCGGTAAGCCCATCCATAGTGCGTCGCTGGTAGTGGTGTGGGCATTGTAGGGCAGGGTGTCCAGAAATAGATCTGCCAATGCATGGCGCGCCAAATGCTGGCTCATGGCAACGCGCGGTGCAAAAATGAGCCTGCCGGGGTCAACGCCTCTGGCTTTAGCTTCGCTTAGCAGGTTGGCCTTGGCGGTGCTGTTGCATTCGAGTAGCCAAAGCACGCTGTTTGGCACAGCTTGCAGCAGGCGCATCCAGATGTCGAACATGTCCGGCAGTATCTTGAAGGTCTGGTTGAAGCTGCAAAATACGAAAGCGTCGTCCGGTAAATTGCACTCTGTGCGGCTGGGGGCTTCGCCAACAGGGCGCTTACGGTCATTTGGCTGGTAACAGTCGGGCAGTAATGCCAGTTTTTCCGCGTAATTTTTGGCCTGGGCAGGTGGCGTAATAAAGGCATCGCTCAGCAGGTAGTCGAATAGTGGGCGCTTTCCCAGGCTACCCCTGGATTCTGAATCTCCCATGGTTTCTATAGACCCCATAGTTCCTGGGTAACCCAGCCAGTTCACGCTTACAGGGGCAGGGCGCAGCGCGACTATGCCGGTTCGGCTGCTTTGCGTGAACCCGGTAAGATCTATCAGGATGTCGATACCGTCAGCATGAATGCACTTGGCTGCATCCAGCTGTGACATTGCGCGTATATCCACAAAGTGGTCAAAAGCCTGCTGCAGGCGCTTTCTTTCCGCAGTCTTGTCATCAATCGCGTAAGAGTAGGCAAATACCTCAACCTTGCTGCGGTCATGCAGCTCTATCAATTCGCTGATGAGCGAGACCAGCGGGTGCAGGCGGAAATCACCGGAAAGATAAGCGATGCGTAGCTTGCCGTCGGCTCGTACCGGATACGAAACCCCCATCTGCCTGCCTTGGTTGATCAAGCCTTGATAGCGGTTTTTCACCCAGTTTTCGACGCACAGCCGCTGTTCTGCAGCGGTGGTGCCGGGCATGGCGAGAAAAGCAAAGGGTGAAATTTGCGCTTGCGGCTCGGTTTTTACCCAGCTGCGGAT
The DNA here is from genome assembly GCA_041662005.1 of Candidatus Methylopumilus sp. GTDB lineage: Bacteria > Pseudomonadota > Gammaproteobacteria > Burkholderiales > Methylophilaceae > DATHXC01. Next base: position 8,005 of record JBAZTJ010000046.1, read on the forward strand.
TTCAGCTACATCCTGGTCTAGCCCTTGCCAGTCGCAGGCATGCTGCTTCTGGTGTACTAGATGCACTTTGGCATGGAGTAGTTTTGGGTTCAGGCTTAGCGCTGCCTGATAGCAGGCCATGGCTTCCTCCAGGTTTCCCAGCTCGCGCAACACGTTGCCCAGGTTGTTGTGAATGTCGGCATCGCCAGGTGCCAGTTTAAGTGCCTGCCGATAGCTGACGGCGGCCTCAGCTGGCTTGCCCAGTTCGCGCTGGGCGTTGCCCAGATTGTAGTAAAGGGCGGCATCTTCAGGTGCAAATTGTACGGCCTCCTGATAACAGGCTTCAGCTTGCAGGTAACGCCCTGCCTGATGGCATTGATTGCCTAATGCTTGCAGGGCATAACACAGCGCACTCCTGATTTCTGCATCCCTTGGGTTGGCCCGCAGAATGCGGCGATAACAGCCTGCAGCTTCCTCATGGCGATCCAGCGCCTGATAGGCGTTGCCCAGATTGGTTTGCAGGTCGAAGTCTTTGGGCGCAATCTGCAGTGCGCGCTGGTAGCAGGTGATGGCGCGTTCGGTTTGACCTGCGGCGCGCAAAGCCAGGCCCAGGTTGTTGAGATAGTCGGGGTTGCGGGGTTCCAGCACGATTGCGTTGTCGATGAGGCGGATAGCCTCATCGTTACGTTCCGTCTGGTAGCAAAGTACGCCTAGCAAATGCAGGATGTCGGCATTTTTAGGTTGTGCAGCCAGTATCTGCCGGTAGTAGGCTTCCGCCTGCGCCAGCTGGCCGTTGCGATGCAGGCTCAGTGCGGTTTGCTGGAGTTGGCTGATATTAAGGCTGGAATTCATTCAAGGCATTTTACAGTAGGGAAAAGCCGCCAGGCCAAGTACCAGCCGCTTCAATCCCATTTTTCGCAATAAAAATCGATTCGGGTCTAATGCTGCCAGTAGCTTGGCATCGACAGATGCCGGTTCGCCGCAGATGGCACTGGCAATAATTTCTGCGCACAAAGGTGCATTGATCAAGCCTTTGGAGCCATGCCCGGTATTGACATACAAGCCTGTTAGCCAGGGCAGGGTGGCGGCATCTGTATTGTGTCGTGGCGGGCTGTTTACGATAGCTGTGTTATCCAGCAATGGCCCTGCCATGGGCAAATAGTCAGGGGTGGTGCAGCGTAATGCGACACGTCCGGTCAGGCCTGTTGTAGGGGCATGCCTGTAGATGCTGGGTGCAAGTTTCTTAAGCATACTGAGATTGGCCTGGTGATCACTCTCTCGCACTTCTGGCGACATGTCATTTGGCGAAAATGTAGCACCCAGGCAATGTATGCCATTGTTGGCAGGGCTGAGGTAGCCCTCGGTACAGATGACCGTTTTTAGTCGCTGACTTTCGTCAGTTTGCGCCAGCAGGGTGATTTGTCCGCGTACGGGCTCCAGTTCGCAATGGGATGATTGCTCGAAATGCAGGGTGTCGTTAGCGCTGGCGAGAATGATGGTAGGGGCTTCTGCGATGAGTCCATTGGCATCCCATACTTGCCACAGCCCCCCCTGGCGTTGTAGCCGGACCGCCTGCGTGGAGCGCTTTATGAAGATATTGTCATGCGAGGCTAAGGCTTTACAGAGTGCTTGAGGGCTTACCCAGCCGGCAGATGGGAAATAAAGGCCTTCATGGGATACAGCTATGCCTGCAATATGGCTGGCCTGTGCCGCTGTGACGTATTGCACCAAGGAGTCGGGCAGGCCTTGCTGGATGATGGCATGACACCTAGTCAGCTCACGGCTGTTGAAGGCAAGCTGCAGCACACCGCAAAGACTGAGCTCATCACTACTCAACCCCATCGTGGGGAGTAAGCGCAATAAATGCTGATAGCCGTATAGCGCTATGCGACCCAGTGCTGCATCTTGTCCGGCAAGGCGGGGGTAGATCACGCCCATGGGATTGCCTGAGGCCTCCTGCGCCAGGTCAGCATGCCGCTCTATCAAGGTAACCTGCCAACCGCGCCTGGCAAGTGCATGGCTGCTGGCTGTGCCGGCGATACCGCCCCCAATCACAATAGTTTGTGGTGATTGACGGGCTTTATTCTTTGCAGTTCTGACGGTAGGAGTGGCGTCTTGGTAATGTCCACTGAGCATTTCACGTTTACGCCCATAACCAGCGACTTTGTTGGCACAGAAGCCGGCAGCTTCCAGCCCGCGCCGGACGACTCCTGCACTGGTAAAGGTGGCAAAGCTAGTGCCGGCATGGGAAAGCCGGGCCATGTTGGCGAATAATGCCGGTTGCCACATGGCCGGGTTTTTGGCTGGGGCAAAGCCATCTAGGAACCAGGCATCGACATGGGCTTTTAGTTGCGGCAAGGTATTGTTGGCATCGCCTATCATCAGCGTGAGCGTGACACGTCCTTGGTTAAACACCAGCCTGTGCCATCCGCTTGATAAATCAGGGTATTGCGCCAGCAGTTGCCGGCTGTGTTCTGATAGTTCGGGCCATAGTGCCAGTGCGGTTTGCATGTCGGCCTGGGTCAGCGGGTATTGCTCGGTACTGACGAAATGCAGGCGGGCTTGCTGGGGCGCTATTTCATCCCATAGCTGCCATGCACACAAGAAATTCAGTCCGGTACCAAAGCCGGTTTCCGCAATAGTGAATAAGTCAGCGCCCATTGAGCGCCAGCGCTCGGTTAACTGATTCTGGGCAAGAAAGACATACCTGGTTTCTTCCAGCCCGCTTTCTGTGGAAAAGTAGATATCGTCAAACTCGGTTGAATAGGGCTGACCAGCTTGCCAACGAATGCTTGCGTGTTGATTGCGCCTGGCGTTCTGAGTACTCATAATGACGAAGGTTTCATTGGCTGGTGCGGGTGTATGGCGCTGGTTTTTTCTTTACTGTTTATTGCTTTACTATAACGTGTATTCATTAGTTAAAAAACTCATTCCATTACTCAATAAATGATGACTCACGAAATTTCCGGCATCCCTATCCCTGCAATGCCTGCCGAGCACGTTCCTTCAGCATGGGTATGCGCCCATGCGCGTCATATCCAGCCAGGCGGCAGTATACTGGATGTGGCCTCAGGATATGGCAGGAATGCCCGCTGGCTGGCGGCACAAGGGTACTGGCTTGAAGCCGTAGACAAAGATGCCATGGCACTGCAAAGCATGCATGGAATAGCTAACATCAACACGCGCCTGGCAGATATCGAAGCAGACGCCTGGCCGTATGTGAACCGGCAGTTCGATGCGATTGTGGTGTGTCGCTACCTGTATCGTCCCTTGTTACCGTTGTTGCTACTAAGCCTGGCACCAGGTGGCGTACTCATCTATGAAACGTTCATGGATGGGCAGCAGCACTACGGGCGCCCGCAAAACCCGGATTTTCTGCTGACCTCCAATGAACTGTTACGTGTTTATATGGCGGATTTGACGGTGGTCGCCTTTGAACAAGGTCTTTTGCAGCAAACCCCACCCTCTATGCTGCAGAGGATTTGTGCAATCAGCCCAGCTTAGTTCTGGATTTTTTCTGCTTTAAGATCAAGCTGAAGGGGTTGCTTCAGACTTCTCAGGAAAAGCTCCATATTGCCGACTGAGAGTGGTTTGCTGAACAAAAATCCCTGTGCGTTGGCGCAGTTGTTTTCGCGCAGGTATTCCAGTTGCTCCATGGACTCTACTCCTTCGGCAATGACATCGATCTTCAGCGTGTTAGCCAGCGCGATAATGGCATTAGTGATGGCGATATCATCCAGGTCCTCAGGAATATCGCTGATGAAGCTACGGTCGATCTTGAGAGCACTCAGCGGGAAACGTTTAAGATAACTCAGCGACGAGAACCCAGTACCAAAGTCATCGATTGAAATGTTGATGCCGGCATTACGTAACTCCTTCATTTTGCCAACCGAAGTCGCCGTGTTATCCATCAGGCTGCTTTCAGTCAATTCAAGATCCAATGTATGGGCCGGCATCTCGGTGATCAGCAATGCGTGCAACACTTTTTCCACCATGGCGTCGTCCTTGAGCTGGCGGGCGGAGAAGTTGACCGCCATGCGCAGATGTTCGCCAAAAGTTTTTTGCCAGACTTTGGCCTGGTAACAGGCCGTCACCATCACCCAGTCGCCTATAGGCAGTATCAAGCCAGACTCCTCGGCCAGTGGGATGAACTCTGCCGGGCTGATCATGCCCATTTTTGGGTGGTTCCAGCGCAGCAAAGCCTCAAATCCGGTGATTTGCATGGTGTACACATCGACCTGGGGTTGATAGTAGATTTCCAGCTCGTCCGCATCGATGGCACGCCGCAAACTGTTTTCCATGTGCAGGCGCCTGCGGATACGACCTTCCATATCGGCGTGATAGTGCTGGAAGTTGTTCTTGCCCAGCGACTTGGCATGGTACATCGCAGCATCGGCATTGCTCAGCAGCGAAGACATTTCTGCCGCCTGGGACGGGAAGAAGCTGATGCCTATGCTGGCACCTACGTAGATATTGTTGTTATGCACATTGAAGGCAGTATGCAGCAAGCCGATTATTTTTTTCGCGATGAATTCTGCCTGCCCCGGCTCGGCATCATCCTTCATAATAATGGCAAACTCATCACCCCCGATGCGGCAGACGATATCAGTTTCATTCAGAGCTTCCTGGATTCTATGCGCAACATCCTTGAGTAAAGAATCACCTGCCTGGTGGCCCAACGTGTCGTTAACAATTTTAAAATTGTCGAGATCAATGAAAATCACCCCTAATGGTGAATTGGCATTGCGGGCCTGGTTGATGGCATCTTCCAGATAGTTGTTGAAGAAGTGACGGTTAGGTAATCCGGTCACATTGTCATAATGGGCCAGTTGATGCAGGTTGTTCTCAGCCAGCGTTCTCTGCGCCAGCTCAGACTCAAGCTCTGCATCCCTCTTTTCTATATGGTCCAGCATATTGTTCAGGCCATTGGACAGCAGGCCGATTTCATCTTTTGACGTCACTTTGCTGCGAACAGTGAAATCCTCTTCCAGGGTGAGCTGATTGATCAGCTTGGTTAATGCGAGCAATGGCTCGGAAATGGTGAGGTTGAGCCGTTTTGATAAGATAAATGCACCAGCTAGAGCCAGAGAGCCAGCCAGCATGGTAATCAAGGAAAAAATGAACAGGCTCAGGTACATGCCTTGAAGGCCAGCTTCTATCATCAGTTTGCCTACGACCTGCCTGTTTAGCTGTAAGTCATACGACATGATCAGCCGGTACCAGTTGCTCTGCGCTAGATTGATATCACTATGAGCCTTGGAGGTGAGTGATGGCTTGCGATATTCGGCAAAGTGGCTGCCGTCCGACAATCGAATCTCGGCACGCTGAATTGCGGGGGAAAACCGCAAGGCCGAAAGGATTTCTTCAGCGTTTTTTTTATCTTTAAACGCGAGGGCGGCCGAGACATTGTTTTCAATGATCTTCGCCTGCACATTCAGGTCTTCTATCAGGGTGTTGCGGAAACTGTAATACTCATAGCCGATCAGGATGGAGAAAACGATCGCCATTGCCGCGATATTGACGATGAAATAGATCGCCATCAGCTTGATTTTAATGGAGGTGTTTTTCCAGAGGTTAATGAATGACATGGCGCGTCTAGTAAATCGTTTTGGCCAGGCGTAATAGCTTGGCGCTCAGCGTGAGGTTGGCACGACGTACCGCTTTGTTGTTCACCTTGAAGCCCAGCCGGTTATTGTCCAGCAGCATTTCTATCATCATGCCCTGGGCAGCGCCATTTTCCGTATCGGTGACGGTCAGTACTGGCGTATCTTCCAGTTCGGCAACGATTTTACGCACGCTGCTGCTTTGATAACTGCTGATATATAGCATCTGGCAGCCTTTGGCGGCATTGCTGCTGGAGATGGTGGTGATGGTCAGTAGCTTGCCATTAATGAGTTTATTTTCGATCTTTTCCGTAGCAAAATCAGTCTGGTCAGCTTTGAGTATGCATAGTCTTATCGTATCACCGGTTGGGTTTGGCCAATCGGTAAATAAGGCAAAGTTGTACAGGTAGGCAGCCCGCATCTCTGTCTCTGGTACTGCTTCTGCGTGCACTGTCGTAGCTACACCGAACAGTAGAAGGCTAAGCAGGAGTTTAATAAAGTGGCGTAGCATCATTTGAAGTCGTACGTCATCTGTAGCCAGAAATTGCGGCCATCTTGAGGAATAGCCGCTATCGGCATGGCCGCGCTACTGGCAATATGAGCATAGTTGCGAGCAAATAGATTGCGGATGCTGGCAGACACCTGCAAGTTTGGCGCGATGGCTAATGAAGTGAGTGTGAGGTTGACCAGGGTATACCCACCAACTACTGTGCGAAACTCGCTTGCGCGTTCACCGATGTACTGCAAATCCAGGCCGGCACGCATTTTTTTATGCATGAACGGCATGGAAAAATTCAGCTTGGCAAGATGCTTGGGCGAGTTGGTCAGCCATAAACCCTGGCTATCTTCTGCTAACTGCCATGCATAGCTGCTGCGGATGTGCATGCCGCTATCCCAGCGACGTTCAAGCTCGATATCAAACCCCTTGGTTTTGCTATCACTCAGGTTGATGTATTGCTGAAAGCTTGAGTCAAACACATACTCATTGCTGGCGATCAGTTTTTTGGTGTAGTAATGGTAAAGCGAGCCTAACAGCCGGGTTTTGCTGTCCGGGCGATGCTCCAGCACCAGCTCGGCTGCATTGACGAGTTCTTTTTTAAGACCGGTATTGGCAACCTGCGATGTGCCATCGTCGTAATACTTCTCATAGGCATTGGGCCTGCGGAATGCAGACGCATACGAGGCCTTGATGGTGGTCGATGTTAATGGTGAATACATCAGGGCAAGGCGGGGGCTGATGTAGCTGGACTTCCTTTCGCCACTGTAGTCCAGGCGTGTGCCAAAATTCAGGTTGATATTGTCTGTCAGGGTGTATTCATCCTGCGCATAAACGCTGGCCATGTAGCTATTGTTGCGGACAGCACCTACAGGCAGATAGAAATCCTGCTGATAATCGCTGCGGTACTCTCCGCCAAGCAATATTTTGTGATTGGCAAAATGCGTATCGGTTAGTTTGCTATCGACTCCCCACCACCGACCAACGTCAGTCTCTTTGTATGGGTCGCCACTAAATGCCGCCCTTGCATTATAGGTATATTGACCATAATACAGCTGAGTAGAAGTGTTGACGTCTTTACCGATGCTGTCGTTATGTTTAAGGCTGACAAAACCGCTGGCGTCGCGTACCCAGTTCGGCCGTACATTGAAATCTGCCCCATAGGACGCGGTCGGATCATCCTTGATGCGGTTTACATAGCCACCTTCCAGCGCCCATTGTTCAAATTGTGCTTTTGCAAAATAGCGCCGGTTACCTTCTTCATCCAGGTTCCTCGTATTGCCATTATTGGTAGCGGGGCTGTTGTATTCCTTAAAGTGCAGATTCTGGCCGTTACTTTTATAAACTGAGGTTGAAACCAGAATATCTGCACCGTTATCCAGGCGTTTTCCGTAAGTAATGCGCTCTTTGTTGGTGCCATAACTCCCTATGCTGGCGGAGACTTGCAGGCCGTTAAAATCATGGCCTTTTTTGGTGATGATATTAATGATTCCATAAAATGCACCATTGCCGTAAGTGACAGAGCCAGGACCCGAAACATATTCGACACGGTCTATTAGTTCAGTATCCAGTAAGCCGTCATGTCCGAGGTAGGAGGCGTTGTACAAGTTGTCATTTGCCTGGTAGCCATCAATCAGTAGCATGACGCGTCCGGCATAGTCGCCAGTGCGGCCAAAACCACGCCCACCCATGTAGGTGTAAATGCGGTCATAGGAGGTATACAGGCCACGCATGCTGCCTATGACCTCTGCCAGTGTCCGGTATCCATAGTTCTTGATATCTTCAGCAGTCACAATGCTGACGGCAGAGGGTGCATCGCTCACTTGCCGGGCAACCTTTGCCGCCGTGATCACTTCAGTTTCGACCAGTTGATCGAGCGGGATGTCAATAAGGGGAGTGGTGCCAGCCGGGGCAGTTACTTCCACTGCAACTGCAGCGCATGGGAAAGTCGTGATGATCCATGCGTAAAATACATGTCGTCGAATAAGGGTGAGGCTAAGATTTGCTTTTAACATGCCTTTATCTTCTTAAAGTGACTAGCTGGCTTGTTATCTAGCATTCATGCACTTTTAAAATACATAAAACATAAATGTCAGGCAACTTTAGGGTTGCTCTATTAATGGCCTTCCAGACCCTTTGACTAGAAGTTGTTTAATTGCTAGGTCATCAATTAATGCCATAGCTTAATAACGGGTATTAAAGTAGTTTACTTTAGAGTACCTGAAATTAAATATGGATTTAACGTAATTCTACGCTGTCGCAGTGTATGCGATAGAAAAATCGCAAGGGTGGGGCAGGCCAGGAGGCTGTGTCAAGCGCCTGCAGTAATCACCTGGCGGCGGTTAGCTGGCTTTACCAGGAGTAGATGAACATCTCCCAGTGCTCTTTCTTCAAAACCGCCTTCGCAATAGCACAGGTAGAATTCCCACATGCGGATGAATTCTTCCGTGTAGCCCAAAGCACGTACTTTTTCGATGTTATCGAAGAAGCGGATACGCCACTCGGCAAGCGTGCGGGCGTAATGTGGCCCTATGTCTTCCAGATTGTAGAGGCGCATATCTGAGGCACGCGTCACGCTATTGATCAGGGCTGTTACAGAGGGAATGCAGCTACCGGGGAAAATGTAGCGCTGGATGAAGTCTACCGAGTTCTTGGCGGACTCATAGCGCTGGTCAGCAATGGTAATCGCCTGTATCAGCGCCATGCCCTCGGGCTTGAGCAAATCTGCGCATTTGGCAAAGTAGGTATCGTAAAAAGCATGGCCCACGGCCTCTATCATTTCAATAGAAACCAGTTTGTCAAATTTACCTTGCAAGTCCCTGTAATCGCTTAATAACACTGTCACTTTATGATCCAGTCCAGCTTGCCTGATGCGGGCTGTCGCCAGCTCAAACTGCGCCTTGGATATCGTGGTAGTAGTGACATTGCAACCATAGTGGCTAGCCGCGTGGATGGCGAAACCGCCCCAGCCGGTACCGAACTCGACCACATGATCGGCCGGACTCAGCTTCAGTTTACGGCAGATATGGTCCAGCTTGCTGATAGAGGCCTGCTCAAGCGTCATCTCAGGCGTGTCGAAGATGGCCGATGAGTACATCATGGTGGGATCCAGAAACAGCTGGAACATGTCATTGCCCAGATCGTAATGTGCCGCGATATTGCGGCGGCTGCCATCCTGCGTATTGCGGTTCATCCAGTGCAAGGACTTCAGGAGCGGCTTTGCCAGCCATGCCATGCCGCCTTCCAGGTCATCCATCACATCCTGATTCAGCACCATCAGGCGTATCAGATTGGTCAGGTTGTCGCTGCTCCAGTAACCCAGCATATAGGCCTCGCCAGCGCCAATCGAGCCTCCGAAAGCCATTTCACCGTAGAAGCGCGGGTCATGCACATGGATAGTGACGCTTAAACCATTGTTGTTACCAAACTCTTTAATAGATTGATCTTCAATGACTTTCAGCCTGCCGTAGCTAAGTTTTTTTAACCTTGATGTGACAAGGTCACGGGCAAGGTTTTGTAGCCAGCCAGTGCGTTTTTTTGGCGCTAGCTGGCTGAGTGTGGTCACGCTGGGCAGGGAGTTGTTCATGGTTATAGGGTGTTATCGTCGAGTTTGGGGTGGGTTATGAAAGGTACGCGCTTGAGCCAGAGCCAAAGTGCCTGCCAGTAGATCGCGGCAATGACCTTGAATGTCATGAATGGGTAGTATGCAAGCACCAGTGCAAGCGACTTGCCGCTAATCTCCTGACGATGCATATTCAGC
>JBAZTJ010000047.1:0-8100 GCA_041662005.1 Candidatus Methylopumilus sp.
CATGTTGTCAGAGGTTGATCTGGATTTGAATCGGGTCCATTTTCTCGGGAGAGTACCATACCCGATATACCTGAATATTCTGCAGATTTCGTCTGCCCACGTATACCTGACGGTGCCTTTCGTACTCTCTTGGTCAATGCTTGAAGCAATGGCAGCAGGATGTCTTGTCATCGGATCCGATACCGCACCCGTTAAGGAAGTTATTGAGGATGGCAAGAACGGGCTGCTGGTGGATTTCTTCTCACCGGTGGATATCGCCAACAGGGTAGAGGAGGTGCTGGATAATCCGGATAAATTCAAGACAATGCGGAAAGCCGCGCGCCAATTTATTACAGACAACTACACCGTGAAGCGCTCCATTGCACTCTACATGGACTTGCTTCAAAAGGTTTGAAGTCATAGACTGTTATCAGCTAATTATTAAAAGTGCTTAGGGGATAAGTGATGAGATTTTTGATGGGGATTTTACTGTTAGCCATGGTGACAGCAAATGTAAGTGCTGAAGTCTACAAATGGAAGGATAAGGATGGCGTGACCCGTTATTCTGACATCGCTCCACAAGGTAATACCCCATTTGAGTCCCTTAAATCGAAAAAACCCGCGAGCGGCTCAGTGGCTGCTACTGATACCTCTCAACAGGCAAATAAAACTGTAGGGAGTAAAGCCGACGATAAATCTGCGACTCCGGGGGATAGCGCAGGCAAGACCACAGACCAAAAAGAAGCGCAACGTAAAGCTAAAGAGAAGGCCTGTGTCGCAGCCAAGGAGAACCTGCAGAAACTCAAACAGGGTGTGCCTGTTTATAAAGAAAATGCCAAAGGTGAGCGCGAATATCTGGATGAGACCAGTATCAAAAATGAAGCTGTAGTTGCTGAAAAAGAGGTTGCTGCAGCCTGCAACTAGCTCTGGTAAGCTGGGGTAAGTTGTTTTTCTGTATCAACCCTCAGGGGTGGCTTCACCGCCACCCTTTTTCATGACTTTTCCTTCTGAGGCGCGCTGGCGTCTTACTTCCTTGGGGTCGGCAATCAGCGGCCGGTAAATCTCAACCCGATCCAAATCCCGTAGCGGTGCGTCCAGCTTACTGAGTTTGCCGAATACGCCAATTTTGTTAATGCTTAAATCGATTTCAGGAAACTGCTGCAAAATGCCGGAGGCGAGTATGGCTTCTTCCGCAGTCACGCCCTCATGCACTTTAACCGGTATGATGATCTGTTTGCTAGGTAAGGCATACGCCACCTCAACCATTAAATCGTGACTCATATTCAACCTGACTCTCTATCAATTATTTCGCAGCATAAACTTGTTCGGCACGCACTACAAACCCGTCTACAAAGGTATTCGCAATATGGCTGAACACAGGCGCGATGATTTTCTCCAGAAATCCGCTGGAAAACTCGTAACTTAACTGAAACTCGATTTTGCAGGCATCATCAGCCAGCGCAATAAAGCGCCAGTGGCCTTCCAGATGCCGAAACGGACCATCCTTGAGCTTGATTTCCATCGCACTGGGAAACGTTTTTTTATTCTCAGTAGTGAAATGCTGCTTAAGGCCATGGAAATCGATATGCAAAGTGGCTGTCGTAGTCACCTCGTCGCGCTGAATCAAGTCCACGCCGCCACACCATGGCAGAAACTCCGGGTATTGTTCCACAGCGTCTACCAGTGCGTACATCTGTGCTGCAGAGTAGCCCACCAAAACTGTTTTGTTAACCTGCGCCATCTATCAATACTGCCCGTGTTTATTAACTAGAGTAAAATACAATTTTAAGCCATAACCCATAGCCATGAGCATCGCCCAAAACAAAAAAGCGTTCCACGATTATTTTATCGAGGAAAAGTACGAAGCCGGTATCGTCCTCGAAGGCTGGGAAGTCAAAGCCATCCGCGATAATCGTATCAATATCAAAGAAGCCTACGTCATCATCCAGCGCGGCGAGATATACCTCATCGGCTGCCATGTCACGCCCTTAGGTTCTGCCTCCACCCATGTGCGGCCGGATTCTATCCGTACCCGCAAGCTGTTGCTGCATAACGAAGAAATCGCCAAGCTCATCGGCAAGGTGGAACGCGCGGGCTATACGCTGGTGCCGCTGGACATGCACTTTAAGGGTGGCCGCATCAAAATCGAGATCGGCCTGGCCAAGGGTAAAAAACAGTACGACAAGCGCGAGGCCGAGAAAGAGCGCGATTGGGAGCGTGAAAAAGGCCGTCTGGTGCGTGCTCACAACAAATAGCGCGTATAATTCAGGCTTGGGCTGAACTTACACAAGCCAGCTCAAGTCATAACCAAGCAGTAAACGTGTTAAAGCTGATTGATCAAATCAGTGGCTTTAAAACCATCAGGGGCCGACCAGGTTTCGACGTGGGTTGCAAAGCAGTGCAGGGCATACCGAGGATCAGCTACCTCGTAAATACAACTGAAAAAAGTATAGTCGCAAACGACGAAACTTACGCTCTAGCCGCTTAAATCCGGCTGGACGCTGCACCATCTCTCCCGTGGGGTGGGTGGCCTTAAAACCATCGCAGCGTCATATACACGGGATACGTGAAGTGCTGGGTTACTTAGCACCTCATTAAATCCAAGGTAACTCGTCTTGCAGTCGCTTGTCGGTTGGTGCATGCAAGATCAAACTAAACAACCAGGCTAAGTATGTAGAACTGTCTGTGGAGGGCTTGCGGACGGGGGTTCGATTCCCCCCGGCTCCACCAATAAACAAAAAGGGCTACCCAATCTGGGTAGCCCTTTTTGTTTATATGCTCTGGTGTGCCGGGGGGAATCGAACCCCCGGGACGGGGGGTGAGCAGGGAATTCGAGCCGCATGCGGCGAGCCTGCGAACAACAGAGCGCATGCAGGCGCTCTGGCTGGTCAGGATGGCCGATTCCCTATCTACTAGACAAAAGATCAATAACTTATGATTTTATGTTGTCATTGAAATGCCAACTTTTTCTGTTGGTATTTTTATGTAATCTTATAAAGATTTAGCTGCATTTGATATGCTTAGTTCTAAAATCTCCCGACGTTTTTTTTGCCAATCCACTTCGGAAATTAAACTTGGTTTAATTCCAGTAATATCCACACCATAAGTATTACCCTTTGAATTTATACCCGCATTTTCAGATGCGTTATCGGGTAATTTTTCAAATTGTCGACCTTGATTTAAAGCATCTTTCATAATTTTAGTTCCTGCTCCGCAAAGGTACTCTGTACCAGTGCGCTCGCCGCGCATTTCTTCTATTGCAACGGCTTCTAATAGTGCTACCGCTTTCACTTTTTGAGGTAACTTATCTACCATTTCCAATATGGGGAGTAAGTTTCTTTGTGATTCATAGCCAGCAATTACGCTGTCGATACTTGATCGATCTTCGCATCTTGCTCCGTCGATAGAAAGTGACAGTCGAGCGTTATAAAGAAACACAGCTATCTCTTGCGATAAGTTTCCTCCAGCATCTTTCATAAGAGATAGAAGGTAAGAGTAAGCGTATGAATATCTACCATCAGCATTGCCTGAGAGTATTTTCCAGCGAAGCCATATAGCATTTCCTTGCAAATCGCTTACATTCTTAGGGTCGCTGGCTTTATTTAGGGCACTTTTCCCATTCCCTTTAATTGACTCCAGATCCAGTATTTCCCAGTCTTTCTTCCAAGTATTATTGGGAGGCGAGTTTACAACTGTCTTAGATTGTTCTGTTGCAGCTCTCCAGTTAGGAATCGACTTTTCCGTCATAACTTTCTTTATCTGGTTATTTGTAGGTGCAGCATGGGAAAATTGGGAAAATACTACTAGTAGGGCAAGGACTGGTAGATTTTGAAGTTTGGAACTCATTGTTTATCCTATTCGGAATGGGTGGGTAATTTAATTATTTTTGATTTTGGTTTAAGAGGGGCGTGTTTGCGGACAGTTTTTTACTGTGAGCAACATAACCGGGCTAATATCCCTCTTGCATCAAAATGGCGAGCCTTGCTTGCAATACCATATTTTCAAGCACTAGCCTGACTACAGTGGCAGCCATCAGCATTTCCTTATCCTGTTCAGAAGTGCCTTGAGGCCAATTGTTGATGATCTCCGCTACATTCAAACAGGCTAGTTGGCGCAAATCCTTTTCATCAAAAGGCAGACCGGAGAAGTCTATTGGGTCTTCTTGTTCGACTTCTTTTAAAAGTTCCAGGAGCAATTCAGGCTTCATGTCGCTAGTATGCCATTTTAAAAAATGAGTGGCGCCATTGAGAAGTATTTAGTGACAGGCTAGCTTCATCCAGTGCATAACCAGCAAAATAGTCAGCTTCAATTAACTTTAGTTTGTTAATCAAGCCGCAATCGGCATCACCAGCTCAAGCTGCTCTTTAATCGATAGCCTTGCTTCCCGAACCTCATACTCATCCTGCAATCCCATCCAGAACTGCACCGAATTACCAAAAACTTTGGCTAGCCTCAAGGCTGTATCGGCGGTAATCGTCCTTTTGCCAAGTACGATCTCATTGATGCGGCGCGGTGGTACGCCTATCGCATTGGCGAGTTTATTCTGGCTGATGTTCATTGGTTTTAAAAACTCTTCCAATAGAATTTCACCGGGGTGAATGTTGTTTAGTGTGTCCATAATCTTTCCTTAGTCCTTAGTGATAATCAACAATTTCCACTTGATCCGCGCCAGCCTCGGTCCAGATAAAGCATATGCGCCACTGGTCATTGATGCGAATACTATGCCGGCCTTTTCTATTGCCTACTAAAGCTTCCAGGCGATTGGCTGGCGGTATTCTTAAATCATCCAGATTGAGCGCTTTATCCAGCATTAATAGCTTGCGCAAAGCGACTTGCTGTATCTCTCTAGGCAACTTTTTAGAAACTTCACCAGCCCAGATTTTGGCTGCTTGTTTACATGCAAAGTTTAGAATCATGAATAATTGTAACGCTACGCGTTATATAACGCAATTCGTTATGGATGGTGAGTTAAAAGTGTTGAATGCTCAAAAGGCAACAAAAAGGCGTGGAAAAATTTCGCCCACCTTCTGAGAGTAAAGCTAACTAGTCCCACCTTAATGCACCACCAGTCTGGTACTCCGTCACTCGCGTTTCAAAAAAATATTTTCTCCTTCTTAAAATCCATCATCTCGATCATCCATGAAAACGGATTGGCCGCACCGGGGTACAGCACGTCCAGACTGATCAGCTGGAAACTTGGCCGGTATAAAACTGATCTGAGATATTTTTTGCCATTAGAGCAAGCACTTATCATTCAGCAGAGTTAGGCATATGATGGGATAAAAAGCTGGCCTATCAATAATCAAAAAATAAATGGGGAGAGAGCCATGTCAACCATCAGCCATTTCTCAATGCCGCATAGTCAATCAAAACCGTCCGCGATTGTTAACCGGTTAAAGCCGCACCCTCATCTCTACCAGATCAATACTTGGGCATGGCTCGATACCTTGTCGGCTCAGGCTGGGCATCAAATCAAATTAGCCGATGTGCCTGATGCCGAGTGGGATCACATTCAGTCACTGGGCTTCGACATTGTTTACCTGATGGGCATCTGGCAACGTAGCCATGCCGGGCGGCATATCTTCCGTACCGATGCGCATGCATTCAAGGGGTTTGACCACGCACTGCCGGGCTGGACCATAGCCAATGTCGTCGGCTCGCCTTTCTCGATTTCTGATTACCAGCCTGACGCGCACATTGCCAGTTGTGAGCAACTGGATGCTGTGAGAGCCAAGCTGCATGCGCGTGGTATGAGGTTGATTTTAGATTTTGTGCCCAACCATACCGGGCCGGATCATCACTGGATCGAAAGCCACCCCGAGTATTTTCTGCGCGGCACTGAAGATGATTTTCATCGTGACCCAAGCGCGTATCATTTGATAGAGCCTACAGACGCAGCACCTTATTATGTGGCACGTGGGCGCGACCCATACTTTGCGCCTTGGGCAGATACTGCCCAGCTTGATTTCTACAATATGGATACACGCGCTGCTTTGATCGGGGTGTTGCGCACTATTGCCAAGCATTGTGATGGATTGCGCTGTGACATGGCCATGCTGGTGCTCAATGAAATCTTCGGCAAAACCTGGCAACACCTATTGCTGCACCGCCCATGCCCGGCCACGCACTTCTGGCAGGACGCGATCGCCGCGCTCCCCGCAAATTTTATCTGGATGGCAGAAGTGTACTGGGACATGGAACACCAGTTGCAGGATCTTGGGTTTAATTACACCTATGACAAGCGTCTTTACGATCGCCTGTGCCATTCACCCGCGCGCGAGGTGAGGGCGCACCTGACCGCAGATGTGGCTTACCAGGGGCGTATGGCGCGCTTTCTGGAGAACCATGATGAACCGCGCAGTGCGGCAGTTTTTGGCCTACACACATTGACGGCGTTTGCTGCATTGATTGCAACCTTGCCCGGCCTGCGTTTTTTCCATCAGGGGCAGTTTGAAGGTAAGGCTATACACCTGCCCATGCCGCTGAATGCCGCCGCTCAAGAAACACCCGATGC
The DNA here is from genome assembly GCA_041662005.1 of Candidatus Methylopumilus sp. Classification (GTDB taxonomy): domain Bacteria; phylum Pseudomonadota; class Gammaproteobacteria; order Burkholderiales; family Methylophilaceae; genus DATHXC01. The sequence continues at coordinate 6,494 of JBAZTJ010000047.1, forward strand.
TGCACTGTTGAACATGTATGAGAAAGTCTTGCACATCGCCAGCGATGAAGTATTTCATGAAGGAGCGTGGCAGTTGCTGGATGTGTTGCCAGATACAGATGGTTCGCATGCCGACCTGATAGCCTACCGTTGGCTGTCATCGACAGGGTACAGGCTAGTGGTGGTGAATCTCTCCGCTGCGGTGTCTCAAGGGCGTATTTTTATTGCTGAAGAGTTGCCGCAAGCATCCCGCTATGCATTCGATGACTTACTGAACGATGAGCAATATTTACGTGAGCAAGATGATGTACGGGCACACGGTTTATATGTGCGGCTGGATGCTTACAGCGCGCATATTTTCTCGGTAGGTGTTTGCTGAAAATGGATTAAATAATGGAATTTTTAGTTTGACTATAATTATAAATAATTGAATTTAAATTAAAATATTCTGATTATCCGCCTTATCATTAGTCCGTTCGGACTATTGTCAAAAGCTTTTAAAATGATAAATTAACCTCAGTGTTACGGCCTAGTAACACCTATGTTTGAAGGGGAAAATCATGTCTAAATTTTTAAACTTTTGTATCGTAATAGCTTCATTAATAATAGCTACTCCAGCACTGGCGGTGACTGAAGACTATGGCACTTTGCTGTCCGGAAGCTATCAGCCGCCTGAAACTTTTGCGACGCTTTCAGTAACCGGCAGCGGCAATGTTTACGACTTTACGCTTAGCGCATTTGATTTAAATGCATTGTTTACTACAGGTGCTTTTATTGGTGCTATTGCCGTTAATATTGCGCCAGATTCCAATGCGCTTCCTACTATTTCAAACGTAGTGGGCGGAGCCCCGGTATCGGCAGCTAATGGTGGTGGCCCGCTTGGTGAGTGGGAGTTCAGGTTTGATTTGACCGGCCCGCAGCAAGCTCGCTTGACTGCCAATGAATCGGTGTCCTGGACAGCAACATTTGCTAATCCAGTCAGTTTCGAAGGCAACCAGTTCGCGCTTCATGTGCAGGGTTTGACGCGTGAGCAAGGTGGCAGCGCCTGGTATGTAAACACTCCGGTTCCAGAGCCTGAAACTTACGGCATGCTTTTAGCTGGTCTGGGCTTACTAGGATTTATTGCTAAGCGCAGATTGTCTTAATGCATACTGCCTGGTAATTACAAAAAAGCCTTGGATAATTCCAAGGCTTTTTTGTTTAATGGAAAGCTAGTTTCGACTTAATTCATCTGTTAGATACAGCGGCCTTTTTTGGCTTGGCCGGGAGGGCAGTGGCCGTCAGATACCACTACACAGCCGCTCATAAAGCAAAGGGCTATCAATACAGCTAATGTTTTTTTCATCGGGTTCTCTCTCGTTTATATGGTTGTTTAATTAGTGCTTATTCTAGCATTGGCAACATAACCGCTGTTCAACAACAGCGGCAATATAGCTCTTCTGTTTGAGGACTAAAAATAGACAAATCATTTATTGATCTCTTGTACCTCTTTTGAGTACTGATCGTATTGTTTGTCAGCATTTTCAAAGCAGCGGTCTCTTGCTGCGTTATCCATGATTTTTCTGCACTCATTCTGGCGTGCGCCCTGAGCCGAGTTATACATTTGCCGGCTGGTACAGGCCTGGAGG
>JBAZTJ010000047.1:8110-17738 GCA_041662005.1 Candidatus Methylopumilus sp.
TGTAAAAACCCCGAATCAATCAAAAGGCTAGTCTTAGTGGGTTACCAACTTATCTGCCGCTACCGAGGCATATAGCTTGGTGAGAACCTTAGGCAGCAATTCCGGCAGATCTTCTGCGATCAGCCCTGCACCAAACTCATTGGCAGCTTCTCCATGTAGCCATACTGCGGCGGCGGCGGCATAAAAAGGCTCCATGCCTTGAGTCAACAAGCCGAGAATGATGCCGCTCAATACATCGCCAGAGCCTGCTGTGGCAAGCGTCGGTGGGCTGTTGCTATTGATGATGGCCCGGCCATCCGGTGCGGCGATGACAGTGTCGCTGCCTTTTAATACGATAATCGCTCCGCTTTCCTGCGCTGCCAGGCGCGCGCGCGTGAGTTTGTCCTTGGTCGCGTCTATGGTGCTAAACAGCCTGCTGAACTCCCCTTCGTGAGGGGTGATGACGCAAGGGCCTTTGATGGCGCGCTTGAGCCTGGTGAGGTTGTTCCTGAAGGCGGTAATGGCATCGGCATCAATGACGATGGCTTGGCCGGTGCCCAGCATGGCCAGTGTTCTTTCCAGGATGCGGTCTTTTGCTTTTTCATCATTGCCTATGCCGGGGCCTATGAGATAGGCGGTGATGCGCTTATCGTTTAACAGGCGTTCAAAATCATCAGGCCTGGCGATGGGCTGCACCATGATGCTGGTTAATGTTGCGGCATAGATGGGGAAAGCCACTTCCGGTACGGCGATGGTGGTGAGCCCTGCGCCTACCCTGGCTGCTCCGCGGGCTGCCATGCGGGCTGCACCTGTCATGGGGTAGCCGCCATAAACTAAGGCATGGCCGCGCGTATATTTATGGCTGCTTGCATCTAGCCTGGGGAAACTTGCCTGCCACAGTGATGGGCAGTTCTCAAAAGTCGTGGGGATGATTTGCATCAGCACACCAGGCTTGATGCCAATATCAGCTACCACAACCTCGCCGCATAGCTGGCGGCCAGGCTGTAGTACATGGGCTGGTTTTTTGCAGAAAAAGGTGACGGTAAGTGCGCAGGGAACAGCCCCAAGAGCCTCGCCGGTATTGCCCATCAGGCCGCTAGGTACATCAATGGCTATGATGGGGATGCGCATTTCAGAGGCGGTAGCCAGGATAGCCGCGGCATCGCCTTCCAGTGCGCGCGTCAGTCCGGCACCAAACAGTGCATCAACTACCAGCTCAGCGTTTTCAAGTGCGACAGGAGATATCTGGCCGATTACTGCTTGCCACTGGTCTGCATGGTAGCGTGCCTCGCCTTGCAGGTTTTCGCGTTCACCCAGCAGTGCCAGATGCACAGGCCAACCCTCCGCTGCCAGCAGGTTGGCTACCACAAAGCCATCACCGCCATTATTGCCGGGGCCGCATAGTACCGTGACACGTCGTGGAGACCAGCGTTGCTTGATCTCACGCGCTACTGCCAGGCCGGCATTTGCCATGAGTTCGTTGGCGGAGATGCCCACCGCCATGGTGAGGCGGTCGGCCTTGGCGGTTTGCTGCGTGGTTAATACGGCTGGTTGTTGGCTCATCTCAATATTTGAGCATTTTTATGTGACAAATGATAGGGATTATGTGAGCGAGGCATCAACCGGCTCACATCACAGCTTGGTGTTCTTTGGCAGGTAGAGGCTCGCGTATTTTTTGTTCCAGTCCATATTGCTGTCTGCATGTTCTTTCAAGGCCCCAACCTTGAATGAGCGGGCAGCCGTTTGATAATAGGCGATGGCCTCCTTCAGTAACGCTGGGTTGATAGCTGTCGGTTCAGACTCCAGCGTGACAGGGTCTACCTTAAATGCCTCGGTTTTACGCTTAGGCGATAGCACGATGAGCTGGTTGTCTTTGTAATAACCCAGCTCCTGGTAGTTGCTGATGAATGCCCTGGCTGGCTGCTTCTCAAATTTGAAGAGTGATTCGCCAAAGAAGTTTTTATCACCTTCTTTACCCAGCAGGTCGAGCAGGGTAGGCGGGATATCAATCTGGCTGGCCATACGCTGGTAACTACCGGGTTTAAGCATATCCGGTGCGTAGAAAATCAGCGGAATGTGGTATTTGGCCACTGGCAGCCGCGTTTTCCCTGCCACGGAGGCGCAGTGGTCGGCCACAATCACGAACAGGGTATCCTTAAACCAGGGTTTTGATTTGGCATCCTCTATGAATTTACCTATGGCGTAATCCGTGTATTTAACTGCGCCTGCGCGATGGCCTTGGGGCAAATCAATCCGGCCTTCTGGATAGGTAAAGGGGCGGTGATTACTGGTCGTCATCACTTGGGCGAAGAACGGCTGCCCATGCACTTCGTCCAGCGTTTTCAAGGTATGGTTGAACAGGCTTTCGTCGGCTACTCCCCACACGTTTTCTGCCGCTATCTCTTTGCTGTCAAAATCGGTACGGTCAACGACATGGTAATCATTGGCCCTAAAATAGGCATTCATGTTGTCAAAGTAGCCATAGCCGCCATAAATGAAGAAAGTCTTAAAGCTTTGTGCTTCAAGGAACTCGCCTATGGTGGCAAGATGTTCGTTATTTGGCCTGTGGATAATGGCCTGCCCCGGAATCGGCGGTATCCCCAGACTTAATGCATCCAGCCCGCGTACGGTGCGCGTGCCGGTTGCAAACACATGCTCGAATTTGAGGCCTTGCGCTGCAATTTTATCCAGATAAGGCGTCAGGTTTTCCTGCCCGCCGTAGCTGCCCAGGTATTCTGCGGAAAGGCTTTCTACCGTAATCAGGATGACATTTTTTGGGCGTCGGCTGAACCCCCCCATTGTTTCTGGTCCCGGCAGGGCTGCGGCTTCTTGTTTTGATATTGCCTGGTTTGTGATCGCTTGAGATAGCGGGAGCCGTTCAATGTTTAACGCCTTGAGCGTTGCATCAGCTTGTTCCTGCGGCATGGTCTGGTAAAACTTGTCGTAGTCCAGCTCATTACGGCGCATGGCGGCAGCCAGACTAAATAGCCCGTTGCCTGCCAGTTCATTGGCATAGGCGTTAGTGGTTTGCTGCATCTGGTCGACATTGGCTGCCATCAGGCTGACACCGGGTAGCAGTAACGCTAGGGCCACTAACCCGGTACGGTGTTTGAGGCTGCGTGGTTGGTCATCAAAATCCACTAAGCGGGACAGGCCCCAAACTCCCAGACTGACGAATATCGCGATGATGGTTAGCATTAATGGCACGGGATAGGATTCGCGGATATTGCCGATGACTTCTGTGGTGTAGATCAGGTAATCTACCGCGATGAAGTTAAAGCGGGTGGTGAACTCCTGCCAGAAAATATACTCCGCCACGACGCCAAAGAGCAGGGCGGCGATCACCAGCCATGTCAAAGCCCAACGTGAAATATGCATCCAGCGATGACTGCGCCATGGTTGAGGCGTGATTGCGGAAATGATCAGCCACGGGCTGATCAAATATGCCAGTGTGCTGGCATCGAACCAGGCGCCCCAGCTAAAAGCAGTGAGCGTCTGGGGCAGGCTCATTTTGCTAACACCGATATCCAGCATGAGTACAAAGCGCAAGCCTAGCCAAAGCAGCACAGCGGTAAGCCCGATGACTAACGTAAATGAAACCTTGCGGTGCTGATTTTTACCGGATACAAAAAACTTCAAACCATAACTCCCCAATTGATACATGCCGCTACATCAAGATATCTGTAGCTTTGTCAGGGAGTACTGTTTGCAACCACTGTGCCAATCGAGTAACGTGTTTCTGTGATTAACTTAACTCAATGATTTTTAATAATAAAAATATAATTTTACGAAATATGTTGGGTGTATGGGGGGATGGGGTTTCATGCAAAAATTGGTAGCTATGTGCTCATCTGGCAATAATTGCAGGATAAATCACGCTGCTTTACCAGGCTTGGCAGGGGGCATGCAGTGGCGAACTAACTGGCAGATTCCATATTCTGGAGTCTGTCAGTTAGTTGCGGGGGAATTTAGCGTAAATGACCTACGTATTTACTGGTGTCGATCTCGCCACCATCATCTTCGTCATCATTGCCATCTGCTAAGTCTGTTGTGGATACCGGTGTTTCTACACTGACAGGTTTGGGTTTGGCGGCAGGCGTTGACTGGATACTGCCAAACATGAGGCTTTCCAAGTGATTGGCATAGTCGGATAAGTCCGGCAGATCGAGCTCGCGGGAGATGTTGATAATCTCGCGAGCGTAATCCTGATTTTTTACCAGCCATTTAACGTCTATCACCCGATTCAGCTTGCGGCGCAATATCACGCTGATTAATGCCGCTACCGAGGTTTTTTCAGTTTCGCTCATCAGAGCACCCTTTCTGCATGTTGTGTCAGATCCAGGCCGTCATGTTCTTCTTCAGCATCCACGCGCAAACCTATTGCAAAGTCGACGATGAATAACAGGATGAGGGTAACGATGCCGCTATAGAGCAGTGTTCCTAATGCAGCGACGGTTTGCATGATAACGCTGCCTTCCGCTCCGCTGATGGCCTTGTCTACGAAAACACCGGTAAGGATAGCGCCAACCAGTCCGCCTACACCGTGTATGCCGAACACGTCCAGCGCATCATCCGCGCCTAGTAGTCGTTTGAGTCCGGTAGCGCCCCAGTAACAACATACTCCTGCCGCCAGGCCGATAGCCAATGCGCCGGGTACCCCGACAAAGCCGGAGGCAGGAGTAATGGCAACCAGTCCAGCAACCGCGCCAGAAGCGCATCCCAGCATGGTGATGCGTGACTTGATAATCCATTCGATGGATATCCATGTCATCGCTGCCACAGCAGTCGCTATTTGTGTGACCAGCATGGCCATGCCGGCACGACCATCAGCGGCCACGGCAGAGCCGGCATTGAAACCGAACCAGCCCACCCACAGCAACGAGGCCCCGACCAGGGTATAAACCAGGTTATAGGGAACAAAAGGCACTTTTCCATAGCCACTTCTTGGCCCCAGCATGTAGGCGCAAACCAGGCCAGCCGCCCCGGCGTTGATGTGCACTACGGTACCCCCGGCAAAGTCGAGTACGCCCTGCGAAGCAAAAAAGCCGGATGGCTCCCATACCCAGTGCGCGACAGGCGCGTAGACAAAAATCGACCACAGGCTCATAAATACCAGCATCGCGGTAAAGCGCATGCGTTCTGCAAATGCCCCTACGATGAGGGCCGGTGTGATAATGGCGAAAGTCATCTGAAACATAATGAACACCGACTCGGGAATGCTAGGCGCAATATGGCTGACGCTAAGCTGGCTGGTGTCCTTGATATAGCTGAGCCCTGATAGAAACATCCGATCCAGGCTGCCGATAAAGGGGCTGTCGCTGGGGGTAAACGCAAGGCTGTAACCTATGACTACCCAAATCACGCTGATCAGGCAGCAAATCGCAAAGCTCTGCAGGGCAGTGGATAGCACATTCTTTTTGCGCACCATGCCGGCATAGAACAGCACTAGGCCGGGGATGGTCATCAGCAATACCAGTGCGGTTGAAGTCATCATCCAGGCAGTATCCCCTGAGCTTATCTGGTCAAACTTGACCAGATAAGGTGCGGTAGGCGCTGGCGGTGCAACGGCTGGTTCAGCCGCTGCTTCGTCGATCACTGCTGGAGATGGCGGCGAGTCTATCGTAGCGCTTTCTGTACTGCCTGCTTCCGGCGCCCTACCTGCTTGATCAGCCTGTACTGAGTTGCCGGTTTCATTAGCTTGCGTTGCATTGTCTGCTAGCGCAGGGGTTGCCATGATCAGGCAACCAAGGATTAATATGCGTGCCCATATACTTGTTTTTAATAAACACATTTTCTACCTCACCTTAAGTTTGTATTACTTAAATTTCAGCTACTAGTATTTTTAGTGACTGGGCGTTATTAAAATAACGAGGTTTGTATTTACAACACACTGATCTGTAAAAGCAATCGGTGTGCCATGGGGTTCAATGCTTTGTTGCCCATTCATACTAAATAAAATTTTGCGGCGAATATTGCGTACCAAATGCAGTTCCCTCCGTTTCCTTTAGTGCCAGGTTAAATAGGTTGTCGGCAACAGCAGCGCCTAATTCGTCATTCATCCAGGAGCGGAAGTGCTTGAGAAACGCTTTCAGTTGATCGGGTCGGTAAGTTCTTGTTTGCACTGCCGTGCCATGCAAAAGTAACGATAACAGCTGTTGTTGCTGTGCCTCAGACCAGGGCATGTGCTTTATCACTTCCTCTAAAAATCTACGTGCACTGAACCTCAAGTCATCGCGGTTTCCTTCAACCAGCCGTAGCAGGTTGAGCAGGAAATACTGGAATGTCAGAAAGTCAGGAGTCGAGATCGCTTGATCTGCTGATGCAGGCTCTGCCGCAGGGCGCTCTTGTTCCTCAACGGCTCTGCCCGGAGTGGCGGCCTGAGCTGCCGCCTTGGGTGGGGTGTTTTCTTTATTGAGTAAGGCGCGGTTTAGCGCTTTGACTAATTCGCGATGCTGCCCGGTTTTACCGAAGCTATCGCATATATCCCTGGCAAACGCATTGAGCCCGGAAAATACAGAGCCGGTCTCGCTGAAATATATGGACCAGCTCTCGAGTGCCGCGTTAGCTTCATCCTGGCTTAAAATACTGGTTAATCCGAGGTGAATTGCGCGTCTTTGGCGTTGAGTCTCCGGGGATAAATCTTCAAGCTTTTTTAACATAGTGATAAGAGAGGGGTTCCTAAATGTAAAAACTGAGTCAAATGACGTAAAGAGCTTAAAGTGTAAAAGCAGAATCAAGGACCAGTAAGCAAAGCTTGTGCCATCAGGCTAATCTCACGTATTCACTAAGGATAGCCCTATGGGAATGTTGCCAAATGAGTGCTGAAAGTGGGCCAGTGCATTAAATTGAGGCGTGTTGGATATTGCCGGGAGACTATAGTAGACATGGGCTCGCACTGGATAAGTGCGCATAGCCGCAAAACAGGACATGGATTTTCGCTCGCGACGCACAACAAAAAAGGGAGCAGTTGCTCCCTTTTAATTCACCAGCTTAGGTATTTCCTTACTGCATTATTTGACGCGGTTTTTGTATTCCAGGGTGCGGGTGTCGATTTCGATCTTATCGCCGGTTGCGCAGAATAATGGTACGGGTAATTCAAAGCCGGTTGAGATTCGGGCTGGCTTCATTACCTTGCCGGAAGTGTCGCCCTTGACTGCTGGCTCAGTGTAGGTGATTTCACGGACCACAGAGTTTGGTAAATCAACGGAAATCGCTTTTTCGTTGTAGAACACTACTTCACATTCCATGCCGTCTTCCAGGAAGTTGAGGGCGTCTGTCATATTTTCTGCTTCAACTTCATACTGATTGTATTCAGTATCCATGAACACGTACATCGGGTCTGCGAAGTAGGAGAAGGTGACATCTTTCTTTTCCAGTGTCACTACTTCGAACTTATCGTCAGCCTTGTAGATGTTTTCGCTCGGTGCTTCCGTGAGCAGGTTCTTGAATTTCATTTTCACGACGGCTGAGCTACGGCCTGACTTATTGTATTCGGCCTTTTGCACTACCAGTGGATCGTTGCCGATCATGATTACGTTACCGACGCGGAGTTCCTGAGCTGTTTTCATATTGAGTCCTGCGACAATCCTCTTGATAAAGAGGATTGTCTTAAAAAAGTTAGTTGGATAAGGCGCGTGATTATAACCGATTTTGGCAAAAAATCACTAGCTTAGCGGCAAGGTCGGGTTGCGAGGCGAGTTGCTCTAGTTGCTCTAATTGCTCAATGTGGTGAGCTTGCAATGCCGGTAGATTACCCAGAATATTCTCCCAGTGCTGCTGGGTAAGTTGCTGCTTGCACCAGTCCAGGTGACAGGCATAGACGGCTGCCTTTGCAGCTGCACTCAGGGTTGAATAGTAGCGGTCAAGAAAAGCAGTCAGCTTGGTGATATGGGTATCTTCCTGCTGCAAGTATGGCTGCCAGATAAAGGGCTTACCCGCCCAGACTGCACGTACCCAGCTATCCTCCCCACGTACAAAATTGATATCGCATGCCCATAGCAGCTTGTCATAGTCCTGTTGCGTCAGGAAAGGAATGAGCTGCAAGCGCACGTTGCCACTAGCAACGCTTTCGCCAGGCTGAATTTTCTGTTTGCCGAAGTAGGCCGAAATGGCAGTGCTAATGCTGCTTTCAGGCACCAGGCACACCACAGGTCGAGACGATGCCTTCAGGCAGTCCAGTAATGAGGCTACAGGCGCATGCGGATAAGCGAACAGGGAAACCTTGAGTGCGTTGTCATCTGCAATATGCAGGCCGTGTAAGAAGGCCTGCTGTGCACTAGCCGAGTTCTGGAAGTCATTGCGCGCGGCGAGCAGTCCTTGCTCCCTGATCAGGCCGCCCGTCTGTTCGGTAAAGCCGGGAAAGAAAAAATATCGGGTAAGCCCGCTTGCCGGATGCGGTGAGCTTTTGGCATGAAAATCATCAACCCACTGCTCGGCGGAAAGATACTCCAGGTTAATCCACACCGGTTTTTTTACTGCCATGGCTGCGAGGTAGATTGCTGGCGGCTCGCAGCCAAAGGCTTCGATGACGACATCGGCCACAGTGGCAGCCTTGAAGTCGTCAGTCCAGTGGCAAATCTCAATATCTTGAATAAGCTGGCTGGCTGTATTGATATCCAGGTTGGCGATCAGTTTTTTCGCCACTGCGAGGTCGTCTACCCATAAACGTACTTGCAGTCCGTACTCGGTGGATAGCTGTTTTGAAAGCCGCCAGCAAACACCGATATCGCCGAAGTTGTCGACAATTTTGCAGAATATGTCCCACTTCTGCTTCAAGCGGTGTCCTCATGATCGTCAGCTTCAGGTGTGTGATAGCTGACTTCCGAAATCTCATAACGCTCTTCGCCGCCGGGGGTCGCCACCGCAATGATGTCGCCTATCTGCTTGCCCAGCATGGCTTTTGCCAGGGGAGAAATCCAGCTGATATAGCCTTTGGTTGGCTCAATTTCGTCCTTGCCGACGATGCGGTAGTTGAGTTCGCTATCGCTCTGCATGGAATACAGGGTGACCCAGGCACCAAAAAACACACGTTCCAGTTCCTGCTGCGAGGCCGGGTCTACAATCACGGCAAGGTCCATGCGCCGCATCAGGTGGCGGCAACGTGAATCGATCTGGCGCAGGCGTTTTTTGCCGTAAATGTAATCACCGTTCTCGCTGCGGTCACCATTGCTGGCTGCCCACGACACATCGCGCACGACGCTGGGGCGTTCGACTTTGTACAGCTGCTCGAACTCTGCCTTGAGGGTGGCATAACCTTCGGGCGTGATGTAGTTCTTCTCGTCGTTGATTGCCATGGGTTTGGTCGTTGCCATGTTCTGTATTACCTGTTTTTCAATCGGCCATTTTACCTGCTGTCGGCAAGAGTGATAGAGGCTAATTGATGATGCATGTGAATTGGGATGTGCTACATAGGGGGAGTACGCAGCGCAGTCAGTTTTTGAGTAGTAGCTTTTCAAACTCGTCTGCGGGTACCGGCCTGGAGAACCAGTAGCCCTGGCCGTAATCGCAACCGGCACTGGTCAGTAAAGCCAGTTGCTCTTGAGTCTCTATACCTTCAGCAATAACTTTCATGCCTAGCTTGTGTGCCATCGCAATGATGGCCTCGCACAGTATCATGTCGCTGGAACCCTCATGGATATTGGCAGTGAAC
>JBAZTJ010000048.1:0-5558 GCA_041662005.1 Candidatus Methylopumilus sp.
TCGCCAGCCTGGGCCTGTTTGACAGCAGCTACGGGCACCACGCCACCGAACCATGGGGCCCTCAAGGGGAGATTGGGGCGTGGATATCTTACAGCCTGATTTTAGTCCCTATTGGCTTCCTGATATTTTCCACCTTGCAGGATAGAAAGAAACTAAAGAAACTAACGCCTGTTGCTAATTAAGGCTTAGCTCTAGACTTAAACCATTTAAAAGCACTGCCCTGGGAAGCGCTATGTTATTGCCTTCCAGGGCAGTGCTTTATTCATTGTAGGATGTGTCGACGCAGAAGGCGCAACGATATAAATTCCCTTCGATTATTGCACCCTACTTGAACTGTTGTCTAAACCGTACAAATCTTCAATACGCAGAACATATCTTTGTTTGTAATCGTTCAAATTACTTGAAAACTCTGCTGATGCAAGAAGGATTTGAGCACCTAACTTCTCCATTACAGAATTGATTGTAGTATCAACGTAATCCCAACTAGAAGAAGCCGACTGGCTTTAACACATTCTTGTGCAAGAAAGATAATGATTTAGAAAGAGTTTTATCCAATTTCAGACAACTTCCCTCTTAGGTTCTAAACATAAAGTAAACCGCACCCATCAAGCACAAACCCGCCCACAGAAAATCCAGCTTAACGGGTTGATGCATATAGAACACGGCGAATGGTAGGAACACCCCAAGGGTAATGACCTCTTGCAGGATTTTGAGTTGTGCAAGCGAGAGTGCTGTAAAACCGATGCGGTTGGCGGGAACTTGCAGCAGGTATTCAAACAGGGCAATGCCCCAGCTTAGAAATGCGGCGATGTACCAGGGTCTGTCACTGAGGTTTTTGAGGTGGGCATACCATGCAAACGTCATGAAGACGTTTGACATGGTAAGCAATATGACGGTCTTTAGAATTACAGGCATTACATCCTGTCTTTAGATATCACTACAAACTAGATAGCGGCTTCGCCAGTTTCACCGGTACGGATGCGGATGACTTGCTCGACTGATGTCACAAAAATCTTGCCGTCACCGATCTTTCCGGTACGGGCTGCCTTGATGATGGCCTCCATGGCGGGCTCAACCATCTCGGTAGAAACAACAAGTTCAATCTTGATCTTGGGCAGAAAATCCACCACGTATTCCGCACCACGGTATAACTCGGTATGGCCTTTTTGACGGCCAAAGCCTTTCACTTCAGTAACTGTCAATCCATTGACGCCAATTTCAGACAAGGCTTCTCGCACTTCATCCAGCTTAAACGGCTTAATAACTGCCTCAATTTTCTTCATACCTGATTCCCCTCAGTCTGTTGTTCTGCAAAACATTGCCATTAAATACAAATTTGGATGTTATAGGATAACGCCGGTCTTTGCCAAATCCTCGTTGCGTAATGCGCACGCCTACTGGCGCTTGACGGCGTTTATATTCATTTCGATCTATCAGCGTAGTGACACGCACTACATCTTGCTCGCGATAACCCATTCCGATGATTTCAGAGCGGCTACAGTCATGCTCGACATAGGCCTCCATGATAGCATCCAATATCTCATATGCGGGTAAGCTATCTTGGTCAGTTTGCCCATGGCGCAACTCGGCCGTGGGCGCCCTGAGGATAATACGCTGCGGAATTACCTGAGACAGGTCATTGCGATAATTGGCCAGTTTATAGTCCAGAGTCTTGGGCACATCTTTAAGCAGGGAGAAACCGCCCGCCATATCGCCATACAAAGTCGAGTAACCCACCGCCATCTCACTTTTGTTGCCAGTGGTCAGCACGATACTACCGAATTTATTGGAGAGCGCCATCAGCAACATTCCGCGAATGCGTGCTTGCAGGTTTTCTTCTGCGGTATCAAACGGCAAGCCTGCAAACTCCAGGGCTAAAGTTTCACGGAACAATTCAAACAGAGGTTTAATCGGCATCTCGCTGTAATGCACCCCCACCCGCTGCGCCATTTCCAGGGCATCATTCACGCTAATTTCGGCGGTAAACTCTGACGGCATCATCACCACCCGGACTTTATCCGCTCCCAAGGCATCCACTGCTATCGCCAGCGTCAACGCCGAATCTATACCGCCAGACAAGCCCAGCACCACGCCGGGGAAACCATTTTTATGGATATAGTCTTTGAGCCCAAGGCATAACGCCTGATATACCGCCACTTCCAATGACTGGTTGGGGATAATCGGCGCCAGCAAGGGATTAGCCTTATTGCCGGAGCTGGTATCCAGTTTAACCAATGCCACGCTTTCTTCAAACTCCGGCAGTTGTTGCACCACTACGCCAGCTTTATCCAGCACAAATGAAGCACCATCGAATACCAACTCATCCTGGCCGCCAACCATGTTGGCATAAATAATCGGCAATCCAGTATCCGCTACCCGTTGGCGCAACACGCCATAGCGGGACGTCTGCTTATCCAGGTGGTAAGGCGAGGCATTCAATGCCAGCAACACTTCAGCACCTGCACTTTTGGCCAGTTTGGCAGGCGGCGCTTCCCACACATCAGCACAGATCAGTACGCCGCAAAGTATGCCTTGATGCTCAAAAACCAAAGGCTCAGTGCCTGGCGTGAAATAACGCACTTCATCAAACACGCTATGGTTGGGTAATACCTGTTTATGATAGGTTGCTACGATAGAGCCGCCTTGCAATACCGAAGCTGCGTTATAGCGTACACCTTGCAAATACCTGGGGTGCCCGACTACAACAGTGATGCCCGGCAAGGCTGTCGCCAGTCCATTCAGTGCATCCTCGCAAGCCTGGCTGAAGTCCCCCCTCAGCAGCAGGTCTTCCGGCGGGTAGCCGCTAAGCGCAAGCTCTGGAGTAAGCATCAGGCTGGCACCCAGATTGATGGCCTCGTGGGCAGCATGAACTATTTTCGCACTATTGCCGGCGAGATCCCCTACCGTGCAGTTGATTTGCGCAATGGCGATTTGCATATAATCGCTGTTAGTAGCTGCCACCGGCGTCCTTAATCATCTTTATTAACTCGGCATTTTGCGCCTTGAGCGCATATACCAGAACCGTCAGGCCGTAGCGGTCCTTGGTCTTCACTTTAGCGCCACTATCAATGAGTAGCCTGGCCATTTCTAGCGAACCGTTATCCACCGCAATATGCAACGGTGGCGTGCCCTCGGAGTCTTGATGGTTAACATCGGCACCCTTGGCGATCAGCACCTTGGCAACCGGCAACTGGCCCTTTTTAACGGCCCAGGTCAATGCGGTCCATTTGGATTGGTCCTTGTCATTAATTTTGGCGCCTTTGCCCAGCATTAACTCTACCGCCTCCGGATGTCCTTCCCGTGCGGCATACATCAAGGCAGTCATACCGAAGCGATCCCGGGCACTCAGGTCAGCACCATTCACAATGAGCGTATCTATCGTTGCCAGATCACCATTTTTTGCGGCATACATCAGTACGCTTTTGCCATCATCACTTTTCGAGCTGGCATCAACACCATGCTTGATCAGCAAACTCACCACCTCCGAATAGCCTGAAGTGGCGGCCATGCCCAGTGCACTCCAGCCGGAGCCATCACGTATCTTGGCATCCGCCCCCTTAGCCAGTAGTACTTTGACGACGGGCACGAAGTTCTTTTTTGCGGCAAACATCAGCGCAGTCCAGCCGCCGCTATCACGCGCGTTGGGATCTGCTCCCTTATCCAGCAATAACTGCACTATCTCCGCCTGGTTCTTGCGTGCTGCATACATCAGCGCGGTAATCCCATCCTCATCCTTGGTATTGGGGTTAACGCCGCTTTCCAGCATGGCTTTTACCGTCGCGATATCGCCCTTGGAGGCAGCCGTCATCAGGTAAGGAACACTCTCATCGGCATGTGCCACAGTCAGCCCTGTCGATACAAACAGGGCGAACACCACACATAACATGCAACGATAGAAATGACGAGTCATAGGATTCCTGAGTTTGAAAAGCTATTGAGTTTCAAAAACTGTGGGCTTGCTAATACTATTGCGCAGCCTTAATAGCAGCCAGCACTGCTTCACCCAGCCCCGCAGGCGAACTGGCGACGACTACACCGGCTTTTTCCAGCGCTGCAATCTTGTCTTCCGCCTTGCCGCTGCCGCCAGAAATAATGGCACCGGCATGCCCCATACGCTTGCCTTTCGGCGCGGTCTGCCCGGCAATATAACCGGCAACCGGTTTGGTGACGTTACTCTTGATAAACTCGGCTGCAGCTTCTTCATCCGCCCCGCCGATTTCGCCTACCATGATAATCGCCTCGGTTTCAGGATCAGCCTGGAACATTTCCAGGCACTCGATGAAATTCAGGCCTTTGATCGGGTCGCCACCGATACCCACGCAGGTTGATTGGCCCAGGCCCAATGCCGTGGTTTGATGCACCGCTTCATAAGTCAGCGTGCCAGAGCGCGAGACGATACCGATTTTGCCGCGCAGATGGATACTGCCGGGCATAATGCCGATCTTGCACTCGTCAGGCGTAATCACGCCGGGACAATTAGGTCCCACCAGCTTGACATTGTTCGCCTTCAATGCCGCTTTCACGTTAAGCATATCCAGCACCGGGATACCTTCGGTGATACAAACGATCAACGCAACACCAGCATCGCAAGCTTCCAGTATCGAATCAGCGGCGAATGGCGGCGGCACATAGATGACAGAGGCATTCGCGCCGGTTTCGCGCACAGCATCGCGCATCGTATTAAACACCGGCAAATCAAGGTGCATCTGGCCGCCCTTGCCCGGCGTTACCCCACCCACCATCTTGGTGCCGTAGGCTATTGCCTGCTGTGAATGAAACGAGCCCTGCTTGCCGGTAAAACCCTGGCATAACACCTTGGTATGCTTGTTAACTAAAATCGCCATCTTATGCTTTCACTTCTGTTTTCTGTGTTGCGTTATTGACTGAATCTACAGCCTGCTTCGCTGCATCAGTCAGGCCGGCTGCGGAAATGATGGATAAACCGCTTTCGCTCAACATTTTCCTGCCGAGTTCAACGTTTGTACCCTCCAGGCGGACGACAACCGGTATCTCAACGCCTACATCTTTCACTGCGGCAATAATGCCTTCAGCAATGATGTCGCAACGCATGATGCCACCAAAAATGTTCACCAGAATGGCCTTGACGTTATGATCGGCCAGGATGATCTTGAAGGCCTTGGCCACCGTCTCGGCAGTCGCACCACCGCCTACATCCAGGAAGTTGGCAGGCGCGCCGCCGTGTAGCTTGATCAAATCCATAGTCGCCATGGCAAGCCCGGCCCCATTGACCATACAACCTATGTTGCCGTTGAGGGCGATGTAATTAAGTCCGGCGTGATGCGCCTCGGCTTCCTTGTTATCGTCCTGGCTCCAGTCGCGATGCTCGGCCAGATCTTTCTGGCGGTACAGCGCGTTGTCATCAATGCTCATCTTGCAATCCAACGCCACCAGCTTGCCATCGGTGGTGACCACTAGAGGGTTGATCTCCAGCAAGGCCAGGTCATTTTCCTTGAACAGTTTGTACAGGCCTTTTGTCAGCTTGGTAAAAGCACCGATCTGGTCTCCGGCCAAGCCCAGGGCAAAAGCCAGGTTGCGCG
>JBAZTJ010000048.1:5568-17727 GCA_041662005.1 Candidatus Methylopumilus sp.
GGGTCACATATTTCCTGCAATATCTGCTCAGGGTGCGTGGCTGCAATTTCCTCAATATCCATACCTCCGGCAGAAGAAGCCACCATCACCACGCGCTCCAGGCTGCGATCGACCAGGACGGACAAATACAACTCGCGGGCAATCGGTAAGGTTTGCTCCACCAGCAGTTGATGCACAGGCTGGCCATCTGGCGCATTCTGGTAAGTCACCAGCGATTTTCCCAGCAAGCCATAGGCCACGGACTGTGCCTCTGAAGCCGATTTAACGATCTTCACACCGCCGGCCTTGCCGCGGCCACCAGCATGCACCTGGGCTTTGACTACCCAGGCATCGCCGGCGATTTCCTTGGTGGCTGCCGCTGCTGCTTCTGCTGATTGCACTACCTGTCCGTTGGGAACCGCTAGGCCATAGCGTTGGAGTAATTGTTTGGCCTGAAACTCATGCAAATTCATGTGGATACTTTTAAGATTGAATCAATATGACATTTTCGCGCAAAACGCCGCAATACGCCACCCGATACGTGGCAATGGCAATAAATTTAAATAGTTGAAGCTAAAATGATGACTAACCAGACTAAACCGTACTGCGTTGTATCAGGCACACGGCCTCTGCTGCTATGCCTTCGCCGCGGCCGGTAAAACCCAGCTTTTCAGTCGTGGTAGCCTTTACATTCACGGCATCCATAGCAATGCCGCAATCTGCGGCGATATTGGCGCACATCTGGGCAGTATGCGCGGACAGCTTGGGGGCCTCCGCGATCACCGTGGCATCAATATTGACCACGTGATAATTTTTTGATGCCAGCAGGGCAATCACATGCTGCAACAAGGCGCGCGAATTGATGCCTTTGTAACGCGCATCCGTGTTGGGGAAATGCTTGCCGATATCGCCCAGCGCAGCGGCACCGAGCAGCGCATCGCAAATAGCATGCAGCAGCACATCTGCATCCGAGTGGCCATCAAGGCCTCTTTCGTAAGGGATGAGCACGCCGCCGATAATGCAGTCCCGTCCCACCACCAACTGGTGAACATCAAATCCATGGCCTATTCGTATCATGTCTATTCTCTTGTCAGCCTTCCTGGTTATTCATTGATGACGCGACACCGAGGTCACTACGCAATATGGCTTCCGCCAGCCTCAAGTCTTGCGGATAGGTAATTTTCAGGTTGCGCAATTCACCCAGCACCAGCTTGGGTTTATAACCTAAGGCCTCCACTGCCTGCGCCTCATCTGTGGGCGCGCATCCGGAAGTCACCAATGCCTTGGTTAATAAGGCATAGCGAAACATCTGCGGCGTCTGTGCCTGCCATAAGCCATCACGCGGCTCGGTACTGGCAACCCGTTGCTCAGAGTCGGCCCGCTTCAATGTATCGGCCAGCGGAATCGCCAGCAATCCGCCAACCGCATCATCCTGCAGTTCATCCAGTAACTTGTTAAGTAATGCCAGACTCAGCCCAGGGCGAGCTGCATCGTGCACCAATACCCAGTCCTGCGCCTGCACCCTGCCCGACATGGCCTGCAGCCCATTAAGCACGGTTTCCGCACGTGTTGCACCACCACTACGCTGTATGCCTATACTTGGGTTAAGGCTGACATCCTGCCTGCTCCATTGTGTATCCTCGGGGCTCAATACCACGCTGATAGAACTGATCCTCGGGCAAGATAGAAAGACATCTAATGTTTGCGCAATCAGGCTACGGCCCAAAAGTGGCAGGTATTGTTTGGGAGTCTCTGAGCCCATGCGGCTTCCGGCACCGGCCGCCGGGATAAGCACATGAAACTTGGCAAGGCTATTGTTGTTCATGGCGGAATTCTAACATGGCTGGCTTTCTCCATGCCCGAGAGCGGAGTGACAGATACCCACTAGGCTTTTTACCCTTAGTTGGAGTAATCTTTCATGAAGCAGGACATAGCTATGCTATATATAAATATAACTATTCTACCGCTATGATTTTCCGCCATGATTTTCGTTATGACTTTGAGGAGACCATCCAGATGTATAAGAAAATTCTGTGTCCAGTGGACGGTAGCGATACCTCTAACCGCGGCATGGCTGAAGCCATGAAGCTAGCGCAAGAGCTGCATGCGAAAATCCGCTTTCTTTTTATCGTCGATACTTTCTACCCGATACTGGATGGCATAGAAGCCAGCAATGTCTCGGAGATTATCGATGTCATGCGTGAGCGCGGCAAACATATTCTGGCGCAAATCAAAGAAAATGCTGATGCCCAAGGACTGGACACTGAAACAGTGGTGCTAGAGACGTTTTCCAACCGGGTTGCAGAGCTTATCGTGGAGCAAGCCCAACAATGGCCCGCAGACCTGATTGTCATGGGAACGCACGGGCGTCGCGGCCTTAGCCACCTGCTGATGGGTAGCGATGCAGAAGCTGTAATCCGCACCAGTCCGGTTCCCGTGCTCTCTATCCGCATGGCCTAGCCCATTAAATACACATAAAAATCAAGGACTCACCATGAGTAGCATTAACGAAGCTCGCCCGCCCTTTCCGCCCTTCACATTCGAGTCAGCTACCCAGAAGGTACGCATGGCGGAAGACGGCTGGAATAGCCGCGATCCAATACGCGTATCACTCGCCTATACCGTCGATAGCCAATGGCGTAATCGTGCCGAGTTTCCCGTGGGTAGGGAAGCTATAGTCGAGTTCCTCTCCCGCAAATGGGCGCGCGAGCTTGAATATCGCCTAATCAAGGAACTGTGGGTTTTTGATAACAACCGCATAGCCGTGCGCTTCGCTTATGAATGGCGCGATGCCGCTGGCAACTGGTTTCGCTCATATGGTAACGAAAACTGGGAATTTGACGAGAACGGCCTGATGCAACGCCGCTACGCCAGCATCAATGATCTGCCCATTAAAGAATCCGACCGCAAATTTCACTGGCCGCAAGGGCGGCGCCCCGACGAACACCCCGGCCTCAGTGCACTGGGGCTTTAGCCTGAAACGGTAAACACCATCACGCATCATGAGCAACAGGTGCATTCCATTTAGTCTATACGGGCTATTGTTTGCTGTGCCGATACCCTGTACATTTGATAATTCTCTAATTTAAAACAACAAATAAAAAATGACCATTACGCAATTTTTTAAACCAGTGCCTGGTTTTACAAAACCATTGAGGGCGGAGTAACCCATGTCAGATATTGTTTCAGTTGGCCTTCCCGAGTTTAACTCCAAATACGACCTGACCAGCCTGGATTCCAACCATGCTTTTGATGGCTACGAAATACTTGTCTTCGATTCACTGACATACCTCAGGAACAGCCTGCCCAAGGAAATGGAATACCTCACAGCAGAGGCTACCATGTCAGTCAACGACCATCTCAAGCGTAGAGCCGGAGAGATTTGGAAGTTCGTGGAGCAAGGCGGCCTGGCTATTTACTTCCCGCACTCGCAGCTTGAGTACAAGGGCTATCTCAACAACTCGATGAAGAACCTGTCATTCAAGGATCTCGTCTTCGAGAAAAACCTGACGGCCTCTGTCGGCAAGAAGCTGGAAATCACCAGTAAACAGAATGAACATATCCGCAACTTTTTAAACAAATTGCAGGATCTATTGATATATCGGGTTGTACTGCCTGACTACGCTGAGTATGAGGCTTGCCTGCTCATCAAAGACCAGTCGCAAATCGTAGGGAACTATAAGCTGCTTGACTCTGGTGGTGCCATTATCAACCTGCCAACTTTAAGTTTTTCCAGCGAAGAAAATATTGCCAAATTTATTGATGCAGTGAGTGAGTTGAGGGCAGACCTGACCCCCAACAAAAAGGCTAAAGCAATGGTAATCCCCAAAGCAACAGAGCCAGGGCAGTTACCAGAGTGGCATGCAGATTACCTGACGCCTGCGCAGCAAGAGATTGCTGAATCCATATCCACCCTCAAAGAGGAAATCAGTAGCCTGGTTTCCAAGCTCAATAGCAAAAATACCGAGTTCAAAAAGCTGGACGCCTATAAACAACTGATCACGGCCCAAGGTAAACCCCTCGAAAAAATAGTGTGTACGGTGTTGCAAGGCCTGGGTATGCAAGTTGAGGAAGCCCCATCCAATGATGGCGGCTTGATTGCCCACTATAAGAACCAGGTGATACTCATAGACGTCAAGGGCTTCGCTCAGAAAGGCGCCTCTGAGCTGGATGCGGTTCGTCTTGAAAAGAGAGCCGCGAAATATTTTGAAGATAACAACAAACACGCGAAAGCGGTTTTAATCGTGAACGGCTATTCTGACCTGCCGCTCTCAGCACGCACTCAAGAAGTGTTCACGCCAGACATGCTCAAATATTCCACTCAGCGAGATCATGCGCTGATCTCCGGATTGCAGTTGCTATGCCTGTATTCCGAGGCTAGCAAGATGCCCGAAAAGTCTGCAAGCTACCTCGACAAGCTGGTGCAGAATGTAGGCTTATATCCTGATTACACCGCTAACAGCTGGACCAAGATACTAACGCCTCCACAAGCTGATTAAATCTCAAGCACCCAAAGCTTGTGTTTTCTGTCTGCAGATATGGCCTAATAGGCAATATCTGCAGATGCAAGTGATTAATACTTCTTCACAAGCTCACCAGCGAATGGCTCAAGTACGCATCTAAGCTCCAGCACCTTCACGCCACGCTCGGCGTAACCGGTCTTCTTTTCATAACTGATCACATTCTTTTGCGGATCCGTCCAGATCAGGCCACCAGCCTGCTTAACATGCATCGCGGTATCCTGTAACGCTAGCATGCACTGCTCAGGGTCATTATTCACCGAGGTTTTAAGTAAATAATGATTGTTGGAGTTATCCAATATCGCCACCATTGTGCTCCACTGCCCCGCACTTGCTTCAAGACTTGCTGGTTCAGCTGCCGAGACTTGCGCAGGAAGCACCAGAACACTCAAAATTGTCATAGTTAAAATACGATACATAGTTAGACTCTCCATCAATAGTTACAAGATTTACTTACCCCAGAACTATAGTGATAGCCAACAAAAGCCATCAGTGGGACACATCTGAAAATCGTGTAGGAGAATTCTGATAGGCCAAGCTATCGCCCGCCTATATCTCTGTAGACAATCTTAAAAAACTAAAGGCCACCAGATGGTGGCCTTCAAGTTTTCGTAAAAATATCAGCTAAACAAACAGGTCATTGACTGCGCTCTACTTCATGCATGATTCACTTCATTCTCCATGAATGCTACACATTTCAAGTCTTCGACAGACTTCATTTATTCGCATCGCCAGACCTACTCTTCGCCGCTACCCGGGGTAGCCGCGATTTATGGATGGCTAAATCAGCCCCTGCGTACTCATCCTCTTGATCGAGACGTATACCTACCGCTAATTTCAGTAGCCCGTACACCACAAAACCACCTGCAAACGCGATGGTGATGCCCAGCAAGGTGCCCACCAGTTGCGACATAAAGCTCACGCCGCCCATGCCGCCCAAGGTTTTTGCACCAAAGATGCCAGCAGCGATGCCACCCCATGCGCCACACAGTCCATGCAACGGCCATACGCCTAGTACATCATCAATCTTCCAGCGATTTTGTGTCAGCGTAAAAGCCCAGACAAACAATACCCCTGCCACCGCCCCGGTAGCCAGGGCGCCAAGGGGATGCATCACATCAGAACCGGCGCAAACTGCAACCAGGCCAGCCAATGGGCCATTGTGTACAAAGCCCGGGTCATTATTACCCATGACCACAGCCGCCAGTGTTCCACCAACCAGGGCCATCAGGGAGTTCATTGCCACCAACCCGGTTACGCCCTGCAAGGTTTGCGCGGACATAACATTGAAGCCGAACCAGCCTACCGTAAGTATCCACGCACCGAGCGCAAGAAAAGGAATATTGGACGGTGGAAATGCATGTAAACGGCCATCCTTGCTATAACGGCCTATACGCGCACCCAACAGCACCACTGCAGCCAGAGCTATCCAGCCACCCATGGCATGAACCACCACAGAGCCGGCAAAGTCATGAAATCTGGCACCAAATGCGGTATTAAGCCAATCCTGAAACCCTAAGTGCCCATTCCAGGCAATGCCCTCAAACAGAGGGTAGACCAGGCCTACCAGGAAAAACGTTGCAGCCAGTTGCGGATTGAATTTTGCACGCTCGGCGATACCCCCTGAAACGATAGCAGGAATAGCAGCAGCAAACGTGAGCAAGAAGAAAAACTTGACCAGCTCATAACCATTTTTGGCGGCGAGAACCTCGGCACCATGCAAGAAATCGATACCATAGGCAATACTGTAACCAATGAAAAAATAGGCAATGGTCGATATTGAGAAGTCCACCATGATTTTCACTAGGGCATTGACCTGATTTTTACGGCGGATGGTGCCAACTTCGAGAAATGCGAAGCCTGCATGCATCGCCAGCACCATAATGGCGCCTAATAATACAAATAACACATCACTTGCCGATTGTGTCGACTCCATTTACATCTCCCCTGATAGTTTTAATTTTGCGTGAATGGAGCAAAATCTGCGCCAAATGGCAATGTATTGTTTCATTTATGTTTTTTAAACAGCCTCCTCTACGGAAAGCACATTTTTAGTGCTAATACAAATGCATTGCACTATATAAGTGCATAAATTGCTGGCGAAAGTATTTTTAAATCCTATTTCCAGGCATGGTCTATTTACTTAGTTCGCTATTTTATGCACCATGATTCCACCATCTATTTAGGCAACCACTATGTTTGAGTCGGCAGAATTAGGGCATCAGATTTCCAAAGAAGTCTACAAAAAAGAAGCTGCAGCACTTCGCGAAGCCTTGCTTGAGGTGCAATATGACCTGGCAGAGAATAAATCTTTTCCTGTCATTATCATCATTGCCGGGGTAGACGGCGCGGGCAAGGGCGAAACCGCCAACTTGCTGAATGAATGGATGGATCCGCGAAGAATCCATACCCATGCATTCGGCTCACCAACGCCGGACGAGTCACAGAAACCACCGATGTGGCGATTCTGGCAGGCGCAGCCCCCTAAAGGCGAGATTGGCATTTTCTTCGGCTCCTGGTATTCCGCTCCCATAGTCAGTAAATGCTATGGGGAAACCAGCAAAAATGCGCTTGATAACTCCCTGGAAGAAATAGTCCGTTTTGAACGCATGCTCACGGATGAGGGGACCCTGGTCATCAAGTTCTGGTTTCATTTATCCAAGGAAAAACAAAAGGCACGCATCAAAACTTTGCAGAAAGACCCGAAAACCCGCTGGCGCGTGACTGATGTGGATCTCAAGCACCTCAAACTGTACGACAAGTTTCGTAGCATTGCTGGTCATGCAATTCGGGAAACCAGTACTGCCAATGCGCCATGGATCATTATTGAAGGCTTCGACGCCAACTACCGCAACCTCACAGCGGGGAAATATGTGCTGGAGTCGATAAAATCGCGGCTGACGGAACCTGCCAAGAAGCCTCGCAAGGCCGCAGCCCCTGCATTGCTCAAACCAATAGACCAATTGCGTATCGTGGACACCCTCGATTTAACCAAGTCTATTTCCAGCAACAAATACACAGCAGAACTTGAAAAATACCAAGGCAAACTTAACCTGCTGACACGCCACGAAGACTTCAGGAAGTTGTCAGTCATCCTGGCCCTGGAAGGTGCCGATGCGGCTGGTAAAGGCGGCAGCATACGCCGCATTACGCAAGCCATAGACGCCAGGATCTACAGCATAGTCCCCATCGCTGCACCTACCGAGGAGGAGCGCGCCCAGCCTTATTTATGGCGTTTCTGGCGGCATATCCCCGGTCATGGCAGATTAACCATCTTTGATCGATCCTGGTACGGTCGCGTACTGGTGGAAAGGGTGGAAGGTTTTTGCAGCGAGCAGGACTGGATGCGTGCTTATGCTGAAATCAATGACTTTGAAGAACAGCTAATGCAAAATAACACCTTACTGCTAAAGTTCTGGCTACAAATCAGCCCGGAAGAGCAGCTCAAGCGTTTTGAGGAGCGCCAAAAGATTGCCTTCAAACGCTTCAAGATCACCGAAGACGATTGGCGCAACCGGGATAAATGGGACGACTACCAGACAGCGGTATCCGACATGATCGATAGAACCAGTACCGGCCAGGCACCATGGACCATGATTGAGGCGAATGATAAAAACTATGCGCGTATCAAAATGTTACGCATTTTGTGTGAGCGCCTAGAGGAAAAACTAGCTCACCTTAAAAATTAAGTCGCCTTAAATAACCTGAGCCAACTCAGGCGGCCTTGCTAACATAGCCAATCAGTACATGGTCGGCTGCATCAGGATCGCCAATCCAGAAATGGTAGAACTCACGTACGACCGTCAGGAACAACTCGCGTGTTTGTTTGGATTTGAAGAAGAACATGATTGAATCGACAGATAGTCGATATTGTTTATTGGTTGGCTCGGGCGCTGTTCGCATCTGGACAATCACCAGCTTTACCAGCTTCACGCGAGTATCTATCAACTCTTGCTCGGGAGCATGCTGCTTAAGCGCATGCGTGTAAGCCTTCAGCGACCATGACTCCACCGTACTGAATTTCTCTTGATCCAGTTTTTGCCATAAAGCCTTGAGAGGGCCTTGCAATAACTCCATAACGACTGGCTCCAGATCAAAAGCCGGATCACTGCTCATGACCACTATCGACTTGATATCCTCCACCCAAAACGAGTAATACTCACGAATCACGGAAAGGAAAAACAGCCAGTCTTTTCTTTCAATGTCTTGCTCAAAGGTTGCCACAGCCTCGCGATATGCATCGCCATTACAGGCAATGCCCACCAGCTTGGGCAGCAACTTTTGAAGAAACTGCATACGTAATTGCAAGTTAGCAGGGGTAGCACCCTTGTTCCGCAAAAACTTGGTGTACGCATCAAGGGCGTGTTGCTCACGTGGTTTATTCATTGTGGATATATTTTCATGGTATGCATCACATTCATTTAACGACCATCTGCATAATTACTGAATGCTCATTTAAAAAATTAATACAAAAAAACGGCTGCAGCTTGAAGCAATAGCTTATCCCAATTAGTATAGCCGCAACATATCAAATTTTTAAGCATGATCACATCTCATAAGGTTTACGGGGCAATCACATGAATAACGAACAAGCTTTGGCGTATATGCATAACCTGTTACGCGCCATGCTGGATAAAAAAGCCTCTGATTTATTTATCTCGGCCGACTTTCCTCCCGCCATGAAAATCGATGGGAAAATGACGCCGATTACCCAGCAAAAGCTCTCTGGTGAACACACCCAGGCCTTTGCCGACGCGCTCATGAATGAGAAACAGCGCAACGAGTTTGAGCAGGAAAAAGAATGCAACTTTGCAATCTGGCCCAGAGAAATAGGACGCTTCCGGGTGAATGTGTTTGTGCAGCAGGAAAAAGTCGGCATGGTGCTGCGTACTATCACCACTAAAATTCCCAACTTCGATGAAATGGGTCTGCCACCGCAACTCAAGGAAATTATGATGGCCAAACGCGGCCTGATTATTCTGGTGGGTGGCACAGGTTCAGGAAAATCGACAACATTGGCGGCGCTGATTGATTACCGCAATGAAAACACCCATGGCCACATCATCACCATTGAGGACCCGGTAGAGTATGTGCACCCGAGCAAGAACTGCCTGATCACACACCGCGAAGTTGGCCGTGACACCAATGGCTGGTTCGCCGCGCTCAAAAATACACTGCGCCAGGCACCAGACGTGATCCTGATCGGTGAAATCCGCGACAGGGAAACCATGGAGTTTGCGCTGGCCTTTGCCGAAACCGGTCACCTGTGCATGGCCACCCTGCACGCCAATAGCGCCAATCAGGCGCTGGATCGCATTATCAACTTCTTCCCGGAGGAGCGTCATGCCCAGCTGCATATGGACCTCTCGCTCAACTTACGAGCATTCGTGTCGCAACGCCTGGTGCCGAAAAAAGGCGGCGGTCGCTGTGCTGCCATCGAGATCCTGCTCAACTCGCCTTTGGTCGGCGACCTGATCCTGAAAGGCGAAACCGGGATGATCAAGGAAGCCATGGCGAAATCGGTCGAGCTGGGTATGCAGACCTTCGATCAGGCCTTGTTCCTGCTATGTGAAGAAGGCCGAATCACTGAAGAAGATGCCTTGCGCAATGCCGACTCCATCAATGAATTGCGCCTTAAATTCAAACTGCACAGTAAAAACTCGTCGACCAAGAACGCCTCATCACGCATAGATCATCTGTCGCTGCATGAAGAGAAACCGGAAGAAGAGGAAGCCGAGGGCGCAAGCGTATTTAGCAATAGCCCTATTGCTGATGTTAAACCCACCACCGCCGCCTGATTATCATGATGGAACTGATACTGCTTGTAAGCCTGTTGTTCACTGCCTGGTTCTGGATTGACAGCGTGACTGCGCGGGAAGCCGCCATTGCAACGGGCCAGAACCTGGCTGAGCGCACCCAACTGCAATTACTGGATGAAACCGTGGCCTGCAGTCGTTTATGGCTGGGCCGTAATAGCCGCGGCCATGTGCAGCTATTACGCACCTACGATTTTGAAGTCAGCGCCAACGGTGCAGATCGTATGTCTTGCCAACTGACATTACTAGGCAAGCAACTGCAGTCATGGCACATCCCGCCTTACCTGCAACCCATGCATTAAATCTGCAACCCCTTGGAAACGGCTAGCTATACAGGGCGCTTCGCCCCCTCTCCCAGCGGCTCCTTACATTTCGGCTCGCTGGTAGCAGCTGTTGCCAGTTATCTGCAAGCAAGAACCAATCAAGGACGATGGCTGGTGCGCATGGAAGACCTGGATCATCCGCGCACAGTGCCAGGCGCGGCCGATAGCATACTTACCACACTTGAAGCATTCGGATTCGAGTGGGACAGCAGCGTGATGTACCAAAGCCAGCGTAATGAGGCCTATGCCGCAGCACTGGAAACCTTGCAAGCCAAACAGTTGATCTACCCTTGCAGTTGCAGCCGTAAGGAGATTGCCGATTCAGCCATACACGGTATTGATGGCTTGGTATATCCAGGCACTTGCTGCCATGGGCTGCCACCGGGGAAAACGGCAAGGGCCTGGCGTATCAGAACACAGAGTGCCGTGATTACTTTTGACGATGCAATACAAGGGAGTATTTCCCAGGATTTAGCCAGGGACATAGGTGACTTTGTGTTGAAACGCGCGGATGGCCTGTTCGCCTATCAACTGGCGGTGGTGATAGATGACGAAACGCAAGGCATCAACCACATCGTACGCGGCGCAGATTTACTGGATTCAACACCACGCCAGATCTATCTTCAGCATCAATTGGGCTATCTATCACCTCGCTACGCACACATTCCAGTAGCCACTAATCTTCAGGGTGAAAAACTCAGTAAACAGACGTTGGCATTGGCACTCAACCGCGGGGATGCGAGCAGGGAGCTGTGGCAAGCGCTGGACTTTCTGGGGCAACAACCTCCACCAACTCTGGCCAATGCACCTATCACCGAGTTATGGGAATGGAGTTTTGTGCGTTGGGATATAAACCGCATCCCCAAAGTCAGAAGCCAGCCCAGTCAATAATCTAGGTATTGGGATTTGATGTGCCCAAGATTACACCTTGCTGGCACAAATCATCCAGAATGGCTTTACCAAACTGAACGATGGCTTGCGGATCGGCATGCTGCATCTCGACAGCTATCGTCTCTAATGCCTGGCGACCTGTTTTGGTTTCTTCCTGCAATAAACTGATCAGCCTTGCTGTCACTGCATTCAGCTCAATAAACCGCACCTCATCATCGGTAGCCCTGAATACCAATAGATTGACTGGCTGCGGCAATGGCGCTTCAGGTTTGTATCGTGGTGAAATCAACTGCACAGGGTAGTGGTAACTGAGCAATGCCAGAGAGGCTGCCAGTACCGGCTTGGCCTCAAGCAAATCACCAGTGGGGTTGATAGCGGCAGCATCCTCAACATCCGCCACCGAGATGGCAAGCTCTATCCACTCATAATGCGCCAAGCTGGTGAGATAGGCCGGCAGATTGGGCACAGTATCCAGGAATTGCAAAAACTGTTCCGGAATCTCGCGGAAAATCGGTGTAGTGGATTGATACTCACTGAAAAAATGACGTACCAGCCGTGTCCAGGCACGCTTGCCCATGACTTTCTTGGCCACAGGAAAACAGGCAGAAACTGAAGACTCAAGATTATTGA
>JBAZTJ010000049.1:0-443 GCA_041662005.1 Candidatus Methylopumilus sp.
CCACCTGAATGGTTGGCAGCAGGTTAGACCACGACAGTAGGCGCTTCGTCCTGGGCTTGCTTGCGAATAAGGCCAATCTCCCAGACCTGTTCACCTTCTGCACTAAGCAAGGCCATTGCAGCAGCAGCGTTTTCGCGAGAAACAATCACCACCATGCCGATACCGCAGTTAAAGGTACGGTGCATTTCAGCATCGGTGACATTGCCCTGGGCTTGTAACCAGGTAAATAAACGCGGCACTTGCCAGCTGCCCTTTTTCACTTCTGCAGTGAGGCCTTGCGGCAACACACGCGGCACGTTCTCGGTAATGCCGCCACCGGTGATGTGCGCCAACCCCTTAACCGGCATCGCTGCAAGCAGCTTGAGCAACGGCTTCACGTAAATACGGGTAGGTGCCATCACCACATCACGGAAGGGCTTGCCATCGAAATCACTGTCAAAATC
>JBAZTJ010000049.1:453-17648 GCA_041662005.1 Candidatus Methylopumilus sp.
CGATTTTTCTATGAGTTTACGGATGAACGAATAGCCATTCGAATGTGCACCGCTTGAGGCCAGACCCAGCACCACATCCCCCTCGGCAATCGTGGTGCCATCAATAATGGCCTCTTTATCCACGGCGCCGACAGCAAACCCTGCCAAATCATATTCGCCAGTGGGATACATACCAGGCATTTCTGCAGTTTCGCCTCCGACCAATGCAGCACCAGCCTGCTCACAGCCCTGTGCAATGCCTTTGATCACCTGCGCAGCAACGCCCACTTCCAGCTTGCCACAGGCAAAGTAATCGAGGAAAAACAGCGGCTCAGCACCTTGCACCAGAATGTCGTTAACGCTCATCGCCACCAAGTCTATACCTACCGTGTCATGTTTATTGAGTTGGAACGCGAGCTTTAGTTTCGTACCGACGCCATCGGTGCCGGACACCAGCACTGGATTTTTGAACTTCTTCGGCACTTCAAACAGGGAACCAAAACCACCGATCCCACCCAAAACCTCCGGGCGCATGGTACGCTTGGCGTATGGTTTGATCTGCTCTACCAGAGCGTCGCCGGCTTCCATATCAACGCCCGCGTCGCGGTAGCTCATGGATGGATTAGCGGAATGGCTGTTGGAATCACCATTTGAATTATTAGAATTCAAGTTGAGTTCTCGCTTTCTACAAGATAAATTAGTAAGTCTTTGCAGACTGAATTATGTAATTTTAACTTAAATGACCACTAAACGAGAAAACCTCTTACCCGATTACCGCATAATCTTGCTGGTTGCCTTCGCAATATTGATTGCCTACCTGCTTTTACCGATTATGGGACCATTTTTAATCGCGGCCATTTTTGCCTATATCTGCAATCCATTGGTGGATCGCATCAGTGGCCACAAAATCTCCAAGTTCCAGGTTGAGCGCAGCTCTGCCACCATTTTGGTAATGCTGCTACTGCTGGCGATTCTGGTCGCCGTAGTGCTGGTGATTGTGCCTATGCTGCAGAAGGAGCTGGCACAGGTCATTGAAAAACTACCTAACTACATCAACACCATGCGTTTGCGGCTGGACCCCTGGTTGCAGCAACATTTCGGCATTGCATTGAATATCGATGCAGCAAAGATACAGGATATATTCAACAAGAACTGGAAGTCCGCCACGGATTTCGCCGGCAAGCTGGTAGTGACACTCAGCACACATGGCATGGCGCTTATCAGCTGGATTGTGAACCTGCTGATGATTCCGGTTGTGTTGTTCTATTTATTGCGCGACTGGCACGGCATGATCAAACGCATCGCCGTGCTTATTCCGCGCCGGCACTTTGCAAAAGTAACCGAGCTCGCCGAAGAAATCGATGCAGTACTGGCTGAATTCCTGCGCGGCCAGCTTTCGGTCATGTTATTAATGGGCGTGTTCTACGCCGCAGGCCTTTGGCTGTCAGGGCTTGAGCTAGCCATTCCTATTGGGGTGGTCGCAGGCCTGCTGGGGTTTGTTCCTTATCTCGGCCCGGCTACCGGCATTTTGTTAGCCATGCTGGCGGCCATCCTGCAGTTCAATAGCATAGGCGAACTGATTCCGGTCGCCATGGTATTCGTCATCGGCCAGGGTATAGAAAGTATGTGGCTCACCCCCTGGCTGGTAGGCGACCGCATCGGCCTGCACCCCGTTATCGTGATTTTTGCCCTGCTGGCAGGCGGCGAGCTGTTCGGGTTTTCCGGTATTTTGCTTGCGTTGCCGGTAAGCGCCATGCTTGCCGTTGGCTTTAAGCATGCCAAGCAAAGTTACCTTGCCAGCGATGCCTACCTTAAATGAAGCAGCTGTTACTCGACATACAGCCGGCGGCAACGCCGTCCCTGGACAACTTTGTGGCCGGTCGCAATGCAGAGGCCCTGCATAGCCTGCTTCTGGCCCTTAATGCCGATAGTGGCAGCAATGCCGCAGCTGTCCGCTTTATCTACCTGTGGGGCGTTGCGGGCAGTGGCAAAAGCCACTTACTTGCAGCCTGTTCGGCAGCGGCAAACGCATCAGCCCTCAACATAGTCTGTGCTGATGATGTGCATCTGCTCTCAGACGAGCAGCAGATTGCATTGTTCAATACCTACAATCAACTGCGCGAATCCGGCGGCACACTCATTGCCAGCGGCAGCGCAGCCCCCATGCAAATGAGTCTGCGTGATGACTTGGCGACGCGCTTGGCATGGGGACTGACCTATCAACTGCACCCGCTAAGCGACGATGAAAAAACCCAGGCCTTAAAGAATCATGCCCAGGCGCGTGGTATGAAATTACCGGATGAGGTTCTGGATTATTGCTTGCGCCACTTGCGGCGCGATATGCCATCGCTGATTGCGACTATTGATGCACTGGATGAATGGTCACTAAGCTACAAGCGCGCTGTGACGCTGCCTTTGCTGCGAGAGTTA
This sequence comes from Candidatus Methylopumilus sp., assembly GCA_041662005.1. GTDB lineage: Bacteria > Pseudomonadota > Gammaproteobacteria > Burkholderiales > Methylophilaceae > DATHXC01. Next base: position 2,863 of record JBAZTJ010000049.1, read on the forward strand.
TTACACCTGCCCGGCAGGCAAGAGTAAGTGTTGGTTGAATATCAGGAGCAACTGCGAAAGCTCCTGATATTGACGAAATGCTCAGGCCTTTTTCAGGAAGCAGGTCTTGAGCACAAGACCTTTCACTTTATCCGCATTACATTCGACTTCTTCTTCATCTTCAGTCAGGCGGATATTCTTGATTACCGTGCCTCTTTTCAGGGTGACGGAAGTGCCTTTTACCTTCAGGTCTTTGATGACCAGTACTGAGTCGCCATCGTTAAGTTCGGTACCGTTGCTATCTCTTACAGTCATGATTCTATTTTCATAAAAATTGATAATGCTGCAATTATCTCAAATTATTTCGGCCGGTAGTTAAAAACAACCACTTAAGCCGCTGTCACCGCGATCTCATGGCTGCTCGTTGCGCCTTTATTATCATGCCAGGTTACCGCCACCGTATCGCCGACCTTTGCCCCGCGCAGCCTGAACGTCAGGTAAGGGTTCTTGGAAATCGCCGTGCCCCATTGCGCTTCCAGCACTACCTTGCCGTTGAGCGTGGCTGTCACCAACTGTACGAAGTGCGCGGGGATAGTTTCATCCAGATCATTTTTACGGCGCCCGGTTTCCATGGGGTGGCTCATCAGCACTTTTACTTCGGTGATTTCGCCCTTGAGCTGGGCACGCATTTTGATGTCATTTGCCATGATCAGTTACACCCGTTCTCAAGCACTTCCACGCGGCGGCTCGCCTTGAAATATTCATTGCCGACTTTGATGATAGCCTGCACATCCGAGGTCTCGGCCATCTTGATACGTGTCACTACATAAGGCTCGGCACCGTTGCTGAACATGAAGTTGGCGATGAGCGGTGTCGGGTTTTTTTCTACCAGTATTGCGATGGCTTCGGTATTGGGGATGCGGCTGGTGACTTCGATCTGCACCACGGCGCCGTTCTCAGCCTTGTCCGGGGCAATGATTTCAATATCCGCGCTTCGATTCGTATTTGGGTTTTCTGCAGGAATCTGCAAACCCTTGACTGCCCCTTGCAGCGTGGTGGATTCAAATGCTGCCTTGTTCCATATCGCGGCCAGGGCGTTAATTGGCATCAGCAGCAAGGCAGCCGCACCACCCATCATGGCTTGTATAAAGTTTCTGCGTTTCATCGCTTGCTTACGCTCCAATTAGAATTTTTTAGGATCAAGCACCAGCAACTTTAACTGGTTCAATCTAGCTTCGACTATCGAACGCTGGTAAAAATCCCCATCCCCCGCCTTGGCTGCCAGATCCATCTGCTCGACTGCGCGGGGTATATTGTAGCGCCTGAAATAAGCCTCGCCCTGCGCCTGGTGCAGTAACAATTGCTTGCCCTGCGCAGCGTAGGCCCGGGACATGAGCTCATATAAGTAAGGATCATCCGGATAGTCGGACTGCTTTTCACTGACCAGTTTAAGCACTTTATCCGGCTGCCCCAAATTTAAAAAATGTTCGGCATACCCGTAAATCAGGGCGCGATTACCCGGATACTCGGCCAGCCCTGCCGCGTATAGCTGAGCGGCTTGTTCCGGACGCTTACGGGTCACCTCGATATTCGCCGCCAGCGTAGCGAACATGGCATGCTTGGGTGCATTCGTACGCAGCCACTTCAGTTCTTTTTCTGCGGAATCCGGGTCGTTCTTACGCAGATAGGCCACTGCCAAACCATAATGCTGCGCGGCTTCGTTGTTGTATTTTCTTTGCTGCAAGTTATCCTGAAACACTGAGATGGCCAACGAAGGGCTATTCAAACCAGCCACCAGCTTGGCCTTTACGTAATCGAAATCCGGGCTGTAAGACAGCATGCGAAAAGTGCCAGCCGCCTCGCGACTTTTCACATCGGAGATACGCTCAGTCGTCACCGGGTGGGTACGCAGGAATGAAGGCGCGCTACCGTCAGAGAAGCGTGAGCCTTTTTGCAAGGTCTCGAAGAATGACGACATGCCATGCGTATCAAACCCTGCCGCGGCCAGTATCTGCATACCAACCCGGTCTGCCTCTCGTTCATTCTCGCGAGTGTAATCCAGCTGCTTCTGTATGCCGCCGGCCGATGCCGCAGTCATCGCGCCGCCCGCCAGTTGCGGATTAGCGCGTGATGCCAGGATAGCCAGTGCAAAGGAAGCCATATTGATGATGGTATCGCGCTTTTGCTGTGCCAGCATGCGCGCCATATGGTGTTGCACCACGTGGCCGATCTCGTGTCCCAGCACGCCCGCCACCTCAGATTCGCTATTCGCCGCCAGAATCAAGCCGGTATGCACGCCGATAACGCCACCCGGCATGGCAAAAGCATTGATGGTGTTGTCCTTCACCACAAAAAAGTTGAATTTCTGCGATTTGTCCGGGCCATTGGCACCGAGGCGATAGCCCAGCGCCTGCACATAGTCGGTGATTTCAACATCACTCACCACATCGTCACTCGCCATGACCTCGCGCATAATCTGATCGGCAATGCGTTGCTCCTGCAAGGGCGACAACACGGTGGCCGACACATCACCCAAGTCTGGCAAACCATCCGCCAAGGCCACTGGTGCACAACATATCAAACACAGAATCACATAAAATATTCTCATCGTTGTTATGATAACGACATTAGGTTTCAAGTTCATCATTCCATCAGCAGCCAAAAACATAAACTTACAAAGAGACTCTCATGAGTGAATTAACCCATTTCGATAGCGCCGGCCAAGCGCACATGGTCAATGTAGGCGAAAAAGCCGAAACCAAACGCATCGCCATCGCCACCGGCAATATCCGCATGCTGCCCGCGACACTGGCGCTGATACTGCAAGGCGACAACAAAAAAGGCGACGTACTAGGCATCGCCCGCATCGCCGCCATCCAAGGCTCCAAACGCACCTCCGACCTCATCCCCCTGTGCCACCCCATCAGCCTCACCAAAGTCGGCGTTGAGTTCAATATCGACCAACCCAACAACACCATCCACTGCACCGTCACCGCAGAAACCGTAGGCCGCACCGGCGTAGAAATGGAAGCCCTCACCGCCACCAGCGTGGCACTGCTGACGATTTACGATATGTGCAAGGCGGTGGATAGGGGCATGGTGATGGGGGAGATTAAGTTGTTGGAGAAGGTTGGAGGGAAGTCGGGGCATTGGGTGGCTGGAGAGCAATAGTACAGCCTTGGGTTTACTTAGCTAGTAAACAGTCTCTGGCATCTAAAAATAAATGACGTGGCAGGATTGATGATTACAACATTTGAACAGTTAATCAAAGCGCTAGAAGCTATAGCGCTAGTTGAGCCTACAACGAAAGAAGAATATGAGTCGTTGGAGAGCAAATGTTGGGAATTATCAGAATTTATTCGGACTAATCACTTCGGGAACAATTGCCCAAGTGAGATTTGGCATTATTTAACTGACGTAGACATTCGTTATAAAGATCGTGACTACGCAAAGTTAACGACACCAAAGTTTCTCGCCGCTTTGCATACATGGCATGAATATGAGAAATTTAAGGAATCTCTACAGCAAAGCAATCCAATGTCGGCATCATTAAATAATAAAATTATCTTTAAAGTTTATCGTCCATTTTATTCCCTACTTTTCGTAACTGCAGGCGCGATGTTTGGTGGTGGTGTTTTTTTCGTACTATCAATGGGCTTAGGAATCACTACTGGCGTAGTTGCGATGTGTGCCAAGGCACCTATTTGGTGGATTATTATTTTTTTGCTGGGCTTTGTATTTGGCTTTTTTACCAGCGCTTATTACTCCGGACGTTGGGCTTTTCGTCATTACAGAAAGGCATGTAATATTTAATCGCTCTCTCGCCCAAATAATCCCCTTCTACCGCGCCGAGCAGCGCAACCCTCATGGGTGCCTTCGTCAATCACCTGTTTGAGCTCCGCGGTGGCTTGCGCAGTTTGCAAGCTGCTAGGGCGAGTTTGATTGACGCCCATGAGGGTGAGCAGCGCAGGGGATTCCGAAGGAACGTGGGAGGGGGTGTCTTTTTCTTCCCCCTATTTCTTTTGGACAAGCAAAAGAAATAGGGTCGCCCAAAGGCGAAATGGTACGTTACTTAAGCCAACTCAAACCGCCAACGCATAGGGCGCTGGATCAATCCAAGGTTCATCCCCACAAATCAAATCCGCCACCAAAGCCGCACTCCCCGGCGCCATGGTCAAGCCATAACGAAAATGCCCGGTATTAAGATACAGATTTTCAATCTGCGGATGCGCTGAAATGGTCGGCATATTCTCTGGGGTACCGGGCCGCAAGCCGCTCCAGTGCTTGATGATAGGCATGCCTTTTAGCTCCGGCATAATGGCTTCGGCCTTGGCACTGAGTTCATTGCGCACCGCTTCGGTAGTGGAGGTATCGAAACCCACATCTTCCAGCGTGCTGCCTGCCAGCAAATAGCCATCGCGCCGCGGAATCATGTAGAAGCCTTCGCGATAGACGATTTGCTCCAGGTTCTTTTTCGGTTGATACAGCAATATCTGCCCGCGCATGGGCTTGATGTTGAGTTTCTGCGCAATATCTTTTAGCAGCTCGAAGCTCCATGCCCCTGAGGTGACGACAAATTTGTCGGCTTTTATGACTTCACCATTCACGGTTTCCCACTCGTGCAATGGCTTTATAGCCTTGAGCGGCTTAAGCTCGGTGTGTTCCAGCAGGGTGACGTTGTTCTGCTCCAGCCATTGGCGTAACGCCTGCATGAAATAAGGCGGGCGGGCCTGGCAGACAGTGGGTAGCCAGAGTGCATCTTCGCCACTGAGCGACTGTACGCCAAAAGCACTGGCCTTGACCGGCTGCGCCGGCATTTGGTTAAGCGCACACCAGGCCTGGGCAGCCTCAACATCGAAGGCTGGCAGCAGCAAAAATCCTGACTGGTCGAAACCGGTATCTATGCCAGTTTCATGTTGCAGGCGCGCGCATATTTCGCCATAAGCCTGCGCACCTCTGCTGGTAAGGGCATTGACATGCTCGTTATATTGCCAGGGCAGTAGCGGCAAGATAATGCCACCACCGGCCCAGGAGGATTCGCCGGATGTCTGGCTGGCGATCTGGTTGCGCTCGACTATGGTGACGCGGCAGCCGCGGGCTAGCAGTTCCATGGCCGTCATGCAGCCGACAATGCCGCCACCGACAATGACTATGTGTTGACTCATTTGGATTTACCGGTCAGCAGGATTTTCTCTGCGCTCACCAGGTCTTCCGGTATCCCCAGCAGCACGATCACATCGCCCTCTCTCAGCATAGTCTGCGGGGTAGCTTCAGTCTGCTTGAGGTTCATGCCGCGCACGGTTTTAGCCTCTACGTTAAAGCCCTCTAGCCCCATATCGATGACGCGTTTACCAATGCAAAAAGCGCGCGGCGGAATAGCCACGGAGTGCAGACGCGCCTGCTTGCGCTCGTGGGCTTCTTGCTCAAGGTCGGATGCCCCATGGAAAAATCCCCTGAACATTTTATAGCGCTCTTCGCGGAACATGCGGATACGCTTGACCACGCGATTAAGCGGCACGCCCAGCAACACCAGCGCATGCGAAGCCAGCATCAGGCTGCCCTCCAACACTTCCGGCACCACCTCGGTAGCACCGGCGGCACGGAAAGATTCCATATTGCTGTCATCGACAGTACGCACAACCACTGGCAACTCGGGGTAGCTTTCCTGCATGACGTGCAGAATTTTCATGGTGGAAGGCGCGTCGCTGTAACTGATGATCAACGCTTTGGCACGCTCAATACCTGCCGCACGCAGCACCACGCGCTTGCTGGCATCACCGTACATCACGTTCTCACCCGCCGCCGCCGCCTCCTGCACCCGCGTCAGGTCGATATCCAGCGCAATAAACGGAATATTCTCCTCAGTCAGGAAGCGCGCCAGATACTGCCCGCTACGGCCAAAGCCGCAAATAATCACATGTTCGGACAACTGCTTACCTACAGACTGTATGCCTTCAATCTGTTTGCTGCGGTTACGGGTGTAGCTGCGCGAGAAAAACTCTGCGATCTGCAGATTATGTTGAATGAGGAACGGCGCAACCACCATAGAAAGCAAGGAGGCAGCCAATACCACCTGTAACGCCTGGCCTTGCAGCAGGCCGTGCTCCAACCCCAAGGCCAGCAGCACAAAACTGAACTCGCCTGCCTGCGCCAGCGTAACACCCGCGCGTATCGCCACGCCGGGCTCATAGCCGAACAAGCGACTCAGCACAGCCACGATCAAGGTCTTGAACACGATCAGGCCGACCAATACCATTAGCACCAGACCAATATTGGAGCCTAGTTCCTGCACATCCAGCAGCATGCCGACAGTGACAAAAAACAAGCCTAGCAAAATGTCACGGAACGAGGCGATATCGGCTTCCACCTGGTAACGATACTTGGTCTCGGAGATCAGCATGCCGGCAATAAAAGCACCCAGCGCATACGACAAACCAGCCAGCTTGGTGACATAGGCCAGTATCAGCGTCACCATCAGCACATTCATCACAAACAGCTCACGCGAGCGCTGCCGTGCCACCAGGCCAAACCAGCGATTCATCAGGTTTTTGCCGAACACGAATAGAAAAGTGAGCATGGCGGCGGCCTTAAGCAAGGCAATCGCCAGGGTATTCACCAGATCACCGGTGTGTTGCGACAGGGCGGGAATCAGCACCAGTAGCGGCACCACTGCGATATCCTGGAACAGCAGTACGCCGATAGACAAGCGCCCGTGCCGCGCATTCAGGTCAAGCCGCTCCACCAGCAGCTTTGAAACAATAGCGGTGGATGACATGGTAAGCGCGCCGCCTATCACCAGGGCTGCCGGCCAGCTCAAACCGAGCATGATGCAAACCGTCATGGTCGCCGCCATGGTAATGGCAACCTGTGCACCACCCAGACCCAATACCGTGCGGCGCATAGCATAGAGCTGGGGCAGGCTGAACTCAAGGCCGATGCTGAACATCAGGAACACAATGCCGAACTCTGCCAGCTCACGATTAGCCTCTGTGTCGGGCAGGATACCGAAAGTCTCTGGCCCCAGCGCAAGCCCCACCAGAAAGTAGGCCAGCATGGCGGGCAAACGGAATGCCTTGAATAACGCCACTGCCAGCACCGAGCTGGTCAACAGAATTAAAATGGCGGGTAGTGTGTCGTGCATAATCACATTAGGCAAAAATTATGCCGACTTTGTAAGTCATTGCCGGGAATCAGGCAAAAGTCGGGTTTATTTGCTTATTCTTCCTTTATTCGCAGGGCATTCCCTTTTATACTTGGCAGCTATGGGAATATCAAATTTACATAAAAACAAGCCACAAAAAATCAGCGCCAATAAAACGCCGATCGAGCTTGCCCGAGAAGTTCTCTTGATTGAGGCACGCGCCGTTGAGGCATTGGCACTGAGGCTCGACGAGCACTTTACACGCGCTGTCATCCTCATTTTACAATGCCAGGGCCGCGTTGTGGTGAGTGGTATGGGTAAATCTGGCCATATCGCCAATAAAATTGCCTCCACCTTGGCCAGCACCGGCACACCCGCCTTCTTTATGCACCCGGCAGAAGCCAGCCATGGCGATCTGGGCATGATCACCAAAGACGATGTGGTGATTGCCTTGTCCAACTCGGGCGAAAGCGATGAGTTGCTGGCTATTGTGCCTCTGCTTAAGCGCATGGGGGCAAAGCTGATCAGCATCACCGGCAACCTTAAATCTTCACTGTCGACGCAGGCTGATGTCGCACTGGATGCGCATGTTGCCCAGGAAGCCTGCCCACTGGGCCTGTCACCCACCGCAAGTACCACTGCCATGCTGGCACTGGGCGATGCGCTGGCTGTTACCGTACTGGATTTGCGCGGATTCTCTGCCGAGGATTTTGCACGCTCGCACCCGGGTGGCAGCCTTGGCCGCAAACTACTCATCCATGTGCGCGATGTCATGCGGACCGGCGATGCAATTCCCCGCATAGGCACTCACGCCTCGCTCAAGCAGGGCCTGCTGGAAATGTCACGCAAAGGCCTGGGCATGACTGCCATCGTTGACGACGGAGATTACCCTGTCGGCATTTTTACCGATGGCGATTTGCGCCGTGCTTTTGAAAGCGGGGTGAATATCGACACTACCTGCATGCGCGATGTCATGCATACTAACCCGCAGCATATAGAGCCAGATCAATTAGCGGTTGATGCGGTTGCGATGATGGAACAAAGAAAAATTAGCGCCCTGCTGGTGGTTAACACCGAGGGCAACTTGGTTGGTGCGTTGAATATGCACGATTTACTTATGGCAAAGGTGGTTTAACTCAATGTTATTGGACATGCAGGCAATATTAGAACGTGCAAAGAAAATCAAGGTCGTGGTATTTGACGTAGATGGGGTGATGACAGATGGCGGCTTGGGCCTGGGTGACGATGCCCTGGAATTCAAGACCTTTCATTCCCATGATGGTCTGGGCATGAAAATGTTGAGGAAAACCGGCATCAGAATGGCGATTGTCACCGGCCGCACTTCGCAAGTGGTCATCAAGCGTGCAGAAAATACCGGCATAGAGCATATTTACCAGGGGGCCGAAGACAAGCTGGAAGCCTTTAATGCCCTGCTCAATAAAATGAATGTGAACGCGGACGAGTGTGTGTTCATGGGTGACGATGTGATTGATATCCCGCCGATCCGCCGTGCCGGTTTAGGCATTACCGTGCCGCATGCCATGCCGTTGGTGAAAGACTATGCCCATTATGTCACGACGCTTCAGGCTGGCCGTGGTGCGGTACGTGAGGTGTGCGAAATCATCATGAAAGCACAGGGCACGTTTGACGGACAAATGGCCCAGTACCTGAAGTAAGCATTTAACGTTATCTAATGTATGGTCGCCCCACGATTTTATTTCCACTTGCATTGCTTGCACTGCTGGCTTTGCTCACGCTATGGATAGATCATACGGTGCAGGCGCCAGAACAGAAGCCGGCAGGAAGCACGCGTCATGACCCGGATTATTTTCTGAAAAATTTCGTGCTTTCTAAAACCGATATGAACGGTAATTTGCAATACATGCTGGCGGCAATTTCCATGACGCACTATCCTGATGACGATAGCACCACGCTGGAGCGACCAAGATTTACCCAGTACGGCGTTGGCAAGCCTTATACCCAAATTGAAGGGCAAAGGGGGCTGATTTCCAGCAATGGCGAGACGGTAGAATTCATGGATAATGTAAAGGTAGTGCGGCAGGCAACTGCGGAGAAAGGGGAAATGACCATGCTCACCCAAAGTTTGAAAATTTACCCGCAAAAGGAGCTGGCCACGACCGACCAGCCCGTAGTGATTAGGCAAACACCCAAAACCGTGATTCATGCCACCGGTATGATTTTTGACAAGAAACAAAAAACAGTGACGCTGTTGAAAAAAGTACGGGTACATTATGAAAACCCCAACCCGCCTAAAGCTGCAGCAAAAAGCAAAGCAACTGGCAAGAAGGCAGCAGACAAGAAGCCTGCGGGAAATGCCGATAAAAAAGCCGTGAAGAAATCATCAGCTAATCGATAAAACCAGCCAGAATGACAAACTTAACCAAGATATATCGAGCTCAGAAAACCGCCATGCGACTACCGTTAAAAATGATATCCGGAGATGCCGTGAGCAATGCGTTTCATCGCGGCGTACTGCTGTTGACGCTGATGATGTCAACTTTTTGCGTACAGGCCGAAAAAGCTGACCGGGAAAAGCCTATTGAGCTGGAGGCAGATACTGTCACCGTTAATGATGCCAAGAAAACCAGCATTTACACGGGCAATGTCATCCTGACCCAAGGCACCTTGATTATCCGTGGCGATAAACTGGTCGTGCGTGAAGACCAACAAGGCTTCCAGCACAGCACCTCTTACGGCAACCCAACCACCTTCAAGCAGAAGCGTGATGGCAAGGACGAATACATGGAAGGCAGTGCACAACGTATTGAGTACGATGGCCGTATGGATAAAGTACAGCTGTATACCAAGGCCTGGGTAAAGCGCGGGGAGGATATCGTGCACGGCGATTACATCAGCTATGACGCCAACGCAGAATATGCAGAAGTGATAGGTGGCGGTTCGCAGGCAGCTACCGCTGCTACGCCAACCGGCCGTGTGAAAGCCATTATCCAGCCGAAAAAGAAACCAGCTGGTGGCACTGAACCTGCCGGAAATTAATTACTAACTCATCTTTCAACATTAAGCAGCAATCAAGCCCATACATATAAAGCCCACAGAAAAATGAGTGAATTAGTCGTAGCCGGTCTACGCAAGAAATATAAAACACGCACAGTGGTGCAAGATATCTCGCTACAGTTAAACAGTGGTGAGGTGGTGGGTTTGCTCGGCCCCAATGGCGCCGGGAAAACCACCAGTTTCTATATGATAGTGGGCCTGGTACCGCTGGATGATGGACGCATCCTGCTGGATGGCAAAGATATCAGCAGAATGCCCATGCACCAGCGCGCGCGCATGGGCTTGGCTTACCTGCCCCAGGAGCCTTCGATTTTTCGAAAGATGACAGTATCTGAAAATATACTGTCTATACTGGAACTGCAGAAACTGACAGATGCCCAAATGCAGGGCCAACTGGAAACACTGCTGCAGGATTTGCACATTACCCATATCCGTAACAGCGCGGCAGTCAGCCTGTCCGGCGGTGAACGGCGAAGAGTGGAAATTGCGCGATGCCTGGCCACCAACCCACGCTTTATCCTGCTGGATGAGCCATTTGCAGGCATCGACCCGATTGCGGTACTGGATATCCAGAAAATCATCCGCTTCCTGACCGAGCGCAATATTGGCGTATTAATTACCGACCATAATGTGAGAGAAACACTCGGCATCTGTGATAGAGCGTATATTGTGAATGAGGGCCGCGTATTCGCCGCAGGCGAACCCAGTGAAATTATCCATAATGATTCAGTAAGAGAAGTATATCTAGGCAAGGACTTCCGCCTGTGAACCAGAGACAGCGGACCAGATTAACTAAAACATCATGAAACAAAGCTTACAACTCAAATTTTCCCAACACCTCGCGCTGACACCGCAGCTACAGCAATCCATTCGGCTGCTGCAACTGTCTACGCTAGAGCTTAATCAGGAACTGGAAACCATCCTGCAGGAAAACCCCTTGCTGGAGCGTGCTGATAAAAACGAAGACGGCTCATCAATCGCCGACAGCTACATTCCATCCGGCTCTGCGCCGGAAACCAGCACACCGGCCCCTGCCGACAAGGCTGAGGGTGAAAGCCCACGCCAGGAAGAGTTCGGTGATGATTACTTCGAGTTCGCAGGCAGTAATCGCTGGGAAGAAAACAACTCCGGCAGTGACGACGACAATGATTTTGGCTTTCAGGAATCCATATCCCTGACTTTACGCGAACACCTGATCAGCCAGATTTCGCTAATGCCGCTATCCGAGCGCGACCAGACGTTATGCAGCTTGCTGGTTGATGCCATCAATGATGACGGCTACTTGGAGCAACCGCTGGAAGAGCTGGCGGAAATCCTACCACCAGAATTGGAAGTCGACCTGCTGGAACTGCAGACCGCACTCAAGCATATCCAGCATCTGGACCCACCCGGCATAGGCGCGCGCAACCTGGCAGAGTGCCTGTCACTGCAACTACAAGCCATGCCTGAGGACACCCCGTATTTGGCGCTGGCGCGCACCGTAGCAGAGCAGCACCTGCAGTTGCTGGCTACCCGCGATTACGTCAAGTTACGCAAAATCCTGCACTGCGAGGATGAAACGTTGCGTTGTGTGCAGCAGCTGGTCACCCAGCTAAACCCAAGACCGGGCGGCGAATTTACCAAGATAGGCTCGGATCATTACATCCAGCACGAAATCATCGTCAAGAAAACCAAGGGTATCTGGATCGCCAGCCTGAATGACGAAGTGGTGCCCAAGTTACGCATCAACCAGTTGTATGCGGGCATCCTCAAGCGTAATCGCGACAGCTCTAGCCAATACCTGATGAGCCAGATGCAGGAAGCCAAGTGGATGATCAAGAATATCCAGCAGCGCTTTTCCACCATCTTGCGCGTATCGCAAGCCATTGTGGATAGACAGCGCAACTTCTTCGAACACGGCGAAGTCGCCATGCGTCCACTGGTGTTGCGTGAGATTGCCGACGAGCTGGAGTTGCACGAATCCACAGTGTCACGCGTGACTACACGTAAGTACATGCTCACACCACGTGGGGTTTTCGAGCTCAAATACTTCTTTGGCAGCCACGTAGCTACGGAGTCAGGCGGCGCTTGCTCGGCGACGGCAATCCGTGCGCTCATCAAGCAGATGGTGACAGAAGAAAACCCGAAAAAACCATTATCAGATAATCAGATCACCGATATTCTGAGCAAACAAGGCATCGTCGTTGCGAGGCGCACGATTGCCAAGTACCGCGAGTCTCTCAACATACCCGCGGCAAACCAACGCAAATCGCTGTAGCTTTTGCGGTGATTTGCGTCAATTAGTAAGTTTTACTTTAAGGAGTCAATCATGAACTTAAACCTCACCGGTCACCACCTCGAAATCACTCCAGCCATGCGCGAATATATCCAGAGCAAGCTGGCACGAGTCAGTAACCACTTCGATCACGTGATAGATCTGAAAGTCACCGTGAGCGTTGAGAAACTGGTGCAAAAGGTTGAAGCCACTATCCACGTGCCTGGCAACGACATCCATGCCGAGAGCAGTGATGAGAATATGTACAGCGCCATAGACACCCTCGCCGACAAACTGGACCGCCAAGTGCTTAAGTACAAGGAAAAGCGCGGCGATCACCACATGAGTAATGGCGCTTTGAAACACCAGCAGGTGTCCGAAGCTGAACCTGAGTAATTTTTAACCAGAACCATGGCTGAGATTAGCGTAAACCAGTTATACAAAGACACCCGTCGCAACCTCAAGTTAACGTGGGTGGCTGGTAATGCGGGCGGTGACAATCTGCTATCAAGCGAGACTGTCACCAAGCCTTCGCTGGCGCTAATCGGCCATCTCAATTTTGTGCATCCCAACCGCGTCCAGGTATTGGGGTGTGCTGAAATGGATTATTTGCGCAGCCTGAAAACCAAGGAGCTCGCACAATCCATACGCAACCTGTTTTCGACTGACCTCGCTGCGGTAGTCGTCGCCAATGGCGAAGCACCGCCCGATGAGTTGCTGGCAGCGGCAGACGAATACCGCACGCCATTATTTACCTCTCCTTTGCAGAGCCCCGGCCTGATGGATGTGCTGAGCCACTATCTGGCGCAAGCCGTTGCCGAATCAGTCAGTTCGCATGGGGTGTTCATTGAGGTGCAGGGCTTCGGCGTACTGATAGAAGGTAGCCCCGCCATCGGCAAGAGCGAACTGGCACTTGAGTTGATCTCGCGTGGCCATCGCCTGGTGGCAGATGATATCGTGGATTTTTTTCGCATCGCGCCGGACCGCATAGAGGGCCGTTGCCCGGCATTACTGCAGGATTTCCTGGAAGTCCGCGGGCTGGGTGTGCTGAATATACGCGCCCTGTTTGGCGATAACGCGGTAAAACCGACCAAACCGCTGGACCTGATCGTCCAGCTGGAAATGGCGGATACCCTGAGCCCGCAAAAGCTGGACAGGCTAAAAATCAAATCACACAATGAAAAGATCCTGGGTGTGAAGATCCCCAAAGTTATGATACCCGTAGCAGCAGGCCGCAATATCGCGGTGCTGGTAGAGGTGGCAGTGCGCAATCACGTGCTGGTATTACGCGGCATCAATGGCACCAAACAATTCATGCAGCGTCAACATCGCGAGATGAACCGTTCAGCCAAAAAAGACCCCAAGCACACGCAGAAAACCGAGTAGCCAGCGAATATGTCCATGTCCTCCTCGATGCAACTGGTAGTAGTCACCGGCCTCTCCGGCTCCGGTAAAAGCATCGTGCTCAAGGCGCTGGAAGATAATGGCTATTACTGCGTCGACAACCTGCCGGCTACCCTGCTGCCGCAAATCTGGCAGCACCTGGGGGCCATCAAGCAAGAGCGCATCGCCATCAGCATAGACACCCGCAGTGCCTCGCTGGAAGCTCTGCCCGACAACATTCAGGCACTCAAGGCACAAGGCATTGCCGTCAAGGTGTTGTTTCTGGAATCGAATGTAGAAACCCTGGTTAAACGCTTTAGCGAAACCCGCCGCCGCCATCCGCTGAGTAACGACAGCACGACACTGGCAGAGAGCATCAAGCTGGAGCGCGAGCTGCTGAGCCCGCTGGCAGACCTGGGACACCATATCGACACCAGCAACCTGAGCGCCAATAGCTTGCGCGGCTGGGTCAAGGATTTTGCCGCGCAGGACAGCAGTGGCCTGACCCTGTTATTTGCTTCATTCGGCTTCAAACACGGCGCTCCGCTGGATGCCGACTTTGTATTTGACGTACGTTGCCTGCCCAATCCGCATTACGATCCGTTGCTACGCCCTCTCACCGGGCAGGATGAGCCGGTGAAAGCGTTTTTGGCCAGCCAGCCCACAGTCCATGATATGTACGAAGATATTCGCGGTTTTGTCGAGCGCTGGCTGCCCTGCTTTGCCAACGACAACCGTAGCTACCTCACAGTCGCTGTCGGTTGCACTGGTGGACAACATCGATCAGTACACCTGGTGGAAGAGTTGGGCAAATATTTTGCAATGCATAAGCAGAAAGTATTAATCAGGCATAGAGAACTGGAATTGACATCATGATCGGTATTCTAATAATTGCCCACGGCACACTGGGCGAAAGCTTGATTCACTGTGCCAGCCACGTCATGGGGTCCAGACCACCTCAGCTGAATCAGCTCGGCATAGGTATGCATGACG
>JBAZTJ010000050.1:0-7869 GCA_041662005.1 Candidatus Methylopumilus sp.
GAACATCTGGGAGCGTGCCAAGCCGGACATCATCGGGCTCGCCTCCACAGGGTTGACGGAAACCAAGGGCGACGATGTTGATGCCTACATTCAGCTGATACGCGCCAAGCACCCGGAAATTGCCGACATGGCCATCGTCTACGTTTCCACGCCGGATTATGTCGGCGCCTTTCAGGACGGCTGGAGCAAGGCCGTAGTGCGTATCGTGCAGGAGCTGGCCGTGCCCTGTAGCATCAAACAGTTGGATCGCGTCAACGTGCTGCCGGGCTCGCACCTGACTCCGGGCGACCTTGAGGAAATCCGCGAGATCATCTCCGCCTTCGGCCTCATCCCGGTGTTCATCCCCGATATTTCCGGCTCGCTGGATGGCCATATCCCCGACGACTTCACCCCCACCACGCTGGGCGGCACCACGATTGAAGAGCTGCGCACCATGGGCGCAGCCCGCGCCACTATTGCTATCGGCGAACAGATGCACGCTGCCGCCATTGAGCTGGAAATGAAAACCGGCGTGCCCTATGCCATGTTCGACCGGCTCACCGGGCTGGAAGCCAATGACCGCCTGTTTCAATACCTGGCCAACCTTTCCGGCAAGCCCGTACCCATGAAATATCGCCGCCAGCGCAGCCAGTTGCAGGATGCCATGCTGGATGCGCACTTCTTTACCGGCGGCAAGAAAGTCGCTATCGGCGCCGAGCCTGACCTGCTGTGGTCGCTGGGCAGTTTTGCGGCAGAGATGGGCTGCGAACTGAGCGTTGCCATTACTACCACACACTCCCCATTACTGGAACAACTGCCCACCACGGAAGTGCTGATCGGCGATCTGGAAGATATGGAAACCCGTGCCAGGGATTGCGACCTGCTGATTACCCACTCGCACGGACGGCAGATGGCGGACCGCCTGCAGCGACCATTCCTGCGCCTGGGCCTGCCTATCTTCGATCGTCTGGGTACCGCGCACAAGGTGATTGTGGGCTATCGCGGCACACGCGACCTGGTGTTCGAGCTGGGTAATATTTTCATGACGGATGAGCACGAAGCCACCCCCGAAACCTGGGCCACTTTAAGCCAGCCGGTTGCCAGTGAACTGGCTTCCGGAGAAGCATCCGCCTGTACTTCTGGCGGCGGATGCCCCAGCTGCCAGAGTTCGGCCGATGTTGCAGAACCAATGAATATCGAAGCAAAAACCAATACAGATCCACAAGCTAGCTTGGTCTAGCACCCACCATTTCACGAAAAGGATAACAGCATGAAAGTCGCTTTCGCCACACAAGACCTGAAACAGGTAGATGCCCACTTCGGCTGGGCCAAGAACATCGCCATATACGAGCTGACACCAAACGGCTCGACCTTTGTGGAGGCCTTGCAGTTTGAAGGCGACCTGCAGGAAGACGGCAACGAAGACAAGCTGGCGCCCAAGCTGGAAGCTATCAAGGATTGCGCCCTGCTCTATGTTGCCGCGATAGGTGGTTCGGCAGCTGCACGCGTGGTCGCCAACAAGATACACCCGGTCAAAGTGGCCGGCCCCGAGCCTATCGAAGAAGTGCTGAAAAAGTTGCAAGACGTGCTCAACGGCACGCCACCACCCTGGCTACGCAAGGCACTGTTGAAAGACCAGGAACGGAGTTTCGACTTCGACGAAGAACAAGCGGTTTAACTTATTTACCTCATTCCGGAGAAACACATGTCAGCCACCGCAGCAGCAGTTACAGCAACACCAACAGACGCTACTACAGAAACCAGCACAGACCCGTGGGAATCAGCCTTCGTCAAAGAGCTGGTCAAGCAATGGCGTGCGCAGGATACGCATGGCGCATGGGAGGGCAAAGATAACGCCACGCTACTCGCGCCTTACATCATCTCCAAAGAGCAGCGCCGCGAGATGCCGATTATCGGTGACCCGGACCCGGAAACCCTGTGGCGCCTGGAACTGTTCTACAACGCCATCGGCCTCGCCATTGAGCGCCAGACCGGCATCATGGTATCGCCCATGATGAAGATGTCGCACGAAGGTTTCGGCAAGATGATGCTCACCGCGAGCCGCCTGGTCGTCGTCAACAAGCACCTGCGCGACGTGCATCGCTTCGGCTTCGAGACCATGGAAAAGCTGGCCGCCGAGGGCGAGAAGCAGGTGGCCGCAGCGGTAGAGATGATCCAGAAATTCCCCGAAGTAGCGAACTGGGAGTAAGCAATGAGCGACATAGAAACCATCAAGGCCGAGGTGAAAAAGCTGAATGCCCAGGCCACACAACTCAAGATGGATCTGCACGATCTGTCGGAAGACCTGCCCATAGGCTGGGAGAAAATCCCGGAAATAGCAGAAAAAACGTTTAAAGCATACGAACAGCTTACTGCAGCGCGCCTGAAGCTGGCCGCGGCTGATGCTTAAGGAGACAGCATGGCCTATACCGTAAAACTGCCCAGCGGCGTGGAGTGGACACCGCAATTCGCAGAACATATCGAAGAAGAAAAGTGCATAGGTTGCGGACGCTGTTTTCGCGTTTGCGGCCGCGATGTGCTGCAACTGGTCCGCATCGACGATGAAGGCCAGCGTGTCGCCGTGGTGGAAGGCGATGACGATGATGACGGCGAGTACGAGAAAAAAATCATGACCATCGCACACCCGGAAAATTGCGTCGGCTGCGAGGCCTGCGCCAAGATCTGCCCAAAGAAGTGCTACACACACGGCCCGGCCGGGGCCTAGCGCGAGCACAGCTCCATCATGCACAAGCTCTCGTCCAGCATGACTACGCCAATACGCATGAGCGAGCGTGTGGACAACCGTATGGACGAGTTCGATGACCTGGTCGAGCTGCTGCTGTCTTACAGTGCGGATACTACCCCCGCAGCGCTTGAGCTAGCGACCTTCATCGCCAACGCCTGCATGGGTGATAACCACCTGTGGCAGGATATGCAGCTTGCCAACCGTGGCGAACTGAGTGTGCTGATGCAAACGCACTACCCCACACTTGCAGCCAAAAACACCGGCGACATGAAGTGGAAGAAATTCTTCTACAAGCAATTATGCGAGCGTGAAGACATCATGATCTGCAAATCGCCCAGCTGTGCTATTTGCACCGATTACCACCATTGCTTCGGGCCTGAAGATGCTGCATCCTGAAGCCATGAAACATGAACCAGCTGCCGCGCAGCAAATTGTCCGCGCCTATCACCAGCGTACCAAACACCGTTTCGAGACTTACGCCGCAGGGCCGGACTCGCTGGATTGGGATGCCCAGCCGGCAGCGTTCCGTCATTTTACCGGCGCCACCAGCATCGCGCTGCCCGCTTTCGCAGATAGCCTGCAAGACCCCACTCTGCTTGCCGCGCTCACGCGGCCTTTCTCCACACTAGCCGACCCCATCCCGCCACTGCCTTGCAGCCTCGCTACCTTGGGCGCCATGCTACACCTGGCACTAGGCATTACTGCATGGAAATCCTACGGGCCGGATCGCTGGGCGGTACGTGCCAACCCTTCCAGCGGCAACCTGCATCCGGTGGAAGCCTATGTGCTGGTGCGTGGCCTGGCAGGCCTGGCTGATGGCATCTACCATTATCGCGTCGAAGACCATGCCCTGGAACGCCGCGCCGATATTGCCTCAGCGGCCGATGCTCCACCCTCGCTGCAAATCGCCATCAGCTCGGTGATGTGGCGCGAGGCGTGGAAATACGGCGAACGCGCTTTCCGCTATTGCCAGCTCGATGTCGGCCATGCCGTCGGCGCACTGGCCTATGCTGCCGAAGTACTGGGCTGGACAATTAACGAGCACAGGCACATGGCCACCGATGCGCTGGCCCAGTTGCTGGGGCTGGATAGAACGAGTGATTTTCCATCAAGGCGCAACCTTGAAACCGAGCGTGAGGAAGCGGAAATTCTGCTCACCGTCGCCTTCGGCAAACCAAACCCTCAGAACAAAGCACCACTGAAAATACGGCCCGTAGCCTGGCATGGAGTCGCGTCAACTATCGATGCCCACCCCATGTATCGCTGGCCGGCTATTGAAGAGGTGGCTTGGGCAACGCGACACCAGGCCCAGCATGCGGTGCCACTTTCAGCCTTGCCCGCAGCCCACACTAAAGCCTCAACGGATAGCAATGCAGCAAGCACCGCTGATGTCATCCTCGGCCGCCGCAGCGCACAGCGCTTTGATGCACGACACACCATGCCCAGGCAAGACTTTATCGACATGCTGGATGCCCTGATCCCCAGCGCGCAAGCACCATGGGATGCGCTATCCGGCAGGCCGGGCATCAACCTGTTGCTGTTCGTGCACAGGGTAGAAGGCTTTGCCGCTGGGCTTTATCTGCTGGTGCGCGAACCGCGTCTCGCCACCCAGCTGAATACATGCATGAATGCGCAGTTTTTGCGTCAACCAGTAGATAACATAACGCCTCATTTAAACCTGCAACTGCTCACCCCGGCACCAGCCGCCGAGCTGCACCGCGCGACACGCAGCCTGCACTGCCATCAGGATATCGCCGCAAACGCCTGCTTTGCACTTGGTATGCTGGCTGAATATGATGCCGCCATTACCCATGATGCATCCGCCTACCGCGACCTGCACCGCGAAGCCGGGATTATCGGCCAGGTGCTTTACCTGCAGGCCGAAGCGCGTGGCCTGCGCGGCACCGGCATAGGCTGCTTTTTCGATGACCCGATACACGAGCTGCTAAGCCTGACGGATGATACGTTCCAGACGGTTTACCACTTTACCGTGGGCCTCGCGCTGGAAGACGCGCGTATCGAAACCCTACCGACATCCATGCCGACAGCGATATCAACTTCTAGGCCAACTTCTATCTTGGCATCCACTTTCCACCATCCAATTTAGCGAGGACACCATGAGCAACGTATTCCAACGCATATCCCCCCAGCACGCCGCCGACCTCATCCTGCGTTCCAGGGCAGGCACCAAGCCGCTGGCCTTGTTCGACTCGCGCGATATCAAAAACTACGATAAATCCCATATCAAGGGTGCCGACCACCTCAGTGAAAACAGCTTCGGCGATGTTCTGGCTAGCCTGCCGAAAAATATCCCGGTCATGGTCTACTGCTACCACGGCAACGCCAGCCAGATCTACGCCAGCATGTTTTCAGATTTTCAATTTGCAGAGGTGTACAGCGTAGATGGCGGCTATGAAGCACTAGCCCCCGCACTGCCAGAGGCCCCTACGCTAACAGCAAGCTCCAGCCGGCAACTGGCCGACTTCATTAGCGAATACCATTTTGATGGCGACAACCTCGATAGCCCGTGGGACCACGCGCTAACCCCGCTGATGCGCGCTGCCCTGCTGGGGCGTGATGACCTGGCGGAAGAGCTGCTGGCGCATGGCGTCAATATTCACCTGCGCAACACCGATGGCAACAACGCACTGTGGCTGGCCTGCGTCTCCGGCAATACCACCCTGGTGCAGCGCCTCATCGACGCCGGTATCGACCTCGACAACCGCAACCTCACTGGCGCTACTACCCTGATGTACACCGCATCCAGCGGCAAACCGGACTTGACCAGACTATTGCTGGATAACGATGCCGACGCGCTGATCCGCACGGATGACGACTACCTCGCGGTAGAGTTGTCGGCAACGACTGAGTGTCTGCAACTATTGCGACATACTGCAGCTTAGATCAAGCCAGGGATAAAGTTATAGATAAAGTTAGGGCGGATCAGACCTTAGGTTAATCCGCCCTACTCACTGCAATACTCAAATAGAACTGGGCACTTCGACAATCACATCCTCTTCGCCGATGATCGCCTGGCAAGCCAGGCGTGACTTCGAGCCAACACCCACGGTGGCATCCAGCTTCTCGTTTTCAGCACGCTGGATTTTGGACAAGCTCTTGCGGCCTTCCTGTACAAAAATATGGCAGGAACCGCACTCCGCCTTGCCATCACACTTATGCGCAATGTTCTCGCCAGCAGCCAGCATAGCCGCCAGGATGCTACTGCCAGCGGCAGCTTGATGGGTTTTTCCAGAAGGTTGAATGGTAACGGTAGGCATTGCTATAACTCCTTGTTTGAATGGTTGTTAGATTTGTCGCAAACAGCACACGACAGCACGCAAAACTCAGTGCACAAAGGAGTAACAGCAAAGGCTGTGCCAGATATTTGAGAACTGGTCAGGGTTCAAGCCAGACGCCGCGACACAAGAATTTTGGTGATGTTTAGGACTTGGATTATCAAGCTGACAAGGGATGGCTTGAGCAACGATTTGCATCCGTACTTGCGATTAATTACACTACGGACAGCTCCCTACCTAACATGAAGAATTAAAAAGAAAAACCACATGAAAATATCAAAAACCACCATATTATTAAGCGGACGCAGCGGTCCGCTTAATAACTGTTAGAAAGACCGTTCAATTGAGTTTTAATGATTATTTGTACTATATTTTTCCGATAATTATTATGTTTGGAATTAGCTATATATATTTTGCAAACCATGAAAAATATTCAAGCATCGGAGTGCAAGCTATTACATGTTGTCATGGGGCACTGCTGGCAATTAGCTACTTAATTGCTTTTATCATTGCGGTCACTGAAAATCAAAATATTATATTTTTATATTGTTATGCGTTATTTTATTTAGTAATTTTTTTGCTAATACTCTATTCATTTATATATTACAAAGGACCTAAAAAAGTACATTTTTTGCAACTCATTTCAATCCCAATGCTACTTATATTTGGTTTTCATTCTATGGTATTAGTTTCCACAAGCTCTTTCTAACCATTCATTCAAGCTGGACGCCTAACGGCGCCCCTTAACTCAAACGTTGGGGCATCATGTTTCGAGCAACTTTTTTATTTTTTCTGCTCTGTTTTACTAGCCTGGTATGTTGTGCTAATGAGTCTATTTGTACCAAGCTTGCAGGCGAAGCTGAGGCTTCAGGTATTCCTTATTACCCAGCAGCGGAAGTTAAGGTAATTGGAGGCGGAAAAGTTGGTTTTTATAGCTCCCCAAATGCGGAGTGTAAAATTAAAGGTGTATTTGTTGTTAAAGGTAATTATTTACCCGTATACAAATCATACAAAGGCTGGGTTAATGTAATGTATGTGGCAAAAGATGGAGAAGATTTCATTGGTTGGCTGCCAGAAAACAAAGTTAAAGTTGTTGGTCAATATGGTCGCAACCGCTAACCGATCTCTCAAGGACCATAATAGGGGACAGACTGAGCTAACCCCGTTTTAACCTACCCAATAAGGTTTTCATTTTATGAACGTCGAAATCGTTATATTTCCCGAAACAAAGGTTGCCGCCGTTGAACATATCGGATCACCAGCGCTAGAACACGAAACAGTGAACAAGCTGATCGCTTGGAAGCTTGAGAATCGTTTTCTGGATCCGCTGAAGTACAGAAGCTATGGCGTTCACTACACTGATCCACGCAATACGCCACTATCCGAGCACCGTGTCGACTTCTGCCTTTCTTTTGACCAGGATGTTGGTCCCAATCCTTACGGCATCATTAATAAAGTCATTCCATACACCCGATGTGCTCGCGCACGAGACATAGGCTCCCGCTCGAACAACAAAGCTATTGTTTTTTTATATGAAACCTGGCTTCCTCGAAGTGGTGAGTCGCTGGCTGATTTCGCAACTTTCTTCCACTATGTCAACGTCGGGCCGAATGTACGGGAAGAAGACATGATTACTGACGTGTATATGCCACTGAAGCCCGTGTAGGCAGCATTAGCCTAGCGTTATCCGCCAGTTAATCCAGCTTCAACACCATAGGATTAAACGCCTTGGATACCAGCATCACCTTGTCACCCGGATACAGTTCCCCCGCTTCATCTTTCATCGCCACCACGCGCACGATCTGGTTGCCGACCAGCACGGTGAGCGAAAACAGTACGTCCATGGGT
>JBAZTJ010000050.1:7879-17570 GCA_041662005.1 Candidatus Methylopumilus sp.
ACTTCACCGGTAAAGCGGAATTTGCCGCTGGTCTGGCCTGCGCTGAATACATCGTGCGGGCTGCCCTGCTGCACGATGCGCCCGGATTCCATGATCAATACCCGGCTGGCCAGTTTGTAGACCTCGCCGACATCGTGGCTGACGATGATGGTGGTAATGCCGAAATGGCGTTGCAGCCGCAATATCTCGTCATGCAGGCGCACGCGCATTGTTGCATCCAGTGCCGAGAATGGCTCATCCAGCAGCAACAGACGCGGCTCCGAGGCGAGCGAGCGAGCCAGGGCAACGCGCTGCTTTTGCCCACCGGATAAGGTTTCCGGCTTGCGCTGCTGCAATTCACCGAGGTCCATCAACGCCAATAATTCATCTATGCGTTTTTTGTCGCTCCCCTTGCGCAGTGCGAATTCCAGGTTGCCGCGCACGGTCATGTTGGGGAACAGTGCGTAATCCTGAAACATATAGCCCACGTGCCTTTGCTGCGGTGGCAGGTTGATGCGGGCCGTGGTATCCAGCCAGGTCTCGCCATTAATGACGATATTGCCTTGCTCCGGCAGATCCAACCCCGCAAGGCAGCGCAGCAAGGTGGTCTTGCCCACGCCGGATGGGCCGAACAGGGCGACAAATTCGCCTTCAGCAACCTCCAGAGTAGCATCCAGCCGGAACTCGCCATCGGTGCCATGCAGGCGTTTGTTAATGGTGGCGAGGATCATTTTAAGGCCTTGCGATTGACCATATACACCAGCAGCAGTATGAGGAATGAGAGTACAAACAGCACGCCGGCGTAAAAGTTGGCGGCGCCATAATTGAGCGCTTCGACTTCGTCGTAAATGGCGATAGACGCCACGCGGGTTTCGTGGGGCAGGTTGCCGCCTATCATGAGCACTACGCCGAATTCACCTACGGTATGGGCAAATGCCAGCACAGTGCCGGAGAGCAAGGCGGGCTTGATATTAGGCAGCAGCACGCGTAAAAAAGTCTGCCAGTTAGACTTACCCAGCACGCGCGCAGCATCGGTGAGCGAGCGTGGCAGATTCTGGAAAGCCGCCTGCACCGGATGCACCAGGAAGGGAAAGC
Organism: Candidatus Methylopumilus sp.; assembly: GCA_041662005.1. Taxonomy (GTDB): domain Bacteria; phylum Pseudomonadota; class Gammaproteobacteria; order Burkholderiales; family Methylophilaceae; genus DATHXC01. Next base: position 8,954 of record JBAZTJ010000050.1, read on the forward strand.
TGAATATCACCGAGGCGACGATCAGCCCTTCGAAGCTGAAGGCCAGCCGCAAGCCGGCTACTCTATCCAGCCACTGGCCGAACCAGTGCTCCGGGCTGAACGCCAGCAGCAGGTAAAAACCCAGCACTGAAGGCGGCAGCACCAGCGGCATGCTCACCATCGCCTCAACCACAGGCTTGAAGCGTATGCGCGTATTGGCCAGCCACCACGCAAACGGCACACCTATGCACAGCAGGATGACCGTAGTGACCGAGGCCAGCTTAAAAGTGAGTATTAACGGCTGCCAATCAACGGTCATGATGCCCTGCCATCAGTGCGATTTCGTTGGCTTTTACTAAGGCCTCTACCGCGTCGCCAACTGCCAGTTGCATGCGGCCTATGCTGCGGGTGGTGATCACGCTGATCAGTTGCTGACCGGCGTAATCGAGCGTCACCGCACTGAGGATATCGCCACGCTCTATGCTGCGGATATTGGCTGCAATGCGGTTACGCAGGCTGATCAGGCCGCTGAGGTTTTTCGCCAGCGACACTTCAGTCTCCTTGAACAGCAGTGTAACGTCGTTACCAACACGCATATACTCCGCCGTTTGCGGTGTTTCCAGCAGCGTCGCGGTAAATACATCTTCGCCGACAGCCACGTCTACCAGCGACATGTGGCTGTTGCTATCGATGGCAGCGATTTTTCCTTTTAGTCGGTTCAAGGTAGTTTGTATCCGTATTTGGTTAAAATTTCCCGCGCCTTGGATGAGAACACAAAACCATAAAACTTGCGCGCGGCTTCGCCATTATTTTCCGTGCCATGCCGCAAGATGACAATGCCCTGGGCTATCGGCTCATAACTTTCATCCGGCACCTCTACCCATTTCCCCTTGCCTTGCAGCTCTGGCGACAGCACCACCGACTTGGCAGTGAAGCCGACCTCCACAGACTTGGTATCAATGTACTGATTGACCTGCGAGATACTCTCGCCATACACCAGTTTGGGCTCCACCGCCGCCTGAACTTTGTAAAAGCTCAGCGCCTTGATGCTCTCCCGTCCATAAGGCGCCAGCTTGGGGTTGGCGATGGCCACCTTTCTGATACTGGCATCGGCCAGGCCGGGAACCCCTTTGGAGAGATCAGCATTGCCGGCTGTCCACAGCACCAGTGCACCGTTGGCATAAGCCTTGGGGGGTGACATGGCCTGCCCATCCTTGAAGAGGGTGGCGGGGTAATCCATGTCGGCCGAGAGGAAAATATCATACGGCGCGCCGCTCTTGATTTGGGCCGTGAGCTTGCCGGATGAGGAGACAACGCTCCTCACCTCCAGCCCTGTCTGCTTGGTAAATTCCGTCGCGAGATCGTCAAAAGCGTACTTTACGTTAGCTGCTACGGCCACGGTTAATGGCTCTGCTGCAGCGACCAGCGGCTGCGCCAGCAATAACAGGGAAACGATCAGTGTATTCAAGGTTTTCATGTGTGATCCTATATGAGCATTATGATGGACTAAATTCACGCTTGCCTAGAAGTCAAACTGGGCGCGCATGGTCAGGGCGTCTTCGTTGTCATAGGTCTTGCCGCTGACAGTCACTGGCGTATCAAACCTGGTGTGCACATAGTTGGCAATCATGCGCACGTTGGGATTGAATATCCAGTTGGCTCCCACTGTCCATGCATCGGCTTCGCTGGTTTTGCTGGTAGCTCTCAGCCTGCCCGTTCCGGCAATATTGGTCGTGCTGAAATCACTGCCGTCGAAACTGCTGTAGCGTATGCCTAACTGTAATGCCCCCCAGCCATCGCCGCCAAAACTGAAATTACGATTGGGGTTAATTCTGCCGAACATCCCTTCCTTGTAGCTATCGGCAAAGGTTTCTCCTGTCACCAGCCAGTTCAGGCTGGCATACCAGGCGGACAAATCACGGTCAAAATTTGTGCCTTCAAAACTGGTGCGTATGTACTCGCTTTGCAGTTTCACCGGGCCGTTGGCCAAAGCCAGCTCAACCCCGCCGCGCGTTCTATCCACCGGATTGGTGAATTTATTAGCAGTGGTGTCGGCCGTTTCAAAAAACTTGTAGCCGCGTGCCTCGCTCTGCATGACAGGAATGGCAGAACCACCTTCCTGCCTGCCATCTGCATAAAAGCCCCCCACATGCACCACAGCGCCTTTCCAGCCGGCCATCTCAGCAATATTGCCGGTGACGCGTGCCATCAAATCCTTGTTGTCATATTTGGCATCGCTTTCGTCAGCACTATTGCCGTTGATCCAGGCGGCGTTGTAGTACACACCGTTGACCGGCGTGCCGTGAACCATCACACCTCTATCGTAGGTGCTACCAAGCAGGGCATCCGCCATTGAGCGTTCCTGGAAATCGGTAAAGTTGGTACTCATGCTGCGCTCCAGCCCGTAATAAGGCTTGAACTGGCCTAAACGTATCCTGGCCTGCTTGAATTTGTTGATATCGAAATAGCCATAGGTCAGGGTGGTACTGCTGCCTGAATATTCGCCTTCTATGCGCGCTGCGTAATCTTTGTAAAACGTCATGGTGGCACCCAGCCTTGCACGTCGCACGCTGAAAGTATCAGCGGCAGTTTCGTCCGGATTAAACGCCCGTGCATCCGCTTGTACCCGGCCGTTAATTGCCAGCTGCCAATTGCCGCTACCATCCCCGAGTTTTACGCCTTCCTTAAACGAGGCGAAAACCGGTTGCCCTTCTGCCTTGCCCCTAGCACCCTGCAACGCTTTCAGCTCTTCTGCCATGGCTTGCATCTGCCATTGCTGCTCTTCCAGCATTTTCTGCAATTTAGCTATGCGCTCATCAGCATTGTCGTCCGCATAAGCAGTATTGATGCACATGGCAAGCAACACGCAGCATTTCAATTTCCATCCCCGACTCTGTTGCGTCACCTTCATTTCATGTTCCCCTTTTCAAAAATAAAACGATATAAAGCAAACTATATAGCGATAGCCAAAAAAGTTAGGCAAAAAACCACCACCTTAGTCGGTGACACCCATAATCACGCTGCTGGCCTTGAATACGGCACACACTTCCACCCCCACCGCTAGCTCCAGGCTGGTGACGCTGTCATTGGTAATCACCACGCTCACCGTGTCACCGCCATCCAGTTGCAGCACCACCTCGGTATTCACATTGCCCGGCGTGATGCGGGATATCTTGCCGATCAGCTTGTTGCGTGCGCTGACCTTGCTTGCCGCATCCGGCATGGCGAGGATGATCCAGCTGGCCTTGACCAGTGCCCAGGCTTCGCTGCCGATCTTGAGGGCCAGGTTGTCCAGCCCGTCGTGCGTGATGACGGAATGGATTTTGTCGCCGCCGGTGAGCGTTAGCTCAACCTCTACATTGACCGGCCCCAGCTTGATAGCAGTGACTTTGCCGAAAAATTGATTACGGGCGCTAGTTTTCACGGATAACCTCCTGATCATTTGATACACGTTGTCGAAATCTTCTATACCTGCACTGGCGGCCTGCATAAAGCGCTGGTGCTCGCGCAGCAAGGCGCGGTAGGCATCGACGATGCGCACGCCAGTGGCCGTAAGCTGAGTACCGCCGCCGCCCTTGCCACCCGTCATGGTCGCCACTAAGGGCTCACCAAACATGCTGTTAATGGCATCCACCGCATCCCATGCCCCCTTGTAGCTCAGGCCAGCACCTTTGGCAGCCTGTGTAATCGAGCCGCACTCGCCTATTTTTTCAAGCAGGGCGATGCGCTTGTCGCTCAACAGGTTTTGCGCATCGCGGCCCAGCGAGAGTGAGCCCACTACCTTCATTTCGTTAGATCCAGCCATATTCAACTCCGCCAGTTTTGCTATATAGAGCTTTGCTATACAAAGCTTCGCGATATAAAGCTCCACCGTATAGATTGTCGTAATATAGACAATTATATAACGATAGGCAGATTACAGCAGCTTCCGTGCCATAAAAATATACTTCAATGAATACAAGCAACTAACCATGCCAAGGAAAATTTCCTAATACCTGAACTATGGTCTTGTCACAAATACGACAAACCTTAAACTCGCCGTTTATGGCGTCAGCGAAAACAGCTCAGGTGCATCTTTACGAAAAACCCTGAGCCACATCAAGGTCGCCGGCACCAGCGAACGCACCCCGAACCACAGGGCATCGCGCTCAAAACCACCTGCCACCTTCAGCTGCATACCCAGCAACGACCAGCCCGCCCAGTCGATTTCCAGCATTTTATGCTTGAGCTCGTCCGGCACGTTGTTAGCCGTTTCCACCATGGTGCGCATCTGCCGTAGCACTTCATGCTGTGTAAGGCGGCTGGCGAAGAACTCTTCGGCCTCTACACCTTCAGTGAGCGTGAGCAGGGCCAGGCCGGTTTCTTCCAGAATGCCTATCATGGCGCCAGACAGTACGGTCATGCTGCAGCACCCAGGGCATAAGCTTCTATCACCGAAGCACCCACCGAGTCATGCGGGTCGATTTCACGTAATTTAGCCAGCAGCAGCGCGGTATCCTCAAGCCTATGCTGGCGCAGGCGGATAAATGCCAGCGCTTTCAGGCTGAACAGGTAAAAATGCTGTGGCGCATCTACCTGGGTCCAATCGCAGGAAGTGATGGTCTGCAAACGCCAATCCGCGGGGATATGCGCCTGTCGTGCAGCCGCATCAAGCGCCAGGCAAGCAGCACGCTCAGCATCGCCCAGCCGCTGATGGCGGAAATAGAACTTGTAGAGTATGTAGTACACGTACAGGCAATCCGGTTCGGCAGCCTGTGCACGCCACAGCAGGGATTCCGCTTCGCGCCAATCTCCGGTCGCAGCACCTGCTGCTGCCAGGTAGCCTGCAACGCGCGGCGGCAGGTCGTCGTTACCAACAAAATCTTGCATGACGTTTTGCATGGTCGCTCTACCAGACACCTTCAGGTGTTTTCAAGCGTTCGACCACATTTCCACCCAGTAAATGCTCGTCGATAATGGCTGTCACGTCTTCCTTGGTCACACCGCTATACATCACGCCTTCGGGATACACCAACACATTGGAACCGTTGTCGCATGGCCCCAGGCAACCCGAGTACGTCACTGAAACTTTGTCCCACAGGTTGCGCGCCTGCACCTGTTGCCAGAATGTCTGCAGAATTTCGTTACTGCCCTTGGCCTGACAGGAGCCGCGAGGATGGTTAGGCGGACGCGCCTGATTGCAGACAAAAACATGTTTGGCGGGTTTTGGCATGACGACTCCTTGAGTTTTTATAAAACGGGTTATTAAGCGGGTTTAATGGTCACGTCACCCAGCACCATGGCCTGGCAGGCCAGGCGGATACCCGGTTTGGCGAGCTTACCTTTAAGCAGCTCGATCTCCAGCGGCGAGGCACTGGACAGGTGATCAGCGCCTTGCAGCACCTCGACCATGCAGTCACCGCAATCGTTTTCCTTGCAACCAAAGGGGATGCTGGCCCCGGCTTTTTCGGCGACTTCGACAATGCGCGTACCGCGCGGCACGCTGACGGTAGTGCCGATATCGGCGAAGGTAATATTGTATTTAGACATGGATACTCCTACAGTGGGGCTACAGTAACGTCACCAAACACCTGCGTCTGGCAGGCAAGGCGGCAGTGCTTGCCTGCAAAGTTCTCGCGTTGCATCTTGGTCTGCAAGGCGGCAATATCAGGGATGGCCCGCCAGCCATCGATAATTTCCTGGAAGCGTGCACGCAGTACCGCTTTTTCTTCTGCAGTGACTGCAGAAAGGTTCTCCTGCCCCTTGGTGACCTCGAACATGCACACGCCGCAATCGCCCTCGCGACAGTTGTAGGCGATGTAGGAGCCGACCGCTTCGGATAGCTCAATGATGCGGGTGCCGACCGGGACATTGACTGTCACGTTGACGTCGGAAAATGTGACTTTTGCTTTGGCCATAATTGAAGTCCTAACTACTAAATTGATGTTACGTTCATTTCGGTGGCAGCCTGTTTACGCGCCGCGAACAACTCTGCCATTTCCACTACGCGTGGTGCGTTGACGCCCATCAGGCGCTCGCCCAGCTCACGTCCAAAACTACGGCATTGCTCGATTTCTTCCTGCGAGGGGATCAACTTGATGCGCACGCCATCCAGCGGCACCCGCATCTTCAGGCCGCGCATACGGTCTTCTATCATGCGCACCGCCTCCCCCGACCAGCCGAAAGAGCCAAACGCACCAGCCAGCTTGCCGCGCACGTTGATCTTGGCGAAGGAGGAAAGCAGATCCCACGCCGGTTTGACTGCATCGCCATTGATGGTGGGCGAACCGATCACGATGCCGTCAGCGTCTTCCACCAGGTCCACAAACAGGTCGGTATCGCCGCCTTCCATGTCATATAGCGAGACACGCACGCCAGCCACTTCTTCGGCACCTTCGCGTATGGTCTGCGCCATCTGCGTGGTGCTGCCATAGGCGCTGATATAAAAAATCACCAGTGTTTTCTCATCTGCATTTACTTCACTCTGCAGGCGCTGGCTGCTGAGTTCGCGGTAGCGCTGTATGTAGCGCCTGGGCTGGTCACGCAGTATCGGCCCATGCGTGGGGGCGATGATGTTGATGGGCAGCGGCTCGACCAATGCCAGCGCATTCACCACATGCTCACGAAATGGCCGCATGATGTGGGAGTAGTAGTATTCAAAGGCAAAGCGGAAATCGCCTGCCTTGTCGTTAAACAGCCGCTCGTCACAGAAGTGACAGCCAAATACATCACCCGAAAACAGGATGCATTCTTCCTCCAGGTAAGTGCACTGCGTATCCGGCCAGTGCAGGTAGGGCGTATGCAAAAACCGCAAAGTACGGTCACCCAGGCTGACCGTATCGCCAGTCCCCACCGAGGTGTAGTCGAGGTCACCCCGGTTGAGCAGCGCTTTCAGCATCAGCTGTGCCGACTGCGAAATATAAAGCCGTGCCTGCGGTGCCCGCCGCATCAGCTCCGGTAATGCGCCGGTATGGTCGGGCTCCAGGTGGTTAAGCACGATGGTGGTAATGTCTTCGTACTTTGTCACGGCTTCCAGCCGTGCAAAAAACTGGTCGGCGCATTCTGCCTTGACTGTATCTATCACCGCTACGCCTTCGCTGCCGCGTACCGCGTAAGCATTGTAGGTAGTACCATTGGGCGTTTTAAGCACAATATCAAAGCTGCGCATGCCGGGATCGAAAGCCCCTATCCATTGCACTCGCTCCGAAAGCCAGACTGGGCGCGTCATTTTTTACGCAGTGAAAATATGTCAGAAACGTCGCGAGCGCAGGTAGTTTTGGAGCGGTCGTAGCCAACACCGCGCAACCCCGAAATGCCAAGCGTAGTAGTTGCTGCCATGGTTACTCAGCCGAACTTAAAGAGGATGCCGTAACCACCGCGTGGATATTCCCACGCCACATTGCGGTGATCATCGCAAATGATGCGGCAGGTTCCACACTCCAGGCAGCCATCACTGATGACCGTGACTTCGCCGTTACCTTCCATGGTCCAGCAGCCTGCCGGGCAGCACACGGTACAGGCGTGGCTTTCGCAAGAGTTGCGACATTTATCTTCATCGATGATGCTGATGTGCGGCCGGCCGGAATCGACCTTGTAACGGTTCTGGAACAGCTTTTCCTCGACCTTGACTACGCTACTCATTCGAATGCCCTCCATAATTTGAACGTGTCGCCCATCAGGCCAAAGAGCGAGCGACGTTTGCGGAAGCTCTTGCCGATTTCGCGTTCCTTGGATTTCTTGTCTACGCCATCCACGGTGAGCATGGTGCGCGCCGCCCTGGATAACAGCTCGGGATAATCGTTGAAGAACTGCGGATTGGTATGGAATACGTCCGGCATGTTCTTGTATTTTTTCAGGTCCTTCATGACAAAGCTTTCGTCCAGCCTGGCCTTGTAGCGCTTAAGGTTGGCTGCGGTAAAGGGCTTGCCTTCCGCCTTCAGCTCGATCAGCGTATCGGCGGCATGCATGCCGGTGGTCATGGCGAGGTTGGAACCTTCGCGATGCACCGCATTGACGAACATGCCGGCATCACCGACGATCATCCAGCCATCGCCGAACAGATCAGGTATGGCGTTGTAGCCACCTTCCGGAATCAAGTGCGCGGTGTACTCTTTCATCTCGCCGCCTTCTATCAGCGGCTTGATGGAAGGATGCTCTTTCATCTGTTCCAGCAAGGCATAAGGCGTAATCTTCTGATTTTTGAAATCGGACAGCATGCAGCCCACGCCTATCGTCACCGACTCGCGGTTGGTATAGAGAAACCCGGTGCCCATCATGCCCTTGGTGATCTTGCCCACCATTTCGATGACGACGCCTTCTTCGCCCTTGACGTTGAAGCGTTGCTCAATCAGTTCCTGCGGCATGAAGTGGATTTCCTTCACTGCCAGCGCCACATCCTTGGGTTTCAGCTCGGGGTGGAAACCGGCTTTCTTCGCCAGCAGGGAGTTGACGCCATCAGCCAGGATTACCGCATCGGCATAGATTTCCCCGCCCTGGCGGTCCGTCTGGATGCCGATCACACGGTCACCATCCAACAGCAGGTTGGACACGGTGGTTTCGCAAATCAACAGCGCCCCGGCTTTCTGCACGCGCTCGGAGAACCACTTGTCGAACTGCGAGCGGATCATGGTATAGCGGTTGTAGGGCTCTTTGTTGAAGC
>JBAZTJ010000051.1:0-16889 GCA_041662005.1 Candidatus Methylopumilus sp.
TACTTGCCAGCGATGCCACCTTGCTTGAGGAAGTGCTGGCACAGCTGCATCAGCCCTGGACCGAGTCTGCAATGCGGGTGTGGCTGGCAGCGCAAACAGTCGAGGACGAAGCAGGGCTGAAACAGGCAGTGCGCAAACTACGCCAGCGCGTCATGCTGCGCCTGATAGTGCGTGACCTGAACGGGTTGGCTGATCTTAACGAAGTGATGCAGGTGACCAGTCATCTGGCTGAAGTCGTGGTGCAGTTTTCCTTGCAGCACATCACGCCCTGGCTTGAGGCAGCCTACGGACAGCCTGTCGGCGAGAGCGGCCAACGCCAGCAGCTGATCGTGGTCGGCATGGGCAAGCTGGGCGGCAGTGAGCTCAATGTATCATCGGATATCGACCTGATCTTTGCCTTTGAAGAAGACGGTAATACCAATGGCGCCAAGTCGCTCACCAATCATGAGTTCTTCACTCGTGTGGCAAAAAAACTCATTGCCGCGATTGACGAAATTACCCGTGATGGTTTTGTGTTCCGCGTGGATATGCGCTTGCGGCCTTATGGTTCGGATGGCCCTTTGGCATGCAGTTTCACCATGATGGAAGAGTACTACCAGAATCAGGGCCGCGAATGGGAGCGCTATGCCTGGATCAAGGGGCGGGTTATCGCCGGGCCGGGGCAAAACCTGGCTGATCTGTTACGGCCTTTTGTGTTTCGTAAATACCTCGATTTCGGCGCTTTCGCCTCCATGCGCGACCTCAAGGTGCAAATCCAGCGCGATGTGAATCGACGCGATATGCACGACAATATCAAGCTGGGGCGCGGCGGTATCCGCGAGATCGAGTTTATCGCCCAGGTGTTCCAGCTGATACGCGGCGGACAGGATAACAGCCTGCAGATTCGCCCGACCATGGGCGTGCTGGCCTTACTGCAATCCCGGCAGCTGTTACCGCCGGGAACCGTGCAGGAGCTCACTGCCGCTTATGTGTTCCTGCGTAACCTGGAACACCGGTTACAGTATGTGGAAGATGCCCAGACCCAGGCGCTACCGACAACTGCCGAAGCACAGGCGCGTATTGCCCTGAGCATGAATTATGCGAACTGGGACTTACTGAGGCTGGAGCTGGACAAGCACAGAAGCCTCGTTGAACTTCACTTTATGGAGGTCTTCAGCGACCCGGTTCCCCGCGATACTGAAAGCTCGTTGATTACTGAGATATGGCAGGGGACGGTTGATGAGGCCAAAGCCATCTCGCGCCTGAGTGCGTTAGGCTATGTCGAAGCACAGGAAACGTTGCGGCGCTTGCATGCTTTGCATGGTAGCCCGCGCTACCGCCAGTTGCCAGAGCTGAGCCGTCAGCGTTTCGATACCCTGTTGCCCATGGTGGTTGCGCTGGCGGCTAAAGAGCACAGCCCCGAAACAACATTGATGCGGGTCTCCGACCTGCTGGATAGCATTTGTCGGCGCGCCAGCTATCTGGCTTTGCTGGCGCAATATCCTGCTGCGCTTGACCTCGTCATCAAGCTGGCCAGCGCCAGCCCCTGGCTAATCCAGTATCTGTCGCAGCATCCCATCCTACTGGATGAGTTGCTGGATACCAATAACCTGTACGCAATTCCTGATTTCCCCGCTATGCGACTTGAATTGAAGCGGCGCATGCTGGAAGCAGAGGGCGATGTGGAGCGGCAGATGGACGTGATGCGGCATTTCAAGCATGCAGCAGTGTTCCGTTTCGCTGCCAAGGATGTGGCGGGGGATCTACCCCTGCAGAAACTTTCCGATTACCTGAGCGAGCTGGCCAACTTGATTTTGCAAGTTACGCTGGAAACCGTCTGGCCTACCCTGAAGGGTAAGCACCGCGAAACCCCGAAGTTTGCGGTGATAGGCTACGGCAAGCTGGGCGGCAAGGAACTGGGCTATGTGTCAGACCTAGATATTATCTTTCTCTATGATGACGATACACCTGAAGCTGGGGAAGTCTATGCGCGTTTTGGCCAGCGTATTAATAACTGGCTTAATAGCCTCACCTCTGCCGGCATGTTGTATGAAACCGATCTGCAATTAAGGCCCGATGGCGCCAGCGGCCTGCTGGTAAGTACGGTAGACGCATTCCGCGAATACCAGCTGCACAAGGCCTGGGTGTGGGAGCATCAGGCGCTGACAAGGGCAACATTCAGTGCTGGCGATCAGGCGATTGGTGAAGAGTTTGCCAGGATTCGCCACGCAGTATTGACGCAGCCGCGCGACACCGCCAAATTGCGCGAAGATGTGCTGGCCATGCGCCAGAAAATGCGTGAGAGCCGGAACAACGACAGTGAACTTTTCGACTTGAAGCAGGATGTCGGCGGCATTATTGATGTGGAGTTCATGGTGCAATACCTGGTGCTGGCGTATGCCGCAACCTATCCCGACCTGACCCGCAACGCGGGCAATATTGCTTTGCTAAACCGGCTTGCCGAGCTTGGTGTTATCAACGAGGGGAAGGCGCATGCGGCGGCGAGTGCCTACCATGATTACCGTAGCCTGTACCATGCAATAGGCTTGCAAGGTGTGCATAAAGCACGTGTGCCTTTGAGTGAGGTAGAGCCGCAGGTGGCCGCGGTACAGGCCTTATGGAGCGAGGTGTTTGAGTGCGGTCAGTTTGCACAAAAATAGCAGGCATAAAAAAACGGCACTTGAAAGTGCCGTTTTGCCAGTGCCGTTTTTGGATGTAGAAAATTATCTACAAATTAACGCATGCGACGACCAGCGCTGAAACCGATCAAACCTAAACCAGCCAGCATCATGCCGTAGGTGCTAGGCTCAGGAACAGCCGAAGTCAGCACCACATTGTCCAGACTGCCACCATAGCTGTCGCTGGTGCCTACTGCAGAAAACGTCAGTTTGTCATTACCTGTGGCAATGACTTCAAAGTCCAGGGTTACCCAGTTGTTACCCGTTTTGCCAATGCCGCTGCCGGTTGCTTTAACCAGTTCGATGCCATTCCAGAATGCCTTGATAGGGTTTGAAGCGCTGGTTACACCAGCACGTGCTGCGTAATCAAAAGACAGGTTGTAGGTTAAGCCGGCAGTTGTGCTCACTACTTGAAACATGGAATTGTTCTTGGTTGTATCCAGCTCAACGAAGTTAACACCTTCGGATGCGGTACCAGCAACATTGTTACGTAATTCGATATCGTTTTGACCTGTCCAGCCTGTCAGGTTGGCATAAATGCCCCATGTGCCAGCAGCTTGGGATTCGGCTTCGAAAGAACCGTTGATCAGTAGGTTGGCGTTAGCTAGCGATGGTGAAATAGCTAATACCAGTAATAGTGCGATTTTTTTCATGAATTATCCTTAAAGTTATTGTGTATCTAATTCGGAGTAATCGTGCTCTTTTAGATGCTGCGCATTATGCCGGGCTATACAATTCGCACAATAGTCCGTTCGGACTAATGCCATCCAACGCTTAACCTACTAACAAGTCAGGCTTAAATTAAACTCTGCTACCGACATCAACTGATAATCATGATTTTCACGCTTGCTGCCAAGTTAGTTAGTGATAGACAATCCCTAATCCTATATTCCAGGTCGCATCATGAGCTTACGTTTTCGCCTCAACCTGTTGATTACCATCCTGCTGCTGGGCTTTATCGGCATGGTGGGTTTTGTGCTGACCAAGGGTATGCGCGACTCCATACAAGAGGGCGTAGAGTCGGCTAACCGCGTCACCATCCAGTTGCTGGACACGGTAATTATCAGCACATACCAGAATCCTGAGCTGGGGTATACGCATGATGTGATGCGCCGTTTTTTAGTCAAACTGGGCCATGTGCGTAGTAGTGAAATCACCTTGTACGATATTCGCGGGCAGGTAATTTACCATTCACCACCTTCCAAGTACCGCGCAAGTGTGGCGCCACCACAGTGGTTCGTACACCTGGTACAACCCAGAAAAGAGATTCTGAGTCGGCGTATACGTTATGGCACGCTGGTGGTGGAGTCGCAACCCATGGGTGCGATCCGCGAGGCATGGGGACGGGTAAGCAACCTTATCTGGATAGGCCTGAGCTTTTTCCTGCTGTTCAATGTGGCGGTCTATTGGATGCTGGGACGCTGGATCAAACCATTGCAGTCGGTATTGCACACTATCAACAAAATGGAGCAAGGGGACCTGACTGCGCGTATGCCCGGTTTTGAGTTGCCCGAGTTTTCCCGTATTTCCCAGAACTTCAACCTGATGGGCGAGTCCTTGCAGGCCAGTACAGAAGACAATCGCAGGCTGGCGCTGATCGTCAAGCAGACTGCTGACGCGGTGATGATCCATGACCTGGATGGCAATATCTCATTCTGGAACTCTGCCGCCCAGCGCATGTTTGGCTATGCCCCTGAAGACATTATCGGTAAATCCGCCAAATTGCTGATGCCGCCGGAGCAGGAAGATGAGTTAAAAACCGGGCTGGATGCTATTCGGCATATGCAGAACATAGATCATTACGATACGCACAGGGTGACGCGAGATGGCAAGCTCAAGGATATTTCGTTGTCTGCCGCACCCATGGTGGATCCATCTACCGGTGAAGTCATCGGTGAAATATGCAGTATGCGGGACATTACCGAACGCAAGCAGGCCGAAGCGGCAGAGCAGCAGTTGCAGGAAAACAGGCAGCTGACACAATTAATACAGCGTCATATTGAAGAGGAACGGCGTTCACTGGCCCGCGAGCTACATGATGAGCTTGGCCAGTATGTGACCGCCATCAAGACCTTTGCCGTGGGTATTGCCAATAAAACCCGGGAAAAAATGCCGGACGTGGAATCCAACGCACAGACCATTGTTGCTGCCGCGAATCACATCTATGACGGTATGCACAATATCATCAGGCAACTGCGGCCAGGTTCGCTGGACAACCTGGGGTTGTCGGAAACCTTGCGCGATGCCGTGGCTAACTGGCAACAGCAGAATCCCAACGTGCGCTTTAACTTGAACTTATCGGGAAAGTTGGATGCCTTAGGTGAGACAATCAATATTAACCTGTATCGTATTGTGCAGGAGTCGGTAACAAACGCCTTGCGCCATGCAGAGGCCACTGAAATCAATATCAGTTTGCAACAACAAGAAAATGGCGACTTAAGGTTAATTATTAAAGATAACGGGGTAGGTATGGCAATTTGTAATGTAGATCAGACTCAGCACTTTGGCGTGCTAGGTATGCGTGAGCGCGTACAGGCGCTGAGTGGCAGCTTTAATGTCGATTCCCTCTTGGATGAAGGCACCAGTATTAGCGTATTGATCCCTAAGGAGTTGAGTGTATGAGCGAGCCGGTCAAGGTATTGCTGGTCGATGATCATGCCGTTGTGCGCATGGGCTTCAAGATGTTGCTGGAATCTGCCGCTGATATTAAAGTCGTTGCAGAAGCAGAAAATGGCGAGCAGGCGGTGAAGATGTATGTCGAGCATCATCCAGATGTCGTGGTCATGGATATCACCATGCCGGGGATAGGCGGCATAGAAGCTATAGATCGCATTATGGCCAAGGATAATAGCGCGCGCATCCTGGTGCTGTCTGCGCATGAAGATTCGGTGCATCCCAAGCGCGTATTGAATGCCGGCGCCATGGGCTACCTTACCAAGCGCAGTGCTGCCGAAGAGCTGATCAAGGCTATACGCACGGTCGCAGGGCGCAAAATGTATCTTGAAGCCAGCGTAGCCCAGCAAATGGCGATTCAGCAGTTATCGGGTGAAGCCAATCCGGTGGATGTTTTATCTGATCGCGAGTTCGAGGTGTTCATGTCGTTGGCCAAGGGTAAAACCACCAATGAGATTGCGGATACGCTGTGCCTTTCACCGCGTACGGTAGGCACGCATCTTTACAATATCAAACAGAAACTCAATGCGAATAATTCGGCGGAAATCGCGCTGATTGCCATGCGCTCCGGGTTGATTGATCCTTGATAGGGTTTTAGCACTGTGGGGGCAGAGCCCTAGAGCTAGCCAAGCTAGTTGGCCAAATGCCTGGCGATATGCAGGCCACCCACATCCGATATTTCCACAAAGGCGCGCTCACCACTTACAAATTTCCCGAAGTCAGGTGGAATCAGGAAGGTGATGGTTCTTTTACTATCGGTTTCCAATGAGCCCGTCGCAACCTGCCAGCGTGCCCACTCTTCAGGTTTAGGTAGCTGGGTAGCGCCAAGTAACTGTGCTTTTTCCAGCACCGAGATTTTCTCTTCTCCCAGCAACACATTCCACACCTCAACACACACCAGCCTGGATGACGCCGCCTGTTGTGGGTCATTACCAGTATTATCTCCCGCTAACTTATCTGCTGTCATGGTGTCCGCGGTGGCGGGTAGAAAACCTGATGTGACAAAGGCTCCCCAATAACGGTCAGGTTCGGTATCTTTTAATACTACATTGGGCCTTTCATTAGCCTTGTTGAGCAGATAGTTGTCGTAAGCGTTAGAGGTGATCTTGTCTGCAGTCTGCGAAATCATGGAAGTGACAATCTGCTGTGCAATCGGGCCGCCCATGCAGCCGCTTAACGTAACGACAGTTAACGCTAAAGCAAAGCATTTGGTCTTTATAGATAGGCCGGACATTTTTCTTTAACTTGGAAATCCCTAGTTTGACATTTGTCTGCGCATTAATAACGCCGGGAAGCCAGAGTAATCGTTCTTCAAGTGATTGTCTAGCTTGAATAAAGCATGAAAAGCACGACACTTCTCAGGATAACTTCAGTGCGCTCTGGCCCGTACGCTAATGATGCCGCTTAACATGATGAGCGTGATGGCCAGCCAGCGGTCGGCCGACAGGGTTTCACCCCAGAATATAATCCCGAACAGGCTGGAAAATGCCACGGTGGCATAGGCCAGGCTGCCAACAACCAGCGGCCTGCCGGTACGATAGGCGCGCGTCATGGCAAGCTGGGCGATGGTGGCAGACAAGCCTAAACCAAGTAGCAAAGGGGCATCATGCCAGCTAAGTGCATGGAACTTATGGATCAGCATCCACAGGCCGCCACCTATCGTGCACACCAACGTAAAGTAAAACACGGTGCGCCAGTCCGGCTCTCCTGCCCGTCCCAATTGCGTCACGTGGATATAAACCACGCCGGCAAAAAGGCCGGAAAGCAGCCCGGCGCCCCCAGCGATCAGTTCATTCATATGCAGGCTGGGTTTGAGTAGTAAAACGACACCAGTGAAGCCGATGACGATGGCAAGGATCAGAATTTTTCTGGGGCGTTCATGCAGGAAGAAAGGGGTCAAAGATGCCATGAACAAGGGCGAGGTGTAATTGAGCGTGACGGCTGTGGCTAGCGGCAGTTTGCCTATGGCATAGAAAAACAGCAGCAGCGCGATAAACCCCAGTGAGGCGCGCCACATATGCTTGCTAAGTAGTGGAGTGCTCAGTGATAGTCCGCGGAAGCGGGTATAGCTGTAGATAAACACCAGGCCTAACAGTGAGCGATAAAACACCAGCTCGGCAGCACTGAACTTGGCTGAACCAAGCTTGACCAGTACCCCCATGATGGTGAAAAAGAATGCTGCTACCAGCATCCACAAACTGCCGAGCTTAAGCCTGGCTAATAGCGATGGCTTCAAGTGTAGTGTTACGGATGCTGTTCGAGTTGCTTGCGCAACCACAGGTGGAAGTGCTCCAGGCCGGTTTCCATGGGGTGCTGGTATGGGCCACGCTCATCGGTGTTCATGGCAAAAAGCGCGCGACGGCCATCATGCATGCGTAGGCAGATTTCTTTGTCTTCCACTGCGGTTTCCTCATAGGCGGCCTGCTGTGCGCTAATAAACTCGCGCTCGAACAGTGCGATGTCTTCAGGGTAGTAGAATTCGACGACATTGGTGCATTTATCTACGCCGCGCGGAATGATGTGCGATACCACCAGCACATTGGGGTACCACTCTATCATCAGGAACGGGTAATACACCATCCAGATGGCACCGTACTTTGGGGGCTGGTTCTGCCCGTATTGCATGACTTGGTCCTGCCAGCGCCGGTAAACTGGAGAGCCTGACTTTTGTAACGATTGCTTC
Organism: Candidatus Methylopumilus sp.; assembly: GCA_041662005.1. Lineage (GTDB taxonomy): Bacteria > Pseudomonadota > Gammaproteobacteria > Burkholderiales > Methylophilaceae > DATHXC01. The sequence goes on from JBAZTJ010000051.1 coordinate 8,014, forward strand.
ACGCCTACGGTTTGTACGCTGTAGTTCTCGCCAAACTCCCAGTTCAGGTTGTCGCAATCCACGAATCTGTCCAGGCCCGGATGGAAGGGTCCGACGTGATAATCCTCAAGATAAACTTCTATAAAGGTTTTCCAGTTGAAGTTGTATTCTTCAATCATGACGCGATCCAGCATGTAACCGGTAAAGTCGAAATCCCGTTTGCAGCCTAATTTTTGTAAATCTTTGGCAACATCGCGTTTGCTTTCGAATAGCAGGCCATTCCAGTTCTGTAGGCGTGTCTTATTCAGGTTTAAGCAAGGTGTTTCGTTGAAGTGGGGCGCCCCCAGCAGTTCACCCTGAAGATTATAGGTCCAGCGGTGTAGCGGGCAGACGATATGCTGGGCCTGGCCTTGGCCTTTCAGCATAATGGCCTGACGGTGGCGGCATATATTGCTGATGACTTCTATACCCTGTTCATGGTGGATCAGCGCTTTGGCCTCATTCATCCAGTCCAGGGTGTAATAGTCACCCTGGTTTGGCACCATGAGCGCATGTCCTGTGTAGTGCGGCGCATCAGCAAACAGTAACTTTTGTTCTAGTGCATAGATTGCCGGGTCGGCATACCAGGCAACAGGCAGTTGCGGTAACGTAGCTTGAGTTGAATTGATGATTGCTATCGAGGCCATAAACTGGAGTTCGTCATTGGGGCGGGTAAAAATAGAAATGGCTGGTTTAATACTTCCATTCTGCCGCTGAAATTTTGCAGGCATAGAATTTTGCCCGAACAGTGATTTTTTTCAAGTAAATTTTGCCCGATAAACGTAAGAGAGTGAGTGGCAACAGCTAATTTGAAGCGTTACCGACACTGCCGATTCTTGCGCAAAGCGCTGATTTGCGCTACCCTCCACACTCTTGATGCAAAACGTTTTTTACAGGAGGCTGTCGATGAAAAATCCATTGGATTCCATTTTAGGCACCATTATTTCCGGGCTGGTACTGACACTCGTTTTGTATGTGTTTCTTAAGAATTTTATCGTGGCGGGGGTATAAATCATGGAATTTGTTCCTGGAATAGCCCGCTGGTTTCATGTGATTGCCGGTATCACCTGGATAGGCCTGCTGTACTACTTTAATCTGGTGCAAGTGCCTGCCATGAAAGATGCCGCTGCCGACGGTACAGCTGCCGGCATTTCCAAGCATGTGGCACCGCGCGCCTTGTTATGGTTCCGATGGGCGGCAGTGGCTACCTGGATCGCCGGTGCAGCGCTGCTCGGGCCTAACTTCCCGGCGGCATTCAGTTTGCAGCCGGCTTATGCCGGCATAGGTATAGGCGCATGGCTGGGAACTATCATGCTGTTTAATGTATGGGTGTTGATCTGGCCTAACCAGAAAAAAATACTGGGGATGGTGCCCGCGACGGATGAAGTAAAGGCCAAGGCACGCCGAGTAGCTTTCCTGGCATCACGCACCAACACCATGCTATCTATCCCCATGCTGTTTTTTATGGCAAATGGTTTGACACATAAGGCGGCCATCGGCCTGTAACAAACTGGATTTAAGCTGCAAATGGCGGCAATAGCCGCCATTTCTTTTTAGTGGTTATGCCATTTGATTTTGTTGCAGGATATGCCGCCCATTTTGATGGTAATGTGGGGTTATTAGCCTGCAGATTTATATTAACGTTGAGTAAGTGAAAAAATGTCGCAACATTTAATGAATACCTATGCAAGACAGCCTGTCACTTTTGTCAAAGGAGAGGGCGTCTGGCTTTGGGATGAACAAGGCACTCGGTATCTGGACGGCCTTGCCGGTGTGGCTGTTAATGGCCTTGGCCATGCGCACCCGAAACTGGTAGCTGCCATCAGCGCACAGGCCGCCAAGCTGATCCATGTATCCAACATCTACCATATTGCCGAGCAAGAGCGCCTGGCTGATAAGTTGTGTGAGATTTCAGGCCTGGACAAGGTGTTTTTCTGTAACTCCGGTTGTGAGGCCAACGAAGCCGCTATCAAGCTGGCGCGTTTGTATGGGCATAACAAGGGTATTGAAAATCCTGAAATCATCGTTATGGAAAAGGCCTTTCATGGCCGTACCATGGCAACGCTGTCAGCCACAGGCAATCGCAAAACACAGGCAGGTTTCGAGCCGCTGGTGAGCGGGTTTGTGCGCGTGCCGTTCGATGATCTGGAAGCGGTGCGTCAGGTAGCCGAACATAACCCCAATGTGGTAGCGATACTGGTTGAACCGGTACAAGGTGAGGGCGGTATCAATATTCCGCATGATGCCAATGTTTACCTGCAGGCCTTACGTGAGATTTGCGACAGTCGCGGCTGGCTGCTGATGGTGGATGAAGTACAGACCGGCATAGGTCGTACCGGTACCTGGTTCTCGTTTCAGCATAACGGCATCCTGCCTGATGTGATGACATTAGCGAAAGGACTTGGCTCAGGCGTGCCTATCGGTGCCTGCCTGGCACGTGGCGTGGCAGCGGAGACCTTTACCTACGGTAAGCACGGCTCAACATTTGGTGGTAACCCATTGGCCACTGCCGCAGGTCTGGCTACCCTCAATATCATAGAGGAAGAGGGGCTGTGTGCTCATTCAGAGCAGCTCGGCAACTGGATATGCGATACCTTTCGGGAAGCGTTTAAAGATACGCCAGGCGTACTCAGAATCCGCAATGCCGGCTTGATGATAGGCATAGAGCTCGATCGCCCATGTTCGGATCTGGTGAAACAAGGCCTGGAGTCGCATATCCTGATCAACGTGACGGCCGAAAAGGTAGTGCGTTTGCTGCCGCCGCTGGTGATGAGCCAGGCTGAGGCACAGCAGTTGGTGGATACGCTGGTCATGTTAATCAAGAAGTTTTTAAACCAGTAACGTACACGCCCTTTACATAAGCAACTTAATAGCCTCTACATGATGCCAATCAAACACTTTCTACAATTCAATGACCTGAAACGCGAAGAGCTGGATCATATCTTTGCGCGTGCCAGCTGGATCAAGCAGCAATTCAAGTCTTATCAACAATACTGGCCGTTGAGTGATCGCACGCTGGTGATGATCTTCGAAAAGGCCAGTACGCGTACGCGCCTGTCTTTTGAGGCCGGCATGCAGCAGCTGGGCGGCTCGGCGATTTATCTTAATACCCGTGACTCACAATTAGGGCGCGGTGAACCGGTTGAAGATGCTGCGCAAGTGATTTCGCGCATGAGCGATATCGTGATGATCCGTACCTTCGAGCAGGACATTATTGAGCGCTTTGCCGCCAACTCGCGTGTGCCGGTGATCAATGGCCTGACCAATGAGTATCACCCATGCCAGATCCTGGCAGATATTTTCACGTTCATTGAACATCGCGGTCCTATCCAGGGCAAGACAGTGGCCTGGATAGGTGACTCCAACAATGTCTGCAATACCTGGCTGCAGGCTGCAGAGGTGCTGGATTTCAATGTGCATGTTTCTACGCCACCAGGTTATGAAGTTGAATCAGAACGCGCCGGTCTTTACGGGCACGAACATTACGAAGAGTTTGCCGACCCGATGGAGGCTGCCCGTGATGCTGATCTGGTGACCACGGATGTGTGGACATCCATGGGCTTTGAAGCCGAAAACGAAGAGCGTATGCGCGACTTTGCCGATTGGCAGGTCGATGCCGATATGATGAAAGCGGCGAGGAAGGATGCATTATTCATGCATTGCCTGCCGGCTCACCGGGGGGAAGAGGTCGCTGCAGAAGTGATTGATGGCCCGCATAGCGTGGTGTGGGATGAGGCTGAAAACAGGTTGCATGTGCAAAAGGCACTTATGGAGTACCTGCTGTTAGGGCAAGTAAAAGCATAAGTAGTAAAGTCTGTGGAAAAACCCCCTATCAGTTTATCCAACCATATTTTGCCGGTTGCGGCGACCATGGTGGGCGTTTGCATGACGGTAATATCTGTCATACAACTGGCGCCCGAGAATGCAGTTTCAACTTGGGCAGACAAGTTGCTGGCAATCGATAGCCTGGCATTCATGGCAAGCACCATGCTGTCCTATTGGTCCATTCGGCATAAGGATGCACTATGGACGGTGGAGCGTTATGCCGACAGGCTGTTTCTGCTGGGCATGATGATCATGGTATTCGTCAGTTTTTTGGTGGCATTCGAGCTGTTCACAGGAAAAGCTTAAGGCTTGTTTAGATAAAACTAGATTCTATTTGGATTAGGAAAGCAAAGTAATGAGCAAAATTAAAAAAGCGGTTCTCGCTTATTCAGGCGGCCTGGATACTTCTGTCATCCTCAAATGGCTGCAGGATGAATATCAATGTGAAGTGGTGACATTCACTGCCGATCTTGGCCAGGGCGAAGAGCTGGAGCCGGCGCGCGAGAAAGCCAAGCAATTCGGTGTAAAAGACATCTATATCGATGATCTGCGCGAAGAGTTCGTGCGCGATTTCGTGTTTCCCATGTTCCGTGCCAATACCGTGTATGAAGGCGAATACCTGCTCGGTACTTCGATTGCCCGTCCATTGATCGCCAAGCGCCTGATCGAGATCGCACGCGAAACCAAGGCTGACGCCATTTCCCACGGCGCTACCGGCAAGGGGAATGACCAGGTGCGCTTCGAACTGGGCGCTTATGCACTCAACCCCAATATTCATATCATTGCCCCTTGGCGCGAGTGGGATTTGCTGAGTCGTGAAAAATTGCTGGCCTACGCAGAAAAGCATCGTATTCCTGTGGAAATGAAGCACAAGCAAGGCGGTAGCCCATACAGCATGGATGCCAACCTGCTGCATATTTCCTACGAAGGCCGTCATCTGGAAAACCCGGCTGCCGAAGCGGAAGAAGATATGTGGCGTTGGACAGTATCGCCAGAGAAAGCACCGGACGAAGCTGAATACCTGGATATCGAATACAAAAACGGCGACCCGGTCTCGCTCAATGGCAAAAAGATGAAGCCGCACAAGATATTAGCCAACCTCAATGCTATTGGCGGTAAACACGGTATCGGTCGTCTGGACCTGGTTGAAAACCGCTACGTGGGCATGAAGTCCCGTGGTTGTTACGAAACCCCGGGTGGTACCATCATGCTCAAGGCGCACCGTGCCATTGAGTCATTAACGCTGGATCGTGAAGTCGCCCACTTGAAGGACGACCTGATGCCTCGTTATGCCAGCATGATCTACAACGGTTACTGGTGGAGCCCCGAGCGCCTGGCTTTGCAAACGCTTATCGACCATACCCAGAAAACAGTGAATGGCTGGGTACGTGTCAAGCTGTACAAGGGTAATGTTATCGTTGCCGGCCGTGACTCCAAGACCGACTCCCTGTTCGACCCGACCATTGCCACCTTTGAAGATGACAAAGGGGCTTACGACCAGAAAGATGCTGGCGGCTTCATCAAGCTGAATGCATTGCGTATGCGGATTGCCGCAAACCTGCATAACAAAAAACGCTAACAGCTAGTCAGTCGGCATCACAGCCCGGTCATGTCGAATAGGCAGGCCGGGTTTTTTTATAACCTCCGATGGAGGTTGATTAAACAATTGGCGGCATAGCTTTACACATCTATTTTGCTTTTCTTTGCCCATGATCGCTCATTACTCCGGTGCTAGCATTGAGGCCCCTCATACGGTCATTCTGGTCAGGGTTGAAATCCGGACACCTAACTAAATTGAGGGGTGACCATTTATCAATAAGCGGTGTAAACTGACTCACTAAGCAAAAAGTCTGACAGGCTGCAACAGCCATTTTCAGCTGCAAAGGGTCATGCCATGAGCGACGACACGGGGGAGATTGAGCGGACGAATCAACGGTTCCGACAAGTTGTGGAAGCAGCCCCCAATGCCATGGTCATGGTGGACAAAACCGGCAGCATCGTCATGGTCAATACTCAGGCTGAGGTTATTTTCGGCTACAGCCGCGAAGAGCTCCTTAACCAGTCCGTCGATATCCTGTTGCCTGAACGTTTCCGTCATCATCACCCGCAGCATCGAACCTCTTTTTTCTCTGACCCCAGCCCCCGCGCCATGGGCGCAGGCCGCGACCTTTATGGCCGACGCAAGGATGGCAGTGAGTTTCCGGTAGAGATCGGGCTGAATCCTATCGAGACCGAAGATGGCCCCATGGTGTTGTCTGCCATTGTGGATATATCGGCGCGCAAGCGCCTGGAAGAGCGCTTTCGGCAAGTCGTGGAAGCTGCGCCCAATGCCATGGTCATGGTGGACAAGGTCGGCACCATCGTCATGGTCAATGCGCAGACCGAGATTATTTTCGGCTACAACCGAGTAGAGCTTCTGGGGCAATCGGTTGATACCTTGCTACCGGAGCGATTTCGCCATCATCACCCCCAGCATCGAGCCTCCTTCTTTGCCGACTCCAGTCCCCGCGCCATGGGAGCAGGTCGCGATCTTTATGGTCGGCGCAAGGATGGCAGTGAGTTTCCGGTAGAGATCGGGCTGAATCCTATCGAGACCGAAGATGGCCCCATGGTGTTGTCTGCCATTGCTGATATATCGGCGCGCAAGCGTCTTGAAGCGCGCTTCCGCCTGGTTGTGGAGGCTGCACCTAATGCGATTGTGATGGTAGATAAGGCCGGTACCATCGAAATGGTGAATGCTCAGGCCGAAAATATTTTTGGCTATGCCCGGGTGGAGCTGTTAGGTCAGTCCGTCGATATATTACTGCCTCAACGTTTTCACCATCATCATCCGCAGCATCGAGCGGCTTTTTTTTCTGACCTTAGCCCACGCGCAATGGGAATAGGCCGTGACCTGTTTGGTCGTCGCAAGGATGGCAGCGAATTTCCGGTAGAGGTTGGGTTAAACCCCATTGAGACCGACGATGGCATTAAAGTGTTATCGGCAATTACTGATATTTCGGCACGTGTCAAAGCCAACGAGCGGCTGGCAGAACACCGGGAAGAGCTGGAGCGCAGCAATAAAGAGCTGGCCACCTTCGCCTACGTCGCCTCGCACGATCTTAAATCCCCATTGCGCGGCATTTTTCAGTTGTCGCAATGGATAGAGGAGGATCTCAATAACGGAAATGCCTCTGCGGTTCCTGGCCATATGGATATGTTGCGCGGCCGCATCCGGCGCATGGAAAATCTGCTGGATGATTTACTGGCGTACTCACGTGCCGGCCGTCTGGAAGGTAGCGTGAGCCAGATAGAAGTTGGCCTATTGGCCAGGAGCCTTTTCGATATGCAGGCGCCACCAGCAGGGTTTAGCTTTAGCGTGGCAGGTGATCTCCCCGGCTTTGCTACCCTTGCCACCCCGTTTGAGCAAGTCCTCAGGAATCTGTTTTCCAATGCAATCAAGCACCATGATCGTGCCGAAGGCCACATAGAACTTGGTTGGCGTAATGACGGCAAGGGCTACTATGAGTTCAGCGTGACGGATGATGGCCCTGGTATCCCGCCCCAATACCACGAACGGGTTTTTGGCATGTATCAGACATTACGGCCGCGGGATGAAGTGGAAGGTAGCGGTATGGGCCTGGCACTTGTCAAAAAAATCGTGGAAACCTACGGTGGTAAAGCAAGCGTTGTCTCTGATGGCATACGCGGTTGCAGTATTCGCTTTACTTGGCCGATAAAAATTGAAGGGAGGAATACCATTGTCAGCATCCCATAAACAGCAATATAAAGAAGTCACTATATTTATCGTGGACGATGACGATATCGATGCCATTGCCTTAGAGCGTGCATTGCGCAAGCTCAGGTTACTAAACTCTGTTTGTCGGGCCAGGGACGGGCAGGAAGCCCTGGATATGTTACGAGCCGGGGCCATTGCTACGCCATTTATTGTCCTGCTTGACCTCAATATGCCACGCATGAACGGACTGGAGTTTCTGCAAGTCTTACGTAGCGACCCCAGCCTGACGCATGCCGTGGTATTTGTATTAACCACCTCAAAATCGGACGAAGATTTGGTCGCGGCTTATCGCGAGCATGTCGCGGGTTACGTGCTCAAGCAGCACATGGACAGGGATTTCCTTGAGGTGATAGGACTTATTGAACACTACTGGCGTGTAGTTGAGTTGCCAGTCACAGCGGAGTGAAATATGCGGTTATTACTCGTTGATGATGATGAAGTGGACCGGATGGCGGTAGTCCGGGTCTTGCAGAAATCCAATACGGTGAACGATATTGTGCATGCCAGCACCGCCAACATTGGCTTAAAGCTGTTTGACGAGAACACCTTCGATGCAGTACTGCTGGACTACTGCCTGCCCGATATGGACTGCCTGGATGTACTCAACGTATTTACCCAGCACGCAAGTAAACATGCGGCGGTGCTCATATTGACGGGCATTGTGGATAACGAAGGCCTGGAAAAGCAATGTATCGTCGCCGGTGCGCAGGACTTTTTGCTTAAACAGGAGCTCTCGCAGCGGCATTTGACCAAAGCGCTGCTGCATGCGCAAACCCGCCATGCACTTAATCGCCAGTTGCTGGATACGCATAACCGCTTAAAATATCTCGCTGAAAACGACCCCATGACGGGTCTTGCCAATCGTCACTATTTCGAGTCCCATTTGCGGGAAGCGATTCAACGTGCCAGTCGTGGCGGCGGTCAGATAGGCCTGCTCTTTCTTGATATCGACAACTTCAAGCTGGTGAACGATAGCCTGGGCCACGATATAGGGGATAGGCTATTACAACAGATGGCGCAACGCCTGTTGACCGTGGTGCGTGATGGCGATGTTGTATGCCGCCTGGGCGGCGATGAGTTTGCCATCATTGCACATGACCTGGAGGCCGAGACTTCAATCGGTATCCTGGCGCAGCGGGTGATCGAAAATTTGCATACGCCCATTGTGATTAACGGCACTCAACATTTTGTCACTTGCAGCGTAGGCATCGCCACTTATCCCAGATGTGCACTCACGGCAGAGGACAAGCTGAGG
>JBAZTJ010000052.1:0-16628 GCA_041662005.1 Candidatus Methylopumilus sp.
TAATAGTGTGTGTGGTAATTACTACAAAATGTACGATGCAATCAGACTAGATGCTGTGCATGGTTTTCGTGCGGAAATATAAAATAGTAGACGCAAGAATTTGCGTCAGGGATCAGCGATTACTCAATCCAGCATTACCTCAGATTACCTGATGACAGTGCCTATACCCTGGCCACTTTTCGCGTGTTGGTTTTATAGCTGGGGTTGCCTTTATCGGCACCGATCAAGAAAAGCTCGGTCTTTTCATCACAATGCGGACAGTTGTAATACATGTGATCATCCTCCTCAAACACATCAGCCGGCTCCGCATCGGTAATAAACAGACAATCTTCGTTTCCACATTGCCATCTCATCGCACCGCTCCCCCATGTCGATGCTGAAATATTGCGCCTAAACCATCATTGGATCAATACATGGGCTCGTTAAAGCAGGGATAAATTATTAAAACTAATCCTATTGCTGAGCTCCCATCTTGAAGTAGGCGAATTGCTACAACCTTGGATTTTATTTTCCCCGCCGTGCCATGCCTCTGTAAAGCTAGGAAATAATAATATCTTTACAGCAAAAATTCGTGCCATATCTGTAGTATGGATGACCACCTAATTAATATTTTAATATGAGAAATTATGAGAATTGGTCTTATCTTTTATGGCTTGCCCCGATCAACAGAGTTCACCCAGCCATCCATTACGAAATACATCATCAACGAATTTAAGAGTCAGGAGTTATTTATCGAAAGTTGTTTTTCTTACCAAACTTCGATTGTGAATCCAAGATCAAAAGAAAATTGCAAGCTAGCTAGTTCAAATTATGACTTTTTTAATCAATACAGCCATAGCTTTATCGAAGCCGACACTCTTCAGGATGATCTCTTGCATCACAACTTATTAAAGTTTGGAGATTTCTGGAAAGATGATGGGTTTTCATTACGAAATCTATTAATTCAATTAGCTACAATAAAAACTGCTTATTTAAATTGTAAAAAGAATGACTGTGAATTTTACATATTTGCAAGGCCAGACTTATTCATTGACGACTTTATTCCATTTAGAGAATTCATCTCAAGAAACAAAGATCGCCACGCTATTATGATACCAAGCTGGCAATGGTGGGAAGGTGGTGTAAATGACAGATTTGCGGTTGCTACTAAATCAGCTGCAGAAATTTATGCTCATCGGTACGATCAAGTATTGCAATACTGTGAGAAGAAAAACAGCCTATTACAAAGCGAAAAATTTTTATATGACCAACTGAAAGCCAATCATATAAGAATTAAAACATGCCACACTAAAATGATAAGAGTGCGTGCTTCAGGACAATTTTGGAATGAAGACTTCTCATCAATTCAAAGTATGGGCGGGTGCAAAAGAGCTTTTTTCGCTCAAATAAATCAAATCAATAAGCTTCAAACCATTATTGGTTTGCTTAAATTAATGACCGAATGGATTAAAACAGTTGAAGGTGGCTTCCTCCTTAATTTTTTTCGTAAATGAGAAGTTAAAGCCCGGATCTTAAGCTCCAACTTCCCTGAGATTTGTCATTAATTTGACGGCGATAGATCAGAGCAACACCTTCTCTATCCCACCATTATTCGCCTTCTCCACATAATCCTGCATCCAGCTCTCCCCAAGAATATGCTTCGCCATTTCCACCACAATATAATCCGCCGTCACCCCGGTATCTTCCCCATAACGTGACAAACCTTGCAGACAAGACGGGCATGAAGTCAGGATTTTCACATCCTGCTCCGGTGCACCTGGCGTCAGGCCCAGTTTTTCCATGCCCTTTTCCAGCTCTTCCTGCTTGCGCATTTTGGCCTGGGTGGCAATATCCGGGCGGGATACCGCGAAGCTGCCGGATTCGCCGCAGCAACGTTCATTCAGCGCGACATCCTGCCCCATCAGGGCATTAGTCACCTTGAGCGGCGCATAGGTCTTCATCGGGCTGTGGCATGGGTCGTGGTACATATAGCGCGTCCCGGTCACGCCTTCGATCTTGAGGCCTTTTTCCATCAGGTATTCGTGGATATCCAGCAGGCGGCAGCCCGGGAATATCTTCTCGAATTCGTACTTTTGCAGTTGGTCCATACACGTGCCGCACGACACAATCACCGTCTTGATATCCAGGTAATTGAGCGTATTGGCGATGCGGTGGAACTGCACGCGATTTTCTGCAGTGATCTGGCTGCCCTTGTCGTGATTACCGCTGGCTGTCTGCGGATAGCCGCAGCACAGGTAGCCCGGCGGCAATACCGTAATGGCCCCGACCTCGTACAGCATGGCTTGCGTCGCCAGGCCTACGTTGGAGAACAGGCGTTCCGATCCACAACCGGGGAAATAGAACACGGCATCGGAATCTTCGCCCGTTTTTTGCGGGTTGCGGATAACCGGCACCATGGTGTCGTCCTCTATCCCCAGCAAAGCGCGTGAGGTTTTGGTCGGCATGTTTTTAGGCATGGGCCGATTCAGGAAATGGATCACCTGCGCCTTGATTTCAGGCTTGCCCAATGTGGCCGGCGGCCGCTTCTTGAAGCCATTCAACAGGCCAAGCTTCTTGAATGCCCAATGCCCCAGGCGTTGAGCCTTGTAACCCATACCAATCATGGCGGTACGCATGAGCTTGATGGTGGCTGGATCCTTGATATTAAGGAAGGTCATCGCCAGCGTGGTGCCGGGGTTGAAGTGCTTTTTACCCTGCTCGCGCAGGAAGTTACGCATGGCCACCGAGACATCGCCAAAGTCGATATCCACCGGGCACGGGTTGAGGCACTTATGGCAGACCGTGCAATGGTCGGCCACGTCGTTGAACTCATCGAAGTGCTTGATGGAGATACCGCGTCGCGTTTGTTCCTCGTACAGGAAAGCCTCGATCAACAGCGAAGTGCCGAGGATTTTGTTGCGCGGGCTGTACAGCAGATTGGCGCGCGGTACGTGGGTGGTACAAACCGGCTTACATTTGCCGCAGCGCAGGCAATCGCTGATAGAGTCGGCAATCTCACCAATCGCAGATTGCTCCATGATGATGGATTCCTGCTCCAGCAGGCCAAAGCTTGGCGTATAGGCCGTGTGCAGGCCGGAGCCTGCCATCAGCTTGCCTTTGTTAAAGCGGCCTTCCGGGTCAACCTTCTGCTTGTAGCTGGCAAACGTGGTGATGGTGGATTCGTCGAGGAATTCCATCTTGGTGATGCCGATACCATGCTCGCCGGAAATCACGCCATCCAGGTCGCCAGCCAATTTCATGATGCGCGCCACTGCGGTGTGCGCTTCCTGCATCATCTCGTAATTGTCGGAATTGACCGGGATATTGGTGTGCACATTGCCGTCACCGGCGTGCATGTGCAACGCAACAAACACGCGCGACTTGAGCACTTCCTTATGAATTTCGTCGCAACGTTCCAGAATTTTCTGATATTCGCGGCCCGTGAAAATATTATGCAGCGGCTTCTTCAGCTCGCGCTTCCAGGACACACGCACCTGATGCTCCTGCACTGCGCGGAAGATATTTTCTACAGCCAGGTTGGCGAATTCGTCACCCAGGACGGCGGCAGGCTCATCCAGGTTTTCCAGCACATTGACCCAGTGGCTACGCACATCACGGATAAGCTGTTGCGATTGCTCGCGCTTGGCAACCAGCATATCGGGGTCGGCCTGCGTATCATCGTCTTCCTGCAATGGCAGATCGCCGGTCAGGAACTCCTGTAGCGCATCAACCAGCTTGAGTTTGTTCTTGATGGAAAGCTCGATATTGATACGCTCGATACCATCCGAGTAATCGCCCAGGCGCGGCAATGGAATCACCACGTCTTCGTTGATCTTGAAGGCATTGGTATGCTTGGCGATGGCGGCAGTACGCGCCCTGTCCAACCAGAATTTCTTGCGGGCTTCGGCGGAGACGGCAATAAAGCCTTCGCCACCACGCGCATTGGCCACACGCACGATGTGCGAGGCAGCTTCACCCACGGCATTTTCATCATCACTGGCGATATCCGCGATCAACACCATCTTGGGGCGCTCGCTACGGTTGGCCTTGGTGGCATACCCTACCGCTTTGATGTAGCGCTCATCCATGTGCTCCAGACCGGCCAGCAGCGTGCCTTCTGTGGCATCAAGATAATCCTTGATCTCAACAATTGCAGGCACAGCCAGCGCCACATGTCCGAAGAACTCCAGGCATACGGTGCGTACATGCTTGGGCATGCGGTGCAGGATAAAAGTGGCTGAGGTGATCAGGCCATCACAACCTTCTTTCTGGATACCGGGCAGGCCAGACAAGAACTTGTCGGTAACGTCTTTACCCAAGCCCACCTTGCGGAAGCTGGGGCCGGGGATTTCCAGTATCTCCGGTTCAGACTGTAACGTCTTGCCGTCAATGTCATAGCGGCTGACGCGGAAACGCGCCACCGGGATATCGTGGATCTTGCCCAGGTTATGGTCCAGGCGCTCGACTTCCAACCAGGTGGCGTCGGGCGTCACCATGCGCCATGAGGCGAGGTTATCCAGCGCTGTGCCCCACAGCACGGCTTTTTTACCACCCGCATTCATGGCGACGTTACCGCCTATGCACGAAGCATCGGCAGAGGTCGGATCGCACGCAAACTCGAGACCGGCAGCAGTGGCCGCTTCCATGGCACGGCGGGTGACAACACCGGCGCCGCAATGGATAGTCGGCACCTGGCGGCCCACGCCGGGCAAAGTACGCATCTCGACCTGGCTCAGGCTATCCAGTTTTTCGGTATTGATTACGGCAGAAAGCTTGGTGAGCGGAATGGCACCACCGGTATAGCCGGTACCACCTCCACGCGGAATAATCGTCAGTCCCAATTCGATACAGGCTTTAACGATAGCGGCTATTTCGTCTTCGGTATCGGGATTAATGACGACGAAGGGGTATTCAACGCGCCAGTCGGTGGCATCGGTCACATGCGAAACGCGGGCCAGGCCATCAAACTGGATATTGTCTTTGCGCGTAATCTTGCTGAGCTTGGCCAGCGCTTTTTTGCGCAGGTCGTAAATCTGCCTGAATTCGGCCTCGAATTCGGTGACCGCTTTTTTCGCCGCCACAATCAGCTTGAGCACCAGCGGATTGCCCTGGCTACGCTCATCAATCGCGTTAATGCGGTGATGCAGCGCCCCAATCAGTGCCAGCCTGCGTTTTTTATTATCGAGCAGGTCATCCTGCAGGTAGGGATTGCGCGTTATTACCCAGAGATCCCCCAGCACTTCGAACAGCATGCGTGCGGAGCGACCGGTTTTGCGCTCGCCGCGGAGTTCGTTAAGGACATTCCACACGTCTTCACCCAGAAACCGGATGACGATTTCACGGTCTGAAAATGAGGTGTAGTTATAGGGGATTTCGCGTAAGCGGGTGGCCATGGATTTTTACGATAACCAAAGATTCAATTATATCATGCAGGTGGCACGCAGATTAAGCGCGGCTTGATTGTGGGTATTGGTAATGCCGACCATGAATAATACGTATCCTATGCAAGTCTGATGACATTTTTTTGAAAAAACACCACAATAGCAACCCTCTACAGGCACATAAGCACTTTTATGGAGTACCAGCTGCATGAAGCAACTATTCAAATCGCCGCGCAAGCTGTTCATACCATTAGCTATTCTGGGCTTGCTGGCATTTCTGGCATTTACGCTGGGCAATAAATCGCAAGCGCCCGCTGTCACCTTCACCACCATCGAAGGCAAGGTCATCAAGATGGCAGACCTCAAAGGCCAGGTGGTACTGGTGAATTTCTGGGCGACGGATTGCCCGGGCTGCATTGCGGAAATGCCAGCGCTCATTGACACCTATAAGCAATACCACCCCAAAGGCTTTGAGGTCATCGCCGTTGCCATGCCTTACGACCCGCCTAGCCAGGTACTCAACTACACCAGGAAAAACAGCCTGCCCTTCCCTGTCATGCATGACGGTTTCAGCGACATATCCACGCGTTTTGAGGATGTGCGGCTGACGCCGACCAGTTTCATTATCGACAAGCAAGGCAACATCATCCGCAAAGTAATAGGCGAACTGGATTTTGCATCGCTGCGCACTTTGCTGGACAAGCAACTGGCGAGTAAATCCTGATGTTGTGGATTAAAGCCTGGCATATTATTTTTATGGTGACCTGGTTTGCCGGCCTGTTCTATCTGCCGCGCCTGTTTGTATATCACGCCATGTCTGATGATGCCGCCAGCAAGGAGCGCTTCAAGATCATGGAGCGAAAACTGTTCTACGGCATCATGACGCCAGGCGCGGTACTGACTATTATTTTCGGCCTTTGGCTGATGCTGGGTTATGGCTTTAGCGGGGGCTGGCTGCACGCCAAGCTGGCACTGGTGGCGGGGCTGGTGGTTTACCATATCTACTGTGGCAAGCTGGTGGCGGACTTCAAGCATGGCCGCAACCAGCGCAGCCATGTTTACTATCGATGGTTTAATGAGTTGCCTGTGCTTGCGCTCATTGCAATCGTCATCCTTGTGGAAGTAAAACCATTTTGAAAACTTTCGTTTCAGGCTAAGCTGCGCGATGCATATACTCGATTCCGCATGGCTGATCAAAATGCTCAAAAAGTCGGGGAATTCCCCACAGGACCGACTTTTAGCTGTGTTTGACGTGCTCGCCGACTGGGCTGATGCACCTAATATGCGCGCTATGCTGCTGAGCGAAAATGCAGCCGCCTTGCCGCCTGCCCATTTGCTGGACTACCTAACTGAAGAAGCGCATGCCTGTGGCGCGCAAATGCCGGAAGCACTCGCGCAACAGATATACTTCATTGCACTCAGTGCGTTGCAAGAAAGCCTGCGCTCGCCCGATCACCATCACTTTACTCATGCCAGACTCGCAGCCAAAGCGCTGATTGCCGCGCAAACCGAAAAAGAACCCGCCGGAAACAAACCCCTGATTTACGGCATTGCCGCCATATTCCTAGTAGCAGCAATCGCTGGAGGCTTGTTGCTATTTCAGGCCAACCCATGGCAACCAGACAACATGGCAGCAACAATGTCAGAAACCACGCCAGCACAAACCGAGAAAGATGCCGCCGCCAGCCCCAAGCATGCTGCGGAAATGTACGCCCTGGTCGAGCAGATGCGGCAGGGGGATTGCCGGTATGTCGAAGCATTACAGATCCCGGATGCAGACAAAAAAGTCTATATAGAAAATGTAGTTGGCGGCAAACCTCCCACTAACGCCAAAGATATGGCCATAGCGCAAAGTTATATGCAAAAAATCAACTGCAGCTATACCCCTATGCTGATGAAGAACTCGGTTAACTAAACGCCTAGTCTGCCAGAATCGGCAAAAAACTATACCGATGTGTACATATCAAAAATTCTAACCCTTGCCAAAAAAATTAATATCTTGATTAAAATCATGGGGATTTATTTAGGCACTCCATCTATCAGCATTACTTACCAGTAAATATAGCGAAGCAATAACTTTAGTGATAAAGTAACTTTGTCACTAATTCCGAGACATCACCATGTCCACTCTGCGCGATAAAATATTGCACGTAGCCTCCGATCTGTTCCAGACGCGCGGCATCAACTCTACCGGGGTTGACACTATCGTGGCTGTCGCCGGAACTACCAAAATGACGCTGTATAAATACTTCCACAGCAAAGAAGAACTCATACTGGAAGTGCTGCAGAAAGGTCATCAGGATTTCGAAACCTGGCTGAGCGACAAACTCAACCAGAACACAAAACAACCTGCCGAAAAACTGCAAAAACTTTTCGACTTCATAGAAGAGTGGATCACCGCACCGGATTTCCGCGGCATGGCATTTATCAAAGCTGCGGCCGAATTCCCTAATGAAGAAAATGCGGTACATCGCCTGTCTTCAGAGCAATCGCGCCAGTTCAAACAGTATCTGGCCGGGTTAGCCAGCGAAGCCGGTATCAAGGATACCGAAAGCCTGGCGCTACAACTATCGCTGCTGATTGAAGGCGCTATGCAGGCAGAGCAGATGAAACGCGGCTCCGGCGCCATCAAGTATGCAAAAAAGGCCTCTAAAATTCTGATTGAATCTGCAATCAAGGGTTAGTCCATGCACTGATATCCCGCGCATAGCTTGCTCCTTCCGCTTTTGCTCGCGATAATGGCAGCTTTCCAACTGCAAAGATCTTCAAATGCAAACCCTTATCTGTGGCTCCCTCGCCTTCGACACCATCATGGTGTTTCCGGATAGATTCAAAAATCATATCCTTCCTGAAAAAATCCACATGATCAACGTGGCATTTCTGGTACCGGAAATGCGCCGTGAATTTGGCGGAACAGCCGGTAACATCGCCTACAACCTACAATTACTGGAAGGCGAGCCATTGATTATGGCCACGGTAGGCGACGACTTTGGCAGCTATACCCAGTGGCTGAATAACCATAACATCAATACCAGCCATATTAAAAAGATAGACCACAGCTTTACCGCACAGGCCTTCATCACCACTGACCTGGATGACAACCAGATTACCGCCTTCCATCCGGGTGCCATGAATGACTCCCATCAGAACAGTGTAAAAGACACGCAGGATGTTTCTCTGGCGATTATTGCGCCAGATGGCCGAGAGGGCATGTTCCAGCACGCGCGTGAATGTCACGAAGCCGGTATCCCCTTCCTGTTCGACCCCGGCCAAGGCCTGCCCATGTTCAATGGAGAGGAGCTCTTGCACTTTATCGAACTGGCCGATTATCTGGCCGTGAACGATTACGAAGCGCAACTTTTACAGGAAAAAACAGGTCTTACCATTGACGAGTTGGCAACCAAAGTAAAGGCGCTGATTGTGACGCTGGGCGTGAACGGATCATCGATTTATGCGGAAGGTCAACGCTTCGATATCCCCTGCGTTAAAGCTCATGAAGTCGTTGACCCTACAGGGTGTGGCGATGCCTATCGTGCAGGTTTGCTGTACGGCATTGTACGCGGCTGGGATTGGCCAACTTGCGGGCGACTGGCTTCGGTGATGGGGGCTATCAAGATAGCCAGCCGGGGCGGACAAAATCACAAGCCCACCAGAGCAGAAATTGAGTATCTGTACAGCCAGGTGCTGGTCAATGAAACCATGGCAAACGAAGCATTTGCCAAGGAAGCTTCAGCCAGCATTTAGTTATTAAATTGATTGTTAATCCTAAACTAAACTTGAGGAGTTGTTAGCATGCGCACTACACGATTGATTCTTGCCTTATCCTTGGCCTCTTTGCTTGCAGCTTGCGCCAGCTCCAACTCCGGCAATGTCTATAGCCGCGATGAAGCTCGCAAGGTGCAAACCGTTAAAACCGGGGTGGTAGAGAGCGTACGCCAAGTTAAACTTGAAGGTTCAAAAACTCCGGTTGGCACAATAGCTGGCGGAGTGGTTGGTGGCGTCGCAGGTAGCACTGTTGGTCATGGGGCAGGCAGCACTATCGCCGCAGTCATTGGCGCAGTCGCGGGCGGCCTTGCCGGCTCGGCGCTTGAAGAAGGCATAACCCGTAAAGACGGTGTTGAAATTACCGTCAAGCTGGATAGCGGCCCTATGGTCGCTATTGTGCAAGAGGCGACCGAAGAGTTTCATCCAGGTGAAAAAGTCCGCTTACTGGAAAGTGGCGGTACCACACGCGTAAGTCATTAAGCGCGTAAACCATTACATTGCCAACACATGCCCGGCCAAGCTGGCCGGGCATGTGATTCCATCACTATCGCAGCAAGCCCGATTCATTGAACCTTCAAACTTAAGTCACAATTCCTTCATAAAAAATTCGTAAAGTTTTCCTTGTCATAAATCAGCCAGGGAAAACCATATGCTTGATCAGCGCGCCTCGCACATCCTGCAAGACGAACATACAGGCTTACAGCAAGAGCCTCACCAGCTATATATCAGCTTTGCACGCAACCCATCCGAAATCGCAGAGGCTCAGCGCCTGCGCTACAAAGTATTCGTGGAAGAAATGGGCGCTAATATCACCAGTACAGACGGCCATGATAGAGACGGCTTCGACGTGTACTGCGAGCACCTGCTGATACGCGATAGCAGTAATAATAAAGTAGTAGGTACCTATCGCATACTCAACCCCACCATGGCAAATGAAGCTGGTGGCTATTACTCTGCCGGCGAATTTGACCTGAGCCGTTTAACTCACCTGTTTGACCGCACTGTAGAAGTCGGCCGCGCCTGCGTACATGCGGATTACCGCAATGGCGGCACCATCACCATGTTGTGGGCTGGATTGGCAAAATACATGCAGGCCAACCGTTACGAGTACATGATAGGCTGTGGCAGTATAGGCATGGCAGATGGCGGCCACATGGCAGCCAGCCTGTATAACAAGCTACAACAGAAATACCTGGCCCCGCCCGAATATCGCGTTTTTCCACGCTGCCCGCTGCCGCTGGAGGCTTTATCCAGCGACATGGAGGTAGCCTGCCCGCCATTGATTAAAGGTTACCTGCGTCTGGGCGCTTATATTTGCGGAGAACCGGCCTGGGATCCTGACTTCAATAGTGCCGACATGCTAGTCATGCTGCCGTTATCAAGAATGAACAAGCGCTATGCAGCTCACTTCTTTAAATAAGCCGGCTGATATACACTAAAAATTCATTAAAATACGCATGGCGAATCTCCAATATTTCGCCTGCGTAGTTATGCCAGGTTTTATAGATGCAAGGTTGTATAGATACCTGGTTTAATAGAATTTTTACTCTGAAAAGCAGCCGCCACATTGCCTAAACCTTACTCATCCCCCGTCACTCGTGCTTTTCGCATCATCCGCATGGTGATACATACTATTTACGGCATACTCATTGCCACGCTGTTGTTGCCTCGTGCCAATGCCCGACAGCGTGACGCCATCATCAGCGGCTGGTCGACTAACTTACTGGCGGTGATGAATATCCGTGTCATTACCCGAGGCACCTTACCGGGGCCGGATGTCACAGGCACCATGTTTGTTGCCAACCATATTTCATGGGTAGATATTCATGCACTCAACACCGTGCGCGCGGTAAGGTTTATTGCCAAATCCGAGGTGCGCAACTGGCCGATATTTGGCTGGTTTGCCCAAAAATCCAATACCTTGTTTATTGACCGCACAAAAAAGCAGGATGCAGGCCGTATTGTGGAAGCCGTCACTGCCAGCCTGAATGCAGGCGATTGCCTATGCTACTTCCCTGAAGGCACCACCACGGATGGTACGGAGCTAAAGCCTTTCAAAGGCAGCATCATGCAGGCCGCCATCAATACCGACGCCATGATCTGGCCATTTACCGTGCGCTACCCGAATGCTGATGGTAGCGCCAATACAGAGATGGGCTACTATGGGGAAATAACCATGCTGCAGTCGATATGGCTGATACTATCGCAACGCTCGCCAGTGGTAGAGCTGGAATTCTTGGCACCGGTTTCCCCGCGTGGCCATGATCGCCGCGGACTGACGATTTTAGTCAGGCAGAAGATTGCAGAGAAACTCAATCTGTTGCATGCATAGATTTTGTTGAATCCTGCGGGTTAGACGCTACCTGGAAAACCTGTCTATCTTCGAGGCGTAACGCGCTGAGCTTGCCGCCCCATAAACACCCGGTATCCAGGGCAAATAGATTCGGCCTTTGTTGCAGTCCAAGCGCTGACCAATGGCCGAAAACAATCGTGTTGTCTTTGGATTTTCGTGTTGGCACCTCAAACCACGGCATGTAGCCATCGGGAATATCTTCCAGCTCACCCTTGAACTTGAATTCCATATCGCCTTTTTCGGTACAGATGCGCAGCCTGGTCATGGCATTGGTGATGATGCGCAATCGATCTATGCCTTCGAGTTTTCTGTTCCATCGCGCAGGCTGGTTGCCATACATCTTCACCAGGAAATCACGGTAACTGTCACTGCGCAAAGCCGCTTCAACTTCGGCACCAAGCGCCAGGGCCTGCTGTACTGTCCATTGCGGCAGCAAGCCTGCGTGCACCATTAAATAGCCATGCTCGTAATGCACCAGGCTTTGATGCCGCAGCCAGGTCAGCAACTCCTCACGATCCGGCGCTGCCAGCAACTCATCTAAAGTGTCACTACGGTGTGGCGCAACAAAGCCCTCAGCCACAACTAGCGTATGCAAATCATGATTGCCCAGCACAGTGACAACATTTGAACGATGGCGGTAGACCCAGCGCAATACTTCGAGCGAACCGGAGCCGCGATTGATGAGATCCCCTACCAGCCAAAGTTTATCGGCCTGGGGATCAAACTGAATGCTCTTGAGTAAATCCTGCAAGGCATGATAGCAACCCTGAAGATCACCTATTGCATAGGTAGCCATATCTTAGCCATCAGCCCAACAACCCAAGGTTGCCAGGCTGATCAAAGACTTGCTGATCAAAGACTTAAGGTGCAGCAGGCGGAGTAAACTTCGCACCGCTTTGATTGGCCATATGGGCAACAGCATTGGCGATCTCACCATCCGTCAAGGCAGGGTTGCCGCCGCGTGCAGGCATAGAGCGTATGCCTTCAATAGCATGCTTGATCAAGGTTTCATAACCCTGGGCAATTCGTGGCCCCCAAGCCGCTTTATCACCCACTTTTGGTGACCCCAAAGCACCAACAGAGTGGCATGCAGCACATACTGCAGTGACGACCTCTTCACCACTTTTATCCACATGCGGGCCAGCCTCTACCGCCGCAACCTCCACCATGGCCACCGGCTTGATGCGCTCTTCGACCTGTGCATCAGCAATAGTCGGATCCGCATCGGCAATATGTGTGGCTTCGACACCCATGAATAATTTTGCAATAAGAACAAGCACTATCGTTGGCGCAATCAACCCGCCCAGAACTGCTATAACAACCTGGCTAACCGAAGTAGCCGGAAAATCGTGATCGTGCTCACTCATGACTATCTATCCCTATAATAAAACGTGCGAATAGCCCGATTATACTTGTAAGCCATGCTTGGTAAAAGGACAAGCCGCCCCCTATTTGCTATAATTCAGCGCAAATTAAGTCATATGCGCCCGTAGCTCAGTTGGATAGAGTGTTGGTTTCCGAAGCCAAAGGTCACAGGTTCGACTCCTGTCGGGCGCGCCAACTGCCTTAATTATCAAATCCTGTAATCTTGGCAATCCAACCCGGTTACTCATATGCCTGATACACCCCTTCCCAGACCATCGCTTAATGATCAGCTTAAACAACGCGTGCCTGCAGTGCCGGTAACGCAACTACTGATACTGACCAACCTGATTGTGTTTGTAGCAATGCTAGCGGGCGGTGCCGGTTTCTGGCATTCGCCCAATAGCATACAGCTGTCGTGGGGAGCCAATTTTGGCCCAGCCACACAGGATGGTGAGTGGTGGCGGCTTGGTAGCGCGCTCTTCCTGCATTTCGGGGCCATCCACCTGGCAATGAATCTTGGCGCGCTGTGGGACGGTGGCCGCCTGGTAGAGCGCATGTACGGCCATACCCGGTTTATTGGCATCTATTTCGCCAGCGGCTTGATGGGCAACCTGCTGTCACTGGTGGTTCAGGGAGGCTCAGCCGTTTCTGGCGGAGCATCTGGCGCCATTTTCGGGGTGTACGGCAGCCTGCTGGTATTCCTGTGGCGTGAGCGTAACAGCCTGGACCCTCATGAGTTCCGCTGGTTGTTTTGGGGGGCTGTGGCGTTTTCAGCGTTAACGATATGTCTTGGGTTCATCATTCCGGGAATCGATAATTCTGCACATATCGGTGGTTTTGTTTCCGGCATATTGTGGGGAATAGTACTGGCGCCAAGCTTTTCCGCCACCACACAGCACTCCTTGCCGCCAAGATTGATTGCCGGAACTTTGCTGACAATAGCGCTGGTTGCGCTCATCAGTAGTATCCCCACCCCGGCCTATCGCTGGAGTGATGAGCTACTGGTGCGCAAGGAAGTCACTGAGTTTTTGCGGGATGACCAGGCAATCAATCGTTCCTGGCTGGACATCGTTAACGAAGGCAAGAAAGGAAATACTACGTTTGATGAACTGGCAGGCCGTATAGATTCTGACATCAGCGAACATTATGAAGAAAGTTTCGAGCAGCTATCGCAGTTGCCACTCAACCCCGCCATGCCCTCCGCCAAAGCGCTGGAAAATGCGCTGAAATATGCCCAGCAACGCAGGGATGCCTCGCGCGCACTGGCAGACAAGCTCAGAGCCCAGCAAGAAATTCCAAAGCACTAACCCCCGTCGGCAATAGCGTCTAGCCGGCAGGCCTTACTATGTTTTATCTGCATGCAATAGTGCATTCAGCTCATCGATGACCTCGGCCCAGTCCGCATCCTTGCTAATTTCCTCACGCAGAAAGGCCGCTTGCACCGGTGTCCAAAACCTGGCTTCCGACAACACGGTTTTATGCTGCAATGGTCCATGAGTCTGGATGAATTTTGCAATGGCCGCATCGTCGGAATCAAGACCTAGCTGTGCGAATAAATGATTGAGGCTGTGCATAGGCGCTTCCATGGATTTCCTCGCTGTAGAAGTAATATTGTTGCTGCAATAGCCGATTGCAGCATCGGGCTTACCAATGTGGCTTGTTGTCCTACACGGATATCAGACATGTCCTATACAGGCACGGTGCTGACTCTCGTAAAATAAGTATATATTCATCAGGAGCCCATCATGATCAAATTTCTTATCAAAACTTTTGTAATCAGCTTTGTCGTCAAGAAACTAACCAGGCATTTAACTCAAAAAGCGACCAAGACCACACTGTGAACGCTATAAAATCGTGCGCCAAATCGTATGCAAAGGCACCTTAAATGTTCAAATATAATCGCAGCTACCTGTTAGCCAGTGCCATCGTACTGAGTCTTGCCGCCTGCGGAGAAACCTCCAAGGCATCCATAGGTACAGGCATGGGGCCAAATCCCAGCCTGCCGGCACCCAATAAATCCTTGCTGCCCACCGTTAATGTTGCCAAAGCCATCGGCTGGCCGACAGACGCCAAGCCGGTAGTCGCTGCGGGGCTGCAGGTCAACGCATACGCGAGCAATCTCAACCATCCACGCTGGCTTTATGTATTACCCAATGGCGATGTGCTGGTAGCAGAGACTAATTCACCGGCACAGCCCAAAGAGAATGTCAGCCTGCGCGGCCGCCTGAGCGCCTGGTTCATGAAACGGGCAGGTGCCGCAGTAATAAGCCCGAACCGTATCATGCTACTACGTGACGGCGACGGAGATGGCATCGCGGAAACGCGCACTATTTTCATGGATGGACTGAACTCGCCATTTGGCATGGCATTGATTGGTAATGATGTATACGTTGCCAATACCGATGCGGTAATGCGCTTTCCCTACCAGGAAGGAGCAACCCAAATCAGCGAGCCTGGTGTCAAGATTGCCAGCTTGCCAGCAGGAACCATCAACCACCATTGGACAAAAAATATCATTGCCAGCCAGGATGGCGCCTTTTTATACGCCACAGTCGGATCCAACAGTAACGTTGGTGAAAATGGCATGGAAAATGAAGTTGAACGTGCCGCCATACTCGAAATCGAAGTAGCCACGGGTCGTTCGCGCGTCTTTGCCTCAGGCTTGCGTAACCCTAACGGGCTGGCGTGGGAACCACAAACCGGCAAGCTCTGGACCGCGGTGAATGAACGTGATGAATTGGGCAATGACCTGGTACCGGATTACATTACCTCGGTGACAGACGGTGGCTTTTACGGCTGGCCGTATAGTTATTACGGCCAGCATCTGGATGAGCGCATCAAGCCGCAACGCCCTGACCTGGTAGCAAAAGCCGTCGCGCCGGACTATGCCCTGGGCTCACATACAGCTTCATTGGGACTGACTTTTAACTCGGGCAGCCTGCTACCAAGCAAGTATGCCGATGGCGCATTTATCGGCCAACATGGCTCGTGGAACCGAAAACCGGCTAGTGGCTACAAGGTAATATTCGTTCCCTTTGCCAATGGCCAGCCCTCAGGGCCTCCAGAGGAAGTACTGACTGGATTTTTGAGCGCAAATGGTGAAGCCTACGGCAGACCGGTGGGCGTGGCGGTTGATCACACCGGGGCATTACTGGTTGCCGATGATGTCGGCAACGCAGTATGGCGCGTAACTCCTTAGTTACTCTCCGCTGGAGTTACTCGCAGCTAGTTGTACGGATTTCAGCTATCAGGCAAGTATTGGCTATCGCACAAAATGTGAGATAGCCAATACTTCAAGCTTGAGTTGCAGGGTCAAGTGCAAGCTCAACCGGGTTGAAATTGCTTTAATACCCGGTTTCCCTGCCCTCAATGACTGGCAATGCCTCCGCGCTGATCAGCGACCAGATCACATGCACAATGATTTCCGGCGCAATGACCGTGTGGTGATTTATACTGGCGACCAGCTTTTCCCGCAGCTCCTTGCGCACTGCAACTAGCCCTGTCAAATCAAAGATCACATCTACTTCCTCACCCAGCTTGATGACATCATCCAGGCTCACGATCTTGATGCCGGCAGCGGTTGCCTTGGCTTTACCCGGCGTGTCCATTTTTTCTGCCGCACATAAGATGTTAATGCCATTGCTCGCCTTAAGCGTTAGGCCATCCAGAAATACCGACCCAACTCTCCCAAGTCCGACGATGGCTATATTTTGTTTTCCCATACTGTTCTCCTCGATATTATTTTAATGTTGGCAGTTCAAATGTAGATGTCAGCTGCACCGGCA
>JBAZTJ010000053.1:0-16112 GCA_041662005.1 Candidatus Methylopumilus sp.
TATGCCCAGGATAATTTCTATGCTGGCACCATATTTCACCGCGTGATTTCAAACTTCATGATCCAGGGCGGCGGTATGGATAAAGACCTGAACGAGAAAAAAACGCGCGCACCAATCAAGAATGAAGCCGATAACGGCCTGACCAACTCGCTAGGCACCATCGCCATGGCACGCACTGGTGATCCGCATTCTGCGACTGCACAGTTCTTTATCAATGTGGCGAATAATGGCTTCCTCAACCATACCGACAAATCTGAGCGTGGATGGGGTTATACCGTATTCGGCAAGGTCACTAAAGGCATGGATGTAGTGCAGAAAATTGCGCGTACACCGACTGATGGCGGTGATGTACCCTTCCAGACGATCACTATCGAATCGGTGACAATCAAAGAATAAGTAGATATTCGACAGCAATAAAAAAGCCACCTATACGGTGGCTTTTTTATTGCCTAAAGATTTACTAGTCTTGAGAAAACCTCAGTGTTTGTGGCCATGTAGCGGCAGGTAAACCAGCTCACCGGCTTTCATGTCGGGCACCAGCAAATATTTACCATCCGCTGTCACTGCAATATCGGCAGAGGCCTTGAAGCCGTCTTTCACCAACTTCACTTCATCATGAAACACACTATACACTTTGCCATTGTTCCAGTCGCTCACATACATCAGTCCGCTTGGATGATGCACCAGCCCATCGCCACCACCAAAGCCCTCGGCCAGCTTGGTCAATGCGCTGGTCTGCATGTTGTAGCTGTATAACACGCCAGAAACGAAATCCACCACCATCAGCACATTGCCGGTATCGTCAACCAACAAGCCATTTGGCGCCAGGATACGGGGATCCTTTTTACTATCGATCACGCTAACTACCTTGCCTTGCGCATCTATGCGATAAATTGCGCCGCCCGTTCCCTTCAGGTCGCCGCTGTCACTGACATAGAGATTGCCAGCCGGGTCGGCCTCCAGATCATTCAGGAACTGCGGAACTACCGGGAAAGCGGTCGCTGCCGCAAACACCTGCCACTTGCCATCTGGCGACACCTTGAGCACGCGTGCTTTATCAGCCACATACAAATCCTTGCCGATAAAAATCAGGCCTTTAGGATCATCCATCCCACTGGCGAATACCTTGGGCTTGCCACTCTTGTCGATCACGCTAATCTGGCCGTCACCATCTTTGCCAAATTCGCCGATTTCCGAAACATAGACATTGCCATCTTTGGCTTCAACCACAGACTCGGGCATTTTCAGGCCGGTGATTACTTTGCCTTCATGTGCCTGGGCCGCTTGCGTGCCGAGCATGAGTAATGAAGCCAGAACTGTCATCGAAACATTGAAAGTTTTCTGCATAGCTAACCTCTTTAAAATGACATGAATTGAATTTTAGGAGCAGGCAGCAAGGTCACCATGGAGCATGGTGTTTTAGCCTCGGTGCTGTTCGCATTCTTTAATGCAGCCTGCATGTTGGGATCCGCCTTCATTTTAGTGACGACACGTTGCATGGCTTGTTTATACACGGTTGCCAACTGCTTTTCAGGGTATACATCAAGATACCCAATTTTTTTCGCCTCACCACTATAAGTGGCGATAGGCTTACCGACAGCATCGTAGACAACAGCAATCATACTACCGTGATAAGTTTGCATCTGTGGGTTATAGAACATACGTGGGCGCAGCCATATCAGGGCCTTGCCAGCCGTCTGGTTATTGTCACACATGCCGACATCGCCGAACTCCGCCGCTAACAGCTGTTTTGCCTGGGCCTCAACCAGAGGTCCCTGCGTAAACCAGTAGTTATAGTAATACTGCCAGAGCTTGATCGGATTCGTGTATTCCTGTGGGTGTATATACACCAGCATATTGGCTGATTGAACGCTGGCCGGTTTGCCCTCCTCTGCCTTGGCAAAGGAAGTTGAAACAAGCATGGCAGCCATTGCCGCCATGCTTGCAATTCGTTGCTTACTCATATAAAACCTTTCAAATCACTCAAATTTACTTATGGCTGATAGCTCATGCGGTAGATCAACCCAGCTCTATCGTCCGAAACATATAGCGCGCCATCCACCCCTACTATCACATCTACCGGCCTGCCCCAGGCCGCTTTATTGTCTAACCAGCCTGTAGCGAAATCTACCACTTCGACAGCATTGTCTTGCTTAAATTTCACACGTACCAATTTATACCCGGATGGCTGTTGGCGATTCCACGAGCCATGCAGGGCGACGATGGCATCTGTTTTGTATTCTGCCGGGAAATTGGCCTTATCCAGAAACGTGATTCCCAGTGGCGTGGAGTGCGATGGGAAAGTCATCTCAGGGGCTTGTGCCGAGTCGCAAAAGCCATCAGCACCGGGGAAATTCGGATCGGTCTTCTGGCGATATGTGCTTTTACCACCAGCATCTGTCACACCCCAGCAATGCGGCCAGCCATAGTGCTTGCCCGGCTCTATGCGATTGAGGTGCTCGGGTGGGATTTCGTCATTCACCTTGCCGCCTTTAGTATCTGCACGCATGTCAGAGCCGTTGTTGGTCGCATACATGGCCGCAGTCTGCGGATGCCAGGCAAAGCCTTGCGAGTTGCGTAAACCACTGGCCCACACCGGCGACTGCGCATGGCGTCCCAAGGTTTGCAATGCTCCGGCTGGTTTACCATCAACGGTATAACGATGGATGCTGGCACGCGTGGCATCAGTTTCATCGCACACATTGCAGCTGGAGCCGATATTCAAATATAGATAACCATCCGGACCAAGCTTGATGGTTTTAAGCGTATGCCCACCACTTGCCAGGCCCTTGATCAAAGGTGTGACCCCGGATGCAGGCCATTTCCCATCTTTCTGTTCCAGCCTTACCACGCCATCCTGGTTGGCCACCAGCAACTTGCCGTTGACGAAAACCAGGCCTTGCGGCGCATTGAGATTATCAGCCACCGTCACTACCTCATCGGCAATGCCGTCGCTGTTGCGATCCGGCAACATGAGCACTTTGTTATCCATGCCCATGGATAGATACAGATTGCCATCCGGCCCAATGGTCATAAATCGCGCACCACGGAAATAATCGTTATTGGCGGACTTAAGCCTGGTAAACACATTCACCTTAAACCCAGCGGGCAAGGAGATTGCAGCGGCTGGATTTTTGGGTAGTTCGGCTACTTCAGCCATATCTGCACAGGCAGCTATCGGTAGACTGCACAACCCGATATGGAAGAATTTTCGTAGCACTGTAGCAACCTGGCTAAACATCCGATGTCCTTTCACGTGAGTACATCCGACCATATATTCTGCGCCCAGGCTCGTGCGTAATTACCTTCCAGCGTTGTCGGCCTGTCAGACACGCCACCACCTTCAGTGGGCACCATGATTTTTTTGCTGGCGTCGTAACGATAGACATTCGCTACATGCACGGCCATGGCATCACTCACATAGCTGTAGCAGGTATTGGCGAAGACCGGTGCGGGGTCTGGTGCCTGATTGCTCATAAGTGCCACGATTGCGCTGGCGCAGACCTTAGCCTGCGATGTTGCCATATGTGCGGATTTAGGCAGCCCGGCAGAAACAGCATCGCCGATGACATGCACATTGGGAATGGCTTTGGATTCGTAGCTGAGAAAGTCCACTTCGCACCAACGCTTGTCCACATTCACCACGCCCGCCATTTGCGCGGGCTTGCCGGCGCGCTGAGGTGGGATCACATTGAGCACATCGGCCTGTACGCTTTCAAATTCGGTTTTAACCGACAGTGAAGCAACATCAACCTCCACTACGCTACTGTTGGGCCGGTAATCGATGAGGCCGGGATACAGTTCAGCCCAAGCCTTGGTAAACAGCGCCTTTTTCGAGATGATCTCGGCATTGGCATCCAGTACGATGATTTTGGATTTAGGCTTAT
Organism: Candidatus Methylopumilus sp.; assembly: GCA_041662005.1. Classification (GTDB taxonomy): domain Bacteria; phylum Pseudomonadota; class Gammaproteobacteria; order Burkholderiales; family Methylophilaceae; genus DATHXC01. The sequence continues at coordinate 3,888 of JBAZTJ010000053.1, forward strand.
GCCTGCTCAGGTAATAAGCCACCTGGCACACCCGCTCATAAGGGCCTGGCGGGCAGCGATAGGGAGCCTTAGGGATGCTCATGACGAACACACCGCCATCCGACATGGCTTCCAGTTGTTGGCGTAGATTGACGGTCTGCTGCCCGGCTTTCCAGGCGTGGGGAATTTGCTCCTGGGCTAATTTCGTTTGCAGCATAGGTAGCTGTTCGTACATAAAATCTATGCCGGGCGCGAGTATCAATCGGTCAAAGCCAAGCTCGCTTTTTGTCATCACCACTTTTCTGGCTGCCGGGTCGATAGCGATGACCTGGTCGTGGTGCCAGGCAATGCCATGATTGCTTTTAAGCAGATCATAGCCAAAGGTTAATTCGTTGATATTCTTGCTACCACCCAGCACTAGGTTGCTCACCGGGCAGGATACAAACTGTGATGCTTGCTCTACCACCACGACCTCAATACCGCCGTTACTCCACATACGCAGGTATTTGGCCGCCGCCGCTCCGGCATAACCACCACCAATCACCACAACGCGGCCACCGAAAGAGTTAGCCGCCCTGGCCTGCGGAAATGATGAGAGCGCAGTGCTGGCTGCGGTTAACTTCAGGAAATCACGGCGGCTAATTGTCACGCGGCTCATCCAGCACTTGTGATGGCGGCAATAGCGCTGGTTGCCGCTGTTGCCGTGAAAAATAGATCGCCAGTTGCTCAATCTCGTCTGAGTTCAGGCCTTTAGCGTGCCTATGCATCACGGTAGCCTGGCGCTCGCCTGTACGGAATGCCTGCATCTGCAATATGAAGTGATTGGGGTCAAGACCTGCCAGTAAAGAGGTGCCGGCTACACTATTACCATTGGTGCCGTGACAGGCTGCGCAAGAGGCAGCAAGTGTCTTGATATGCGAACTATTATCAGGTGAAGGAGCGACTGTCTCGGCATGGGCACCAGACCAGGAAAGCAGCAATATGCTGAGCCATGATCTAGTGCGCTGAGCAACCATTAATAGCTAAAGAAACTGATGTGCTGAATAAATGCTTAATGAAAGATTACTGACACTTCTCTTCTTTACAGCCATCATCCTGCACGCCTTGAGCCAGCAGGAAATTGACCATATCGGTGCGATTTTCATCACGCAATGCACGGATGATAGAAACATCGCCGCGCAACTTAAGGTTTTTATCAGCACCCTTGGAGATTAGATAAGCCACCATCTCCTTGTTATCGCCGTAAGCAGCGAAATGCAAGGCGGTCATTTTGGTCATGGGATGTTGATAGTTAAGATCAGCACCTCTTTCCACAAGCAGCTTCACTACCGGAAACTGGTTCTTGTTGGCAGCGATCTGCAAAGCTTCCCACGCAAAGAACTTGGCATTGATATCCATTCCATGATCAAGAAACTTCTTAACCAGTTTTACATTGCCATCACGCAATGCTTCGGTGTACTGGAGATGCTCGTCATCAGTCATTGCAGCGGCAGATAGCGACATTGTCATTGCAACTACCATTAAAAGTACTTTTATTATCTTCATGCTGTTCCATCTCCTGTTTATATTTTTTGAATTCAGCCGCTGCTAGACACATTAGCCGATAAATTTTCTCGCATTACGGAACATCCGTAACCAAGGACCCTCTTCACCCCAACCATCAGGATGCCACGAGTGTTGCACGGTACGGAAAACCCGTTCCGGATGCGGCATCATAATGCTAAAACGTCCGTCTTTGGTAGTTAAGCCGGTAATTCCCTGCGGGGATCCATTCGGGTTGAATGGATACCGCTCAGTGGCTTCCCCTGCATTGTCCACAAAACGCAAGCTGACCAATTTTTCTGCCAGCACGTTGTTGACAGCGCTTTCATGAGAAAATTCCGCAAAACCCTCGCCATGTGCAACGGCAATAGGCATGCGGCTTCCAGCCATGCCATTAAAGAACAGCGAGGGCGACTCCATCACCTCTACCATGCCAAAGCGTGCTTCGAACTGCTCGGATTTATTGCGCACAAAATGCGGCCAATGTTCAGCCCCCGGGATGATGCTGTTCAGGTTGCTCATCATCTGGCATCCGTTACAGACGCCAAGCGCAAATGAGTCGCTACGCGCGAAGAAAGCAGAGAACTCATCCCGCGCCCGTGCATTGAACAGGATGGACTTGGCCCAGCCCTCACCCGCCCCAAGTACGTCGCCGTAGGAGAAGCCGCCGCAAGCTACCAGGCCGGAGAAATCCTGCAGACTGATGCGCCCGCTGATGATATCGCTCATATGCACATCATGTGTCTGGAAACCGGCGCGGTCAAAGGCGGCTGCCATCTCTACCTGACCATTCACGCCCTGCTCGCGCAAGATGGCCATCTTGGGGCGCACGCCGGTTGCGATGCTGCTTGCAATATAGGGAGCATCCACATGGTTAGCCATGTCAAAAGTCAGGTACTGATGCAGGCCCTGGTCATGAATATCCAGGATACGGTCATACTCCTGCTGCGCGCATTGCGGGTTATCCCGTAACTTTTGCATGTGGTAAGTGGTTTCCGACCAGAGGCGATGCAAGGTAGTGCGCAACTCGGCAAAAATCACATCACCATGGTGGCGAACCACAATACCGTGATTATCCGTGACTGGCGCACCTATGATATGTACGCAACCGTCCATGGCCATATTCAACATCGTCCAGATAGCCGTAGCTTCTTCGGCAGGCACCTGTATCACAGCACCCAGCTCTTCGTTGTAAAGCACGCTGACGGCATCGCCAGGTAATCGACTCAGCTCAACATCGATACCGCATCGTCCGGCAAATGCCATCTCTGCCAGCGTCACAAACAGGCCGCCATCAGAACGGTCATGGTAGGCCAGCAACTTGTCTTCGGCATTAAGTGTCTGGATCGCAGCAAAGAAAGCTTTTAGCCGCTCAGCACTATCCACATCCGGCGCCACGTTATCAGTCTCGCCATATACCTGGGCCAGGGCAGAACCACCCATGCGGTTTTTACCGGCACCCAGATCAATCAGAATAAGCTTGGTATCGCCGAGGTCAGTACGCAACTGCGGTGTCAGGGTTTTGCGCGCATCCGGCGTCGGTGCGAAAGCTGTCACCACCAATGAAATAGGCGAAGTCACCGCTTTCTTTTCGCCTGCTGCGCCATCTTCCCATACCGTCTTCATCGACATGGAATCCTTACCCACGGGGATGCTGATGCCCAGCTCAGGGCACAGCTCCATGCCGACAGCTGCCACAGTATCAAACAGGGCGGCATCTTCTCCGGGATGCCCGGCTGGTGCCATCCAGTTGGCTGAAAGCTTGAGGTCGCTGATATCAGATATCTGGCTGGCAGCAATATTGGTGATGGCTTCGCCTATGGCCATACGGCCGGATGCCGGGGCATTGATCAAAGCCAGCGGTGCTTTTTCACCGATAGCAAATGCTTCGCCACGGTAGGTTTCATAACCGGCCAGTGTCACGGCAACGTCAGCCACCGGCACTTGCCACGGCCCTACCATCTGGTCACGGGCGATGAGGCCAGTCACCGTGCGGTCACCGATAGTGATAAGGAAGGTCTTGTCGGCCACGCCTGGCAAGCGCAACACACGCTCCGCCGCTTCTTTCAGGTCTATCTTGTTGGTGTTAAAACCAGGCAAGTCGCGTACGGTATGCATCACCTCACGCGTCATCTTGGGCGGCTTGCCCAACAATACCGACAAGTCCATATCCACGGGTTTGTTGCTGAAGTAGCTATCCTCAACCGCCAGGTGGCGCTCTGCAGTTGCTTCACCGACTACCGCAAATGGGCAGCGTTCACGCTCGCAGATGGCGGCAAATCTTGGCAGGTCTTGCTTTGCTACCGCCATCACATAACGTTCCTGCGCCTCATTGCTCCACAGCTCGCGCGGGGACATGCCGGGCTCTTCGTTATTCACCTTACGTAACTGGAATACCGCACCGACGCCGGCATCATTCACCAACTCAGGGAAGGCGTTGGAAATACCGCCTGCCCCCACATCGTGGATACTCAGGATAGGATTATCCTCACCCAGCTGCCAGCAGCGGTCTATCACTTCCTGCGCCCGACGCTCCAGCTCGGGGTTACCGCGCTGTACCGAATCGAAATCCAGGTTCTCGGCATTGGCACCGGTATCCATGCTCGAAGCTGCACCGCCACCCAGGCCGATCAACATAGCCGGGCCGCCCAGCTGGATCAGGCACGCACCTGGCGGAATCGGGTTCTTTTTAGAGTGCTGGGCCGAGATATTACCCACGCCACCTGCCAGCATGATGGGCTTGTGGTAACCGCGCACCTCGCCGGCAGAGACGATTTCCAGTGTGCGGAAATAGCCTGCAATATTGGGGCGGCCGAACTCGTTGTTATAGGCAGCGCCACCAAGTGGGCCATCCACCATGATTTGCAAGGCAGAGGCGATACGGCCTGGCTTACCATATGGAGTTTTGCCAAACTCTTGCTCCCAGGGCTGGGTAAAGCCGGGGATATTGAGGTTAGACACGGAAAAACCGGTCAGGCCGGCTTTAGGCTTGGAGCCGCTACCGGTAGCACCCTCATCACGGATCTCGCCGCCTGCGCCAGTCGCGGCACCGGCAAATGGGGAAATTGCTGTCGGGTGGTTATGCGTCTCCACCTTCATCAGGTAATGCGTTTCCTCTTCCACATAGCCATAACTGCCATCGGCTTGCGGGTAAAAACGCTTGGTCGGGATAACATCGTGCTCATGCGCAGTCGAGCTGGCCACAATAGAAGCGTTGTCCGAATAGGCTACTACGGTCTTGCCAGGGTTGAGCTTGTGCGTGTTGCGTATCATGCCGAATAGCGACTGTGCCTGCGGCACGCCGTCTATCACCCAGTCCGCATTGAATATCTTGTGGCGACAGTGCTCTGAATTCGCCTGCGCAAACATCATCAGTTCAACATCAGTCGGGTTACGGCCTATACGCACAAAATTTTCCAGCAGGTAGTCGACTTCATCCGGCGACAATGCCAGACCCATGTCCGCATTGGCCTGGTTCAAAGCTGCCTTGCCGCCGATCAGGACATCTACCGAACTTAAAGGTGCGGGAGTCGCCTGGTGGTAGAGTTTTTCAGCATCATTAATATCCAGGAACACCGACTCTGTCATGCGGTCGTGTATCAGCGCTTTCAATGCCTGTTTTTCTGCATCCGTTAACGAGCTGCCATCGGTAGTGGCGGCGTAATAGGCAATGCCGCGCTCTAGCCTTTTGAGGCTTTCAAGCCCGCAATGGTTGGCAATATCAGTAGCGCGTGATGCCCACGGTGAAATCGTACCCGGACGTGGAATGACCAGGAACAGCTCGCCGACAGGTGCTTCAGTTGCTGCCTTAGGCCCGTAGGTGAGTATCTGGTGCAACACATCTTGCTGCGTGGAGTTTAAGGCTGGCTCGGCCCATGCGAAATGCCAGAACTCGGCATAAACATGCGATACCCGCGGTGCGGCGCTTTTTAAGGCTGATAGTATCTTTTCAAGACGAAAAGGAGATAGAGCGGCACTGCCACGCAGACTGATCATTTTTGGGATAGACATGAATATGGCCATGAAAAGGCAGAGAAACTAAAGGCCGAATTTTACCACAGAGGCCATGATGGCCGAAACTCTAAACTGATCGAATAAGGGCTAACGCAGTAGCATCAAAAACCATGCGGCATCGCCCGCAACTGCGCCAGATTGTTTACCGCGCGCCAATTGTCGGGGTCCAGCTTGATCGCCGTTGCATAGGCCTGCTCGGCCTGTGCATACTGCCCGGCCTGGGCATAGGCAAACCCCAGATTATTATAGGCGCGAGCCTTATGTGGTGAGCCTTGCACGGTAGCCCGCCATAGCGCGACCTCACTGCGGTAATCGTAATTACGCGCTATCGTCATGCCGCTAAGAGCCAATACCAGAGCGGCTGCCAGGGCATAGGCTATTCGTGGCTTTGCCAACAGCTGCAGCCACATCATCGCCACTGGCACACCCAGCGCCCAGTCGGCCAGGTACAACTGCCTGTCGTTGGCGACATCCAGCCTGGGTAAGAATATATACAGCGGCAACAACTGCAACATAAACCAGGCGATGGCAAAGGTCAGCCAGGGCCGTTTGCGCACACTGAGCATCGCCATGACCATCATCACTGACCACAACAGCGCATCCGGCAATACTTGCGCCCAATCCCGGATCACTGGCAAATCGGGGTCAATATTCAAGGACCATGGCAGCAGCCATTGCCCAAGCAGGTAAGTCATGGCATGCAGTTGGCTAAACAAGTTGGCGCTGATCGAGTGCTGGCTGGCGCTGAGCATCATCATCTGCCAGTAGCGCTGATTGAAAAGCAACACCAGTAGCAAGACCAGAAAGATTAACCAATGCATGGCTTGTCGGCGCATGAGGTTTTTCAAATCGCGCGTTGGCGAAAAGCACAACTCCCATAACAGCAAGCCAACAGGCAGCAGGATGGCGGTTTCCTTGCTGGCCACAGCCAGGATGAACAAGAGCGGCGACCAACCATAAAGCCAGATCAACCTGCACTCCTGGGCGCCCTTGAGGTACGCCAGCAGTGCCGCCAGCGAGAACATGGCCATCAGCGCCATGGAGCGGCCACTGATATAGGTCACCGCTTCCGTAGCCAGAGGGTGCATGGCAAATATCAAGGTAGCCAACAAGGCTGCCGCATGTGGCTGACTGACGTGACTGGCATTGAGCATGCGCACAGTGAGCACATAGACCAGCAGCGTAGTCGCCAGATGTAGCCCGATATTAACCAGGTGAAAACCCACCAACCCAAGGCCAGAAACCCAGTTCAGGGCATAAGTGAGCTTGAGTAGCGGACGCATGCCATGCCCGATATCTGACCACCAGGCCGACAGGCTATGCACATAGTCATAATCGACAATGACGTGATAATCATCAAACTGGAATACGCCCAACACTCCATTGCCATGGCTGGCTAGAATCGCCAGCAACAGCAGCACAGGAATATAGCGGGGATTAAGACGCAGGTTGCGCATGGCTGAAGGCATAATCCAGGGCAACAGACACATCCCACCAGCGGTTAGGCGCATTAAGCATCACGGCTAACACCTTGACGCCCTGACGCTCGACCAAGGCAATGACACATTTGCCGGCCTTGGGGGTAAATCCGGTTTTAAGGCCTATCGCCCCATCATAACGGCCGATCAAGGCATTCTTATTCAGGAGCTGATAGCGCGTACTGTCCTGCGCCTGTATCGTCATTTCGGGCTGGGCAACCAGCGCCAGAATGATAGGTGATAACAGCGCCTTGTTGGCCAGCGCCGCCAGATCGCGGGCTGATGAGTAATGCCGCGCATCATCATGGCCGCATGCATTGGTGAAGTGTGTTGTGTGCAGGCCCCAGGCCCGGGCACGTTGATTCATCAACTGCACAAAACGGGCTTCATCCCCGCTGACGTACTCCGCCAGCGCATGACAGCTGTCATTGGCCGAGTTAACCAGGCTGGCAGCGAGCAGATTCTGCACCGACATACGGCTGCCCGACTTTAACAACAGGCGTGTTCCCGTCTCGCGGGTTGCCGCCGGACTGATGGTCACCATATCCTCAGGCTGGTAACGCTCGAGCACCAGCAAGGCCGTCATCAGCTTGGTGAGGCTGGCAGGTGGCAGTTTTTTGTCGGCATCGCGCTGCCAGCGCGTCTGGTGATCTACCTGTATCAGGTAGCTCGCTGCTTCAATAGAAAAAGGCAGGCTGTCTGCGTACGCTACTGAACAAAACAACAGCAAGCCACACCAGGCAAGCTGCCTGAGCCAAGATAAGCTTATCGGGTTTGGCACTTTAAAAGCTAACAGCGGGAAACTGACAGGCTGGATTCAAGCAAAGCCAACTTCAATCAAAACCCAAACTTATCTTTCAGGCTCTTGGCACCATCCAGTATGGCCTTGGCCGGATTGGCTTTGTCGGCATCCGGGTTGCCACTGGTAGTGGAAGTACTAGTGCCTGCATTGCCGGACGAAGCGTTCGTGCTGCTGGACACGCTATCAGCAGCAGGTCGGCCCTTGCCGAACTTGCTGCATATCGCCCGATAAGGGCTCATGGTCTGCGCCGTATAATCACGGCCTACACAGTTTTTCTCATATAAGGGGCGGGCATCGGCCTCGCAAAAGTCTGCCACATTGTCATAGTTTTTATCTTTCAGCTGCTTGCCACAAAATGCCTTGGTTGTTTTCTCCCAGGGCAAACCGCACTCGGCCGCCAGCTTGCGGGCCCCCTGGTTGGCAGCAACCTCTTTATAGCCGTCATCAAACTGGTTCATCAGTTTGGATACTTTCTGGCACATTTTCGGCTGCAGCTCGCTACAGGAGTTGTCAATATTGCCACCACAGGTTTTATCGCCTATCTTCATGCTGCTATTGGCTGCATCACGCTTGAGAAAGGACGCATAGTTATTTGCATCAAAATCACTCTTGCATTGTTCAGCCTGCTTTTTCTTGATGTCGCCTACACTCTGATTCACCGAGCCACAGGCCTTGGCTTCTGCGCTATCGGTATCGTAATTACAAGTGCCTATTTTCTTGCCGGTAGTGACCATATTCATATCACCTTCTGATGAATGTGATTTCATCTTCATGGTGTATTCATTGGGGCTAGAGGTCATCTCCGCCGTCCCTGTCATGGGGTTAGCACCACTACATTTGAATTTCCAGCTGGATTTATTGCCTGACACTTTGAGGTCGCTGGTTGTGCAGTCTTCCTGGCCTTTCATCGCATCTTTGGCATCTACCGCCTTACCGTTGCGCATACATATTTTCTGCGACGGCATGCCCATCCCGGCCATATCCATGCCCTCTATCGACATAGTGCTCTCCCACAGCACATCATTATTTGCTGCCATCACAACACTACCGGCCAATAAGGACAATGCAAAGCTACTTGCCCTGATGATGCTTAAACAATTCTTCTTCATTTTATTTATCCCCTTATGTGTCAGTCCGGCATTTTGACTTAATGTAAAAAACTCAATAAATCAATGTAGTAGTTCAATGCATAAGATAAATACTAACAAAAAAAACCATCACCCGACAATAAGGATGATGGCTTATTTTAACAATCATTCAAGACTAGCGACCCAATACCGCAAGCGTATTCTTAATCACCCCATGGGCATCAACCCATGGACTGGCATCAATGCCGGGCGTCGCCCTTCAGTTTATCCAGATAGGTTGCATATTCCAGATGTTCTTTTTGCAAGTGACCCACCCACCAATCCCTCAGGAATTTGAGCAGCAATGCCGGGTCCCGGTAGGCTATCGCCTCACGCGCCACAGCGTCAACCTCTAGGGAGAACTTCTTCTGTGCAGAGACATGCTTTTGTATATCGGGGTACCCCGCTTTGGATAAGATGCCCTCTTCCGTTTTGAAATGGAAACCGGAGTAACTTTTGATGATACTGAGTGTTGGCGCCAGGGCAGAAAGGCCCCAGCCCTCTTGAATAAAGTAATAAAGCGAATTAATCGTCGCGACAATTGCCCTGTGCTGCTCATCGATGATCGCGACGCCCAAGTCATCCTCCGCTTTCCATACGATATAAAGTATATTTACCATAGCAGCCAACCTCGTGTTATTTGGTAGAAAAATCCATTAAAATCAGGTTGTTATTTAATTTCTTCTGAAGCGTTTTCAGCCAATCCTGGCACTGGGAAGACTCGGTACTGACAGGACTCGACACCGGCAAGACTAGGCACTGACAAGATAAGTTTAGTTGGCTAGCGCTCCAAACACCTTACGCAACAAACTACTTGCCTGCCCCATCGGATTTTGGCGTATCGCTTTTTCTTCCTCAGCCATCATCAGATATACACCATCCAGAGTTTTCTGCGTCACATATTGCTCCAGGTTGGCCTGCTCCTTCTTGACCATGCCGTACTTGCTACCCATTTCGGCGAATTTGTTGTATTGCTGCGCCAGCTTGACGTTTTCAGTGGCCTTTTTAACAATCGGCAGGAACTTCTCAGCCATCGGGCCCGATGTGGTCTGCTTGAAGTACTGTGTAGCGGCATCATCGCCACCGGTCAGTATGTTCTTTGCGTCCTGCACACTCATCTTTTTCACTGAAGCAACCAGCAAGGCTTTTGCTTCAGGCACTGCAGTCTCGGCAGCCCGATTCATCTTTAACACAAGGTCATCCGCCTGTTTGCCCATACCAAACATACGCATGGTTTTCTCGACCTTCTTCATGCCATCCGGCAGCGGGATCTTCACTTGCGGGTTGCCAAAAAAGCCATCGGTGGCGCCCAACTGACTCACCGCCTTACCCGCACCGACGATTAACGCCTCCTTCAGCCCGTTGCTGGCTTCCTTGTTACTCAGGTCATCTACCTCAAGCGCATATGCCTGGTTAACAAACAAAGTGACTGCAAGTAGGGTAATTAATCGCCGCATGATGATCTCCGAATAGTGGCCTCTAAAAAAGTAAAGGAGTTGCCTATCGCCAGTCTACTAAAAGATTGGTGATAAGCAACTCCCCCGTAAGGTTTTGATAATGCCTAGTGCTTGGCGGGCACTACCTTCCAGATTTTCTTGGCATACTCGTCTATAGTGCGATCGCTGGAGAACTTGCCCACACGTGCCACATTCAGGATAGCACGACGCGTCCACTCCTCCTGATCCTGATATAGCTGGCCAACTGCATCCTGCGTTGCAATGTAGCTCTCGTAATCTGCCAGCAAGAGATAGTTATCCCCCTTGTGCAGCAGGATATCGAAAATCGCATGGTAACGCTCCGGCTCTTCCACCGAGAAAAACCCGCCAGCTATCATATCCAGTACCTCACGCAATTCCGCATTAGCATGATAGTAGTGCCAGGGGTTATAGCCATTGGCTTTCGCCTCTGCGACTTCCGGCGTGGTCAACCCAAAGATAAAGATATTCTCATCACCCACTTCCTCCTTGATCTCGACATTGGCCCCATCCAGCGTACCTATGGTCAGTGCGCCGTTCAGCGCCATCTTCATATTGCCGGTGCCGGAGGCCTCAGTACCTGCAGTGGAGATTTGCTCTGACAAATCACTACCCGGGAATAGAAACTCCGCCGCTGATACTTCATAATTCGGGTAAAACACAACCTTGAGCCTATCCCCCACTGCCGGGTCTTCATTCACGATTGTCGCCACATCATTGATTAAGCGAATGATCAGTTTTGCCATCCAGTAACCTGGCGCTGCCTTGCCCCCAAATATTACGGTACGTGGTGTAACGCCCTCAGCCTGACCACGGCGGATGCGGTTATATAACGTAATCACGTGCAGCAGATTCAACAGTTGGCGCTTGTACTCATGGATACGCTTGATCTGCACATCGAACAAGCTGTCAGGGTTGAGCTGCACCCCAGTCAGTTTTTCTATCTTTTTCGCCAGGCGCACCTTGTTATCGTGTTTGACGATACGGAAGGCATGACGGAAATCAGCATCCTCAGCCAAAGGCGTCAGCTTGGTCAGCTTGCTCAAGTCCTTCAGGAAACCCTCCCCTATGGCGGTTGCAATCAGTTTGGTAAGGCCTGGATTACATTGGTTAAGCCAGCGGCGAGGCGTGATGCCATTGGTGATATTGACGAATTTACCCGGATAGATACGGTTAAAGTCAGCAAACAATGTGGTCTTCAACAGCTCGCTATGCAAGGCAGCGACACCATTCACCGTATGGCTGCCTATCACGGCCAAATGCGCCATGCGCACACGGCGGCCATGGGTTTCATCGATAATGGAGACACGGCCCAGCAGCTCGGTATCTCCTGGGAAATGGTGATTCACCATTTGCAGGAACTCATAATTGATCTTGTAGATGATGCTCAAATGACGCGGCAACAGGTTGCTGAACAAATCCACACTCCAGGTTTCCAGCGCTTCCGGCATCAAGGTGTGGTTGGTATAGGCGAATATTTTTTCAACCAGGGACCAGGCGTGCTTCCATGTCAGGCGATGCACATCCACCAGCTGGAACATCATTTCCGCTACGGCAATCGCCGGATGGGTGTCGTTTAACTGGATGGCTACCAGCTCAGGCAGCTTGTTCCAGTCGCTGTGCTTAAACAGGAAGCGGCGCAAAATATCCTGTATGGAGGCGGAAACAAAGAAATACTGCTGCTTGAGTCGCAACTCGCGACCCGATGCCGAGGTGTCATTGGGATACAGTACTTTGGAAATACTTTCGGTGCCGTTACGCTCCTCAACGGCTTTTTCGTAGTTGCCGTCATTAAAGTGGCGCAAGTC
>JBAZTJ010000054.1:0-15994 GCA_041662005.1 Candidatus Methylopumilus sp.
GAACAAACTACCCCACACACTGCTACCAACAGGATAGGACACTTCAAGATTCTGATATACGGTCAGGTTTTCATAGATGGATGGCGTCTGAAACTTGCGGCCCACGCCAGCCCGCACAATTTCATGCTCGGACAATTTGGTCAGCTCATGATTGTTAAACTTGATAGAGCCAGAGGTTGATTTAGTTCGACCACAGATCAAATCCAGCACTGTGGTTTTACCAGCACCATTGGGGCCGATAATGACACGCAACTCATTTTTATCAATATAAAAACTCAGCGCATCAACCGCCTTAAAACCATCAAAAGATACGGTCAAATCTTCAACAGCCAGCACAAAATCAGTATTGCTCATGCTTTCGCTCCCAGTTCAGATTCCGTTTTATGAATGACAGGCATCGGCTCAGGCGCTTTTTCTGACTCAGATAACTTACGTAAGAATTTAAATTTGCTTTTGTATTTGTTGTACACACCTGCCAGGCCATCCGGGAAAAACATGACAACGGCAATAAACAAACCACCCATTAAGAACAACCACAACTCAGGGTAGTGTTCCGAAAAGAAAGTTTTTCCGTAATTAACCAGCAAAGTACCGTACACCGCACCTATCAGGGAGGCCCGGCCACCAACTGCTGCAAATATCACCATTTCAATAGAAGGAACGATACCTACAAAGGAAGGCGACATAAAACCCACTTGCAAGGTAAACATGGCCCCCCCGACAGCCGAAATCATTGCCGCCAGGCAGAAAATTAATATTTTGAAATTAGACACATCGTAACCGGAGAAACGTACCCGTTCCTCCTTATCGCGCATGGCCAGCAACAACATACCGAACTTGCTGGATAGCACGTAGCGGGATAAAAAGATGGCACCAAACAACAAAATACCATTCAAGTAATACAGCATATATCTGGCACTATCAGTGCGGATATCCCAGCCCAGCAAGGTTTTCAGATCGGTAATGCCGTTCACGCCACCAGTGTAGCCCTGTTGCCCTACAATCAGGATACTCAGAATCAGCGCAATAGCCTGGGTAATGATGGCAAAATAAACGCCACCTACCCGGCGTTTAAACATAGCAAACCCGATGAAATAGGCAAACAGGGCAGGAATCACCAATATCGCCAGAATCGTCAGCGGCAAACTATGAAAAGGCTGCCAGAACCAGGGAATAGAGGTGATCTGGTTCCAGTCCATAAAGTCTGGAATGCCAGGAGTAGTTTGAATTTTAGTGGTAATGGGGTCAGAGGCTTCCAGCTTCAAAAACATCGCCATGCCATAGCCGCCCAATCCAAAAAATATGCCCTGACCCAAGCTAAGGATACCGCCATTACCCCACAGCAATACCAGACTGATGGCCACGAAAGCATAGGTCAGGTATTTGCCCACCAGATTCAGACGGAATATGTCCAGTCCAAGGGGAAGCAGTATAAAAATCAACCCGGCTAATAACAGCAGGCCCAGCAACCCCTCTTTACCACCTATCAATTTGCTACTTAAAAACGCTTTCATATATTCTCCAGTTCGCTTTAATGACTAGCCACTAATCACTTGATGCTCAAATAAGCCATTTATTTACGTACTTTCGATGCAAACAGGCCTTCTGGCTTCATCATCAGGATACCGACGATGACTAGCAACGTAGATACCTTGCCCATGGAGCTGGTCATAAAGAACTGCAGTAGGGATTGTGCTTGTGCAATGCCAAAGGCTGAGGCAATTGTGCCCATCAAACTGGCCGCGCCGCCGAACACCACCACCATGAAGCTATCCACGATATATAGCGAACCGCTAGTAGGGCCGGTTGAAGCAATCGTAGTGAAGGCTGCACCCGCCACGCCGGCGATGCCACACCCCAGGGCATAGGTCACCCTATCCACCTTTTGCGTATTAATTCCCACTGCGCCAGCCATTACTCGATTTTGCACAGTAGCGCGCACACGCAAACCCCAGCGAGAACGGAACATGAACAGATACACACCGGCAGTGACAATTGCGGCCAGTACCATCACGAATACACCATTGATGGGTATATCAATATCAGGGGTAGGTTTGAATGAGCCCAGCAACCATTCTGGTAATTCGGCGCTCACTTCTTTTGCACCAAAGGCGGATCTGAACATTTGTTGCATCACCAGACTTAATCCCCAAGTAGCCAGCAGGGTATCCAGCGGTCGTTTATACAAATGCCGAATCATAATAAATTCAATTAAATAGCCGACGATAAAGGCGATGATGAACGCCGTAATAATCGCAAATACAAAGTAATAATCCACAATGCCGTATGACACTGCAAATTTAGACATCATGACGGTGGTATACGCGCCTATGGTCATAAACTCACCATGCGCCATATTGATAACACCCATCTGCCCGAAAATAATGGCAAGACCTAATGCCATCAACAGCAAAACACTAAACATGCTTAAGCCTGAAAAGCTTTGCATGACCATGATATTGCCTATATCTGCCATTGAATAACCAAACATATGCGGTCTCCGAGACTTGAAAGCTGTATATAAAGTGCTGTGCTTTAAGATGTGATGTACATGAAACTACAGCGATACCTAACCATTTACAGAGTACGGCAGCCTGTTTACTGGCTGCCGCATCTGACTAATACAACTAATGCATGACTACGATAATACGTATTGCCAACTTACAACTTGCAGACTATTGGTAGCCCTTTGGAAACGGATCAGGCTTGATGTAATCCGAGGTATAAACCACTTTGGCTTGACCATCTTTACCCCATTGACCAATACGCAATTTGGTTGTCAGGTGATGGTTAGCCTCTACAGTCACAGGACCTTCAGGCGCATCTTTGAACACATAGCCAGGCAAAGCGGCTTGTACCTTATCGACATCAAAGCTACCCGCACGCTCTACTGCAGCCTTATATAACCATGGGCCTAGATAAGCAGCCTGGGTTACGTCACCAATCACAGATTTAGGACCCCATTTTTTCTTGAAGGCTTCCACAAATTTCTTGTTCTCTGGATTGTCTTGCGATTGGAAATATTTCATTGCTGAGTAGAAGCCAGCCAAATTCTCACCGCCGATACCCAACACTTCATCTTCCGTCACCGAGATAGTCAGCATGGTTTGTTTAGTAGAGTTTAAACCCGCAGCATTCAATTGCTTGAACCATGCCACGTTACTACCGCCTACTACCGCTGCGTAAATCACATCAGGTTTTTTCAGCTTGATTTTGTTAATAACAGAGCCGAATTGGGTATCACCCAAAGCAATGTACTCTTCACCTACCACTGTGCCACCCAAGTGTTGCTCGATATGCTTACGCGCAATTTTCATGGAAGTGCGTGGCCAGATGTAATCAGACCCAATCAGATAGTAAGTTTTAGCTTTCTTTTCTTTCTGAATCCAATCCAGCCCTGCCAGAATCTGCTGTGTAGCCTCTTGACCGGTGTAGAACACGTTCTTGGATTGCTCCAGACCTTCATAGAAGGTTGGGTAGAACAACAAACCATTTTCTTTTTCAAATACAGGCAAGGCAGCTTTACGTGATGCTGATGTCCAGCAGCCCATTACCGCAGCCACTTTGTCACTTGCCAGTAGTTTCTTCGCTTTTTCAGCAAAAGTAGGCCAATCGCTGGCACCATCTTCCTGTATCACTTCAATCTTGCGACCCAGAATACCGCCCATGGCATTGATTTGCTCAATCGCCAGTTTTTCAGCCTGGATAGAACCTGTTTCACTGATGGCCATCGTGCCGGTAGCGGAGTGCAAAATACCCACTTTGACTGTGGTATCAGTAACTGCGAGTCCAGTAGTATTCACTTTAGCGGTCGGAAAATCCGCCGCAAAAGTTGTGCTACTGATAACGCCAGCCGTCAGTAATGCACCCACCATCACACTACAAGATTGCAGGAAATTGCGTCTGTTCATACTCATAAATATCTCCTAGTTAAAATGACTAACACAACAAAATTTCATTCAAAACGACTAACTGCTAATGGCCATTCATTTAAAGCTACTAATTAATGAGCTAACATCCAGGGCCTTGCCGTTTTCTTGGTTTGCATCTGAAGCCCCTGAGGGTTGGCCTTGGTAGCCGATGCAGACTTAGCTTTGCTCTCTGCAGCCCCAGTCCCACAAGTATGTGAGCCTGCACAGCCACAGCTCGATCGCCGTGCAGTTTTGGGCTCATGCGCGGACTTCTCGTTTCGCTCATGGGCCGTGCGCTGCGACTTTTCGAGTATGGCTAAGTGCGGAGCCGAGACAATGCGCTCACTTATTTCACCGCACTCTTCACACATCGCTGGCAAAGCAGACTCACTCATCCTGCGTAAGGCTGAAAAAACACCACAAGTGGTACAGGCATACTCATAAAGCGGCATAGCAAGACTCCTTAACTTGTAACAGCTGTATCAACACCACTAGTCACCATGATTTTTGGCCCATCTGCGTTGGGTTTCAGGTCAAAATCAAATATCTCGGTTGGTAGCCATAGCGTTGCACATGCATTAGGAATATCAACAATGCCGCTGATATGACCTTCTACTGGGGCCGTGCCTAGAATGGAGAGTGCCTGTGCCCCGCTGTACCCGAATTTTTTGAGGTATTCAATTGCATTCAAGCAAGCCTGGCGATAGGCAACATGCACATCCAGATAGTGCTGTTTACCCTGTTCATCAACCGAAATACCCTCAAAAATGATGTAATCCCGGTAACTTGGCGTGAGTGGACTCGGCTGGAAAATCGGGTTTTTGATCCCGTACTTCTTGACGCCATCTTTGATCAGGTTAACTTTAATATCCAGATAGCCCGCCATTTCAATCGCACCGCAGAAGGTAATTTCACCATCGCCTTGCGAGAAGTGCAGGTCACCCATGGAGAGGCCACCATCCTTCACATAGACAGGGAAAAATACCTTGGAACCTTTTGTCAGATTCTTGATGTCGCAGTTACCGCCATGATCGCGTGGGGGCACGGTACGCGCCCCTTCGGCTGCGGCTTTGTTAGCTGCCTCACCTGACAACTTACCCATAACGGCCGATTGCGGATTAGGTGGCAAAGCAAGTGCGGGTACCCGGTCTGGGTCAGTAGCAATCAGATCGGCTTCGCGCTTGTTCCAGGTGGCAAGAAGCTCTTTGGATGGCAGGCACCCAATCA
This sequence comes from Candidatus Methylopumilus sp., assembly GCA_041662005.1. Taxonomy (GTDB): domain Bacteria; phylum Pseudomonadota; class Gammaproteobacteria; order Burkholderiales; family Methylophilaceae; genus DATHXC01. The sequence continues at coordinate 5,139 of JBAZTJ010000054.1, forward strand.
AACCCGGATGCATAATCCCCGCAAACTTCACATTGGGGACGTGGCGCGAAGTGGTGTAAATGCCATGAAAATCCCAGATAGATTTACGCGCTTCCGGATAGTGATCCACCAGGAAGCCCCCGCCATTTTCCTTGGCGAAAATGCCGTTGAAGCCCCATTGCGAGTCTTCAAATGTACCAACATCGAGAATATCGACCACCATGAGATCACCGGGCTCGGCTCCTTCAACTCCAATCGGCCCACTCAGATAGTGGACCTGAGTCAGATCTACATCTCGTATGTCATTGGCGCTATCGTTATTGCCGATTTGTCCGCCGGTCCAGTCCATGCATTCCACACGGAACTCATCTCCTGGTTTAACCATGGCCACCATGGGCAAATCAGGATGCCATCGATTATGAATCTGGCCATCCTGTTCCCAGGGCTTTTTATCCAGATCCAACTTAACCAAAGTTTTCATCTGTTATCTCCTAAATTCAAGAAAAGTAAATTGCTGACTTATCACTTGGAAAACTAGAATTGGAATTGCATGGCGACGGTAACGGCGTTGTTGCTGCTTGCGCCAGTAACCTTGGTATCCGAGAAGAATCCGCTGACCTGTGCACTGTAGCCGTCGATGATGTAGGCAACCCCCAGGTCGTATTTCCTGGTGTCAATATCCGTTCTGGGATTGAATTTCTGATAGCGCACGAATGGTTGAATCTTGCCCCAACCCACTGAGTCGTTGAAGATATAGCCGGAAGCCGCAGAGTAAGCCTTGCCTTCTTCGCTCAGGAATACGCCATCGGTATCATAATCGTAGTACGCCGCTTCCAGTGACACTGCACCGGGGCCGATGTCTTTCTTTTCCAGCAGGAAATCAACGCTGTATGAGCTATATTTACCTTGGGCAGCGGCTGAAACAGCACCGTTATTTTGGGTTCTGCCGGCGATACCAATAGCCAGAATATCTTTAGTACCAAGGTAATTGCCGGTACCGTAGTAGCCGGGCTCAGCATCCCAGAAGTCATATTGCAATCTACCGGCGTACATCAAGCCGTCAGAGCCGCGCACCGGGGCAACCAGTCCCGCATTCGGCGCAATCTGGAATGCACGGTTACCTTCAAAAGCACCAAATGAATAACCCAGCTTGCCATCCAGCGCATTGCCGAGAATCGCTACACCGTCATCACGGCCGATGTACCCGCCATTAAAACCATAGCGTGAAGCAATACCGGACCAGTAGCCACCGCCTAATGAATAATAGGGGCCAGCCAGGTTGGCACGGTCACTAGGGGAAAGGAAACGACCTGCCCAGATGGCGATGTCGGGTGTGATTGCAATTTGTACGTTTGCATCAATCGCCTGAAAACCTTCGCCGGCAATACTCTTTTCAGTGTTGAGCATGCCTTTGATGTACTTGTTGAGCGAGCCAGACAAATAGATACGGGCGCTATCCAGACTGAAATCATTGGATCGTGAAGAACCATTCGCCGCGCCGTCTTCAGCGCTGGTAAAACTGCCGCGCATGCCGAAACCGACACTGACGTATTTATCATCGCCGAATGTGATAGTACCGCCTGCATTCGCGTTAATCGCCGGCATCATGACAGCAACAGCCACTGCCGTCGCCAGTAGACTTTTCTTGAGTTTAAATGTCATTACAACGCTCCTTGATTGGGCAACCTAGCCACTGAAATAAAATAGTTGGTATGGGTTAACAGCTCATTGAAGCCATCAACCTCAAACGTGGAGCTAGATTAGCGAGTGTGCGGAGCGGATTAAATACGTCATATTGCGTAGGTGAATGTGTGACTGGCTGCCGGCATTTATGTTATTTTTTGCTCAGGCCACTCTACCAATACCGGAGCTTTTGCAGACCACCATGACCATTCACTTATTCTCACGCATTTACCACACAAGCTGCATCACGATGTTTGCGGCATTGCTATTAAGCGGGTGTGGAGAGTTTTCCTACAAACGCGGCGCCAGTGTCAGTGACCTGGAAAACACCAAGAAAACCTGTCAGGCCAGGGGCGGTGGTGACGCCGCTATAGAGAAATGCATGGAGGATAACGGCTGGGTACTACAACGCTTGAATGGGCCGGACCCGGTGGCAGAGGTATCCGTCAACCCGGATAACCGCAATGCCGGGAGCCCGGTAAAGGCGGCTTCGGCTAACGTCGTTTCTACCGATAAAGCATTTGAAGGAAAAGTTGCTGAAGACAAAACCAGTAAAGACGAGACAGCCTCAGCACCTGTAGTTAAAAAAGCTGACCCCATGGATATTTTCAAAATCAGCTCATGGTGGAAACTTGGTGGCTGTGCGGAGAGCCTTAAGGCCGCTACCGAACAATGTGTCACAGTGCTGGGTGAAGCTCACCGGCCCAATGTACACACGCAGGAGGTGACGCGAGGTATGTTGCTATGTATGCGTGAAAAAGGATGGAGTGGCCTGCGTGCCAAATAACATGAACCAGATATAGCGTATGGCTGGAATCGACTAACTATAGACTAGGATTTTTTCATCCAGGCACTGCACCAGCCGTTTGCCGAGACCAATTTGTCATGGCTGTACAAAGCACACGATGCGCTCGACTCACCGCTACGCCCCTGATACCAGGAGCAATTAGCGCAACGCTGGCTGCTATCGTGTTTTGGGTACTTTTCCTTATCCACTTTTGATGAGTCAACGCGGTAACCCAGCGCCTGCGCATCACGGTCAGTCTCAGTCAGAATGGTGCTCTGCGCGTAAGCCAGTTTTGGCAATAGCGCGCCGGTAACAACGGCACCAGCAGCTATGGTCTGCAGCATAAAAATACGGCGTGATTTGTTCATATAGTGCCCTTGCGAATGCAGTAAGAAGCCAAGCAGACTCGAATTGATGGATGCGCAAGAAAGGGATTAGTTCGCATGTCATCAAACTACATGCGAACTATTGAGTGGAAGTTGATTTAAGTCAAAGAATGACCTGAGCTCAAAATAGGATTTATTGAGTCAGGATCAGTTTTATTGAATACGGGATTCAGCGCTATTTAGTTCTGGCACTATTTGATAGAAGAAACCGGGCGCTGCTCATCCAGTTTGTCCTGGTAATCCTGAAAGATATTTTCCAGCTCAACCCGCTTAACTTGCGTAAACGGCTCCGTTCTCAAAATGGCTTCATAGGTACTTGGCCGCTCGTACATCTTCACCAGCTCCATGCCAAAGCCGTATAACTTGGTATTTTTAGCTTCGCAAAGTCCCAGCCCCTGGTCTTTTTGGGAGAGGTTTAAAGCCAGAGTTTTTTGCTCACTTTCGCGCACCTTCAATTCCTGCTGGGCCACTTGGTACTTCTGGGTCAGCTCTTCCAGGCTTTTCTGCGTAGCTACTAACTGCATCTGCGTCTCTTGTTGCCTGGCTTCAAGCGCTGCTTTATCTTTTTTTGCCGATTGCAAATCCGACTCCAGTGTTTTAGCTTTGCGGCTCGCAGCACCCAAGCTGCCTTTCAAAGAATCGGTTTCTTGAGCAGTTTTTTTAACCTGCTCTTCAAGCCCTGTTTTTGCCTGTTTCTCCTGATCTACCTGGGCCTGCAGCTCGGCTTTTTCCTGCTGGATTTTCTGTACCATCTGCTGCATACGGCGCGCATTTTTGTCTTTCTTATCCGCTGCCAGCGCAGGCATGGACAAACTACTTGCCAGCATCAGCAGCACCAGGAATACAATTTTTTCAGGTGAGATCGACTTCATGTTTAAACACTCCATTGCCTGTGACTGCTACATTAAAACTTGGTGTTGAGATCAACCATCAACACATCAATCGACAATGGTGCCAATCCCCCTCTAGGGGCAATTTCATCAGCACTGAACCAGCGTGCTGTCAGCCAGGCATTCTTGTCGAGTCCATAACTCGCTCCGAGAATCCAGCCCTTAGCATTAGTACCGCCGAGGAAAAAGTCGGAGTCTGTATAAGCATCCAGTACAGAGTCGGCTTCCAGGCGTTTATATGCCGCAAATGCCTGCCAATCGTTGGCTTTGTAGGTGGTAGGCATGCCTATAGCCAGCTTCAACTGGTAAGCATCAGTTTGTTTTTGAGGGATAGTTAACAGCCCGGTTCTTTTGGCAATTTCAGGGCTATCAAAACCAATATTTTTGACGTAATCACCTGTCAACATAATATGGACTGGGTCAAACGTTGCCAGGTCAACCTGGCCGGTAAAGTTAAGCTCTCTGAACTTGGATGTCAGCGCGAATAGCTCGCCATTAAGTACCTGATTATTGTTGATATCAAAGGTGGAGTTTCCTTTGGTTCGATACGCGGGCACAGTCGCATCAAAGGGACCCGGGTTGACAATCAAACCGTTGGTTTGACCCTCCACATTATCAAACTCATACAAGGCTACACCCAGCTTGACAGAGGACTGATTCGGAGAGGACCATTTGATACCAACTTGGGAGCCATACATCCACTTATTTTTAGCTTTATTGGTATCGGAGCCTTCAATTTCATCCAGGGGGAAAGCTCCCAGGGTCGCAAACGCGGACCAGCGGTCGTTGAACTTTGGAGTCACGCTGGTGGCGATGCCGTCAAATGCCAAATCCGGATCCCATACCAGGTCTGTAGAGAACCAGGGGTTAGCAAAACGGCCGCCAACCACATTGAGCCAGGGCGTTACTTGAGCATTTAAATAAGCCCGATCAAGACCTACTGTGTATTTTGCACTGGATGCTTCTTGCGTTTGATTAGGAGAGATAGGGTCATTAAGGCCGCCTGTAGTCAGCCTGATACCCCCCGTCATCCAGTCATTCACTTTAATTTTCGCACCTATCCGCGCACGTAATCTGGTGCGGTCCCTATCCTCAGTCGTGTTGTTTAAGTCAGTATTATTATTAATGTTGTAATTGATAGGTAATGGATTAGTGTCACCGAACCTGTCGTTCTGGTATCTCAGGCGTAAATCACCCTCCCATACAATCCGATCTATCCAGTCAGGCAAACCAAGGCGTTCACCAGCTTTATAGTTGAGCTTGGCCATCACTTCTTTTCTGATTTCATCCCGCATTTCCTTCTTCACTATTTCGGGAACATATTGGACGCGTACGGTTTTATCATCAACAGGTGGAATAGCTGGTGCTACTGCCACATTGGCTGCGGCTTCAGCGGCATCTTTCTCCTTGGCTTTTTCGGCGTCCTGGGTGGCCTGCTTGAGTAAATCATCCGCCTTACCCTTGCTGAGCACGCCCTCCTGAACCAGTAAGTTCACCAGATTGACAGTAGTAGCGCGCAACTGCTCCAGCGACTCCCGTTCACCAGCATAAGCAGGAGCCACCACAGTACCGAGATGGAGCGCGGCAATAGCGACAATAATTGGCTTTATCTGTGGCAGTTTTTCCATATGCAACCCCATTTCATATTCAAAATAAATTCTCATTACATTCCTATTGTTTAATTCCACACGCTTAGCCCACAGCGCGCGCGGTGATTCTCAGCTTGACTGGTTGCGGCATGTCGCCCGGTGGCACATCTGATAATGGCGGCATCTCGTCCAGTGCCTTTTTAATCAAGACATCAGTGGCAGCATCTCCGCTGGAGCCAGCCAGTTCGTATTTCTGGATGCGCCCAGTGGATGCGATCCAGAGTTTGACGACTATCTTGTAAGTGCCATTGGCCAGGGCTTTATCTTTTGCCAAGGCATCTTCAATCTGGTTCTTGATCAGGTTGGTGTACCACGCAAACTGGTACTTACTGGGACCGCCGCCTATCTTGGTGCCCACCTCCCCACCCGTGTATTCATTGGATACCGTACCGGCTTGAAAAGGGCTGGGGCTATCTCCAGCAGCACCTTCCATTTTGAGCACCTCGGCCGGAGGCGTTTGCTCAGGTTTGGGTTGCGGTACCTCTTTCACCTCTTTGGGCTGGTCCTTGGGTTGCTCTTTTGGGGGCTCCTTGGGTGGAGGAGGCGGTGGAGGAGGCGTGTCCGGCAACAATTTGATCGTAGTAATCGCTTTTTTCTGAGGCCCGCCACCTGACATTAGCGCCTTTAGCGCATAGCCTAGTGCGCCTATAACGATGATGATGACTACTGCAATAGCAATGCGCTTGAGCCAGGTAGCGGCAACACTTGGTTCTTGTTCATCAAATTGAGGCATATCTGTGCTTTGCATCAGGTGCCTATCTTCCCGGTAACCAGCCCGACATTGCTGATTTCAAGCCGGTTAACGAGATCGATCACACTGATGACTCCTGCATAAGGGGCATTGGCATCACCGCGTATCATCACATTGAATTTTGGGTCTTGCGCCTTCGCGGCATTGAGCTGGGTTTCCAGCTCGACAAGGCTGACGCCTATGCCATTGATCAGCACGCCTCCACCCTCCTGTACCTGCACAATCTTGACATCGTGCTTTTCGGTACTGGGTTTATTCGATGGCTTGGGCAGGTTCATGGTCAGCCCTTGCACGCCAGCAGTCGTCATCAGGATAAAAATCACCAGCAGCACATAAGCCAGATCCAGCATAGGCGTGATGTTGATGGTGTCGTAAGGCTGTGCGTCGTTTTGAACTTGCATGTGCTATCCCGCCTGCTTCTTGGTCACAAGACCAACTTCGGTAATATCCAGCTTCTTGCAGATACCCAGTACTTCAGAGACTTTGTCGAAATGTGCAGAGGCGTCGCCTTTCAGCACTACCGGCAAATCCGGGTTCCCACTTTTGTATTCAGCCAGTCTTTGTTCAAGCGTTGCCATATCCACCGGATAAGCGTCCAGATAAACCGAGCCATCGCTGGTAATGGTGATAGCGCGCATCTTGGGTTTAGCCAGTGGCGCGGTCGCCCGCGTCAGTGGCGTATCCACTTTCACGCCTTGCACCGAAGCCGTGGTCATGATGATGAAAATCACCAGCAGCACATAAGCCAGATCCAGCATCGGCGTGATGTTGATTTCGTCGTAGAGCTGGTTCTCTTCTTTTATGCCCTCAGACATTGCCGCCTACTTCCCGTAAAGCTCGGCAGCGCGGGTGACAAACTCATCCACGAAAATCTGCATGGCGATGGTGATGTTCTTAATGCGGCTGGCCAGGTAGTTGTAGCCAAACAGGGCTGGAATGGCCACAGCCAGGCCAGCAACCGTAGCCAGCAAGGCTGCGGCAATACCAGGGGCAATGGCGTTTACGTTGACGTCACCTGCTGCGGCAATCGCGGCAAACGTGATCATCACGCCCACCACGGTTCCCAGCAGGCCCAGGAAAGGGCCGCCGGAAATAGCGATGGTAAGCAATACCATACCGGCATTCTGGCGCTGCGTTTCACGCACCAGGTCGGCATCAATCGCGGCCTTGATCGCATCCATGGACGCACCGCTAAGTGAAAGTGCCTGGCCTTGTGTTTCACGCTTGCGAATTTCGCGTAAGCCGGCGGCATATAACTTATACAGATTTGAAGCCGGATACTGAGGGCCTTGATCCAGAGCCAGCAGGTCATCACCTGCATTCTGGAAGCGTGCCAGGAATTTGCGGTTATCCTTGTCTGTGGCTGAAACCAGGCGCGCTTTCTGCACCATCACATAGACACTGATCGCGAACATCACCGCCAGTATGCCGATAACCACCTTGGCATCCAGCGTCAGGCTATTGATCAAGATGCCGATGTAATTGGTTTCGCCCTCCCCCTCAGCTTCGCCGTCGGCATCCTCTTCAATCTTAAGCAACTGGCTGTCAACACCCTGTGAACTTGCCGCAAGCTTGAGCCAGGCATCACTGCGGGCCACATTGGCAATTTCCACTTCATCCATTTCGCCGGTATAGCCATCACCGATCTTGATGTCTGATTCGGCATCCACTACCGGGACATCACCCGTGGCTACCTGGGCGCCATTGATGTAAATACTGGCCTTGCCGCCTTCCAGCGTAAAAGCCACATGCTGCCAAGCAGCGGATTTGATCTCACCTCCAGCGATAGCGCTGGCACCAACATTCAGGCTTAACTTTTGGCCATCGATTTTCAGGTTGACCGTATCGCCCTGGTTATACAGGCTGACTTGTTGCGGCAGGCTTGCAGGCTTAACCCAGGCGGACCAGCTATATCCAGCACCGGCTGCGCGCTTGAGCGCAGGGTTAGCCGGGATCACGAATGGCTTGGCGGAGAAAACAGCGGCTTCACCCAGCAAGGCAGCTTTTTGCAGAGTGATCTCACCGCTGGCGGTCAGGCCGGTAGCGGAGCTATCCTGGAACAGCGATTTTTCTGCGAAATGAAAAGCCGCGACGGTGCTGGCATCCCAAGTCACTTTTGCATCAGCGCTTGCTGTCGCTTTCTCATTGCCGGAATACAGCCAGAAATGTGCATCTTTATCGGCAGCATCCACTTTGGGCAGCTGCACCCAGATGATGGCAAGCTCATTCACCGCATCGTACTTTTCAATGTGGTACTTCAGCTCGGTTTTATCGTCAGCTGCAATAAAGCGCAGATCGGAGCCATCCATATTGGCGCTGCTAAAATCAAAATTACCCGAGTGCAGGCGCACTACTACAGGAAACTGGGCCAAGGCAGGGTTAACTGCCGGCGCATTGATGGATATTTTCTTATGGTTAGCCCAATCAGCATTCCATTCGGCAATGCCAGATAAGGGAATGAGCCCAACGATCAAACAAAATGACACTAACAATCTCTTCATACTGTATTTCCCCTGAATAAATGACAGCCTGCTTGTTTCATTAAAATTCGTACCAGACGCGCATATGGCTGGTGAAATCACCTTTTTCTGTAACAGCGCTATCCTTGAGTGGCCATGCCATATCCAGATTGGCGTTGAAGCGTTTCCATGCTTTCATGCGGAAGCCGATACCCGTTCCTGCTAGCTCTGCCTGCCTGGCTTGTCCGGATAATGGGTCGATAGTCCTGATCTGGGCAACATCATAAAAAGCAGATAGCTTGAAGTCCTGCAACCAGGCCAGGCTGCGGAATAGTGGTGGAGTACGTAATTCAAGCGTGGAATGCAGTGCCTGGTCACCTGCCGCTTCGGCCTCCAGATAACCCCTGACCGTATCAACCCCGCCAGCAAGGTACTGCTCATTCGAGATCAAGGGCCCGCCTGCATACTGGCCATCCACCTTGGCAAACCCCTGAAAACCCAAAGGCAAGTTCTGAGTACGTTGCAACTCTGTTTTTGCCACGAAGAAGTTGGGTTTTGCACCGACTCGCTTGGCTGCAAACTCAGCCTCATCGGCCACCAAGCCACGCAGCCCGAAAGTCAGGCCTGTCGTCAATTGCGTTCTGCCCGTAGCGCCCTGCCAGGTACCGTTGTATAAGGCAGAGAGCGGGGCATATTTAACCGGGGTATCAAAACTGTTGCCGAATACGACTGTCTGGCCAAAATCCTTGTAATCCAGGCCGAATGAAATTGAGTGGTAATAATTGTCAACAACGGGAAGCGGCTTGATTAAGCGGGTGCCTAAAATAGTACCGTTACCTAAAATACTGATGCCGCCGACAGTGGCCACACTACTTTTAGACCTGACCCCATAGAAAGCCAGCAGCATGTCGCTGTCATCAAAGCGCATCAAATAATTGGCTGAAATGACCTTGACCTCATCAGTATCCTCGGGCGATGTCAGGAAATTAAGCGAAAGGCTGTGCTCACGCTGCCACAGGTTGTCATAGCGCAACATCCCAGCCAGGCGCAAGCGTGTGGTATCACGGCTGTAACGGTCATTCAGTTCAAGGCTGGCGTGAACCGGTATGGAGTCTTCCACTTTCAGGTCGACATCCACCGTACCAAACACCTTACCGGCCTTCATCACCGGGGTAACCCGCTTGTCAGAGGTTCGGTTGAGACGTGCAATATCTTTTTGTACTGTCGGGAAGTGCGGGATTTCCCCTTCTTTTACCGATGGTGCCAGCGCCTTGATACGGCCCAGCGTAAAGTAATGCGAATCCTTCACGCGCAGGCGGCCAACTTTGCCTTCAGTTACATTGAGCCGTACAATTTTCCTGTCTACATCCTGCTCGGGGATATCCACCAGCACAGTCAGATATCCGGCCTGGTGATAAGCTTTCTCCAAAGACTCGCGCGCCTTGTCCACATCGGCAATAGTCTTGCGCTCACCCATTTGCGGGTATACCGCCGCCTCGACTTGCTCGGTACTGAGCTTGGTATTGCCCTCAACCTGAAACTCCAGTATGTCGAAATAATTGGTATCTTTTTCGTTGCTCGCTTCCGGCTTGGCTATCTCTTTCTCAGGGTCGCTTGCTGGGGCCTGTTGTTCCATAGCAGGCAAACCAGTCTCTTCAAAACCTGGCGGTTTTTGAGGTAGCGAAAAAGGCGCGCCAGAATCCGACATGAAATCAGAAGTCTCGTCAGCATTTGATGGGTCAGCTTGCCCAAGCAACAGAATTAAAAAAATAACTGTGACTGCTTGATAGTTATTTTGCTTGCGCATATCGAATTAGGGTCCTTAGCGTTACTAAGGCCAGGACAAGCGCTGTCCCAGCCTTAGTAAGATTTAACCCGAGATGATAGTGATGCTTTGTTACAGGAAGGTTAAAAGACTATATCTGATTGTCCTTTTGTCTAGTCTTTTGATTAACATCGGGCACACGGCTAGCTGCAGGCGCTACAGGTGTTGTTGTGGTCGGACTTGATGATGTGTTTGTCGCAGATGGCGTGACTGGTGCATCACCTAGTGCCAGCACTTCAACCGTAATCAACGATGGGAGTGCCACAGGTTTAGTGTTCAAAGCCTTCGAGGCGTCTGTCAACTGGTCCCCTTGCTTAGTTGAGCTTGTAGGGTCAGTCGAAACCGGTGAACTTATAGCTAAGCCGGATGTGTCAGTACTTGGCAAACCCGAAATCCCACTACCAACAATATTATCACTCCCAACAATCGTAAACCCATCAATGAACC
>JBAZTJ010000055.1:0-15465 GCA_041662005.1 Candidatus Methylopumilus sp.
GACGGCATAAAAATACAAAACTTTAGGCTGTATTTTATGAAGATGTCACTTTCTGGATCACACTGGCCAGCTTGGCGGCGTAATTTGGGTCAGTGGCATACCCCGCTTTTTGCATGGCTTGTGCGTAGCCGTTCACATCCTGCAGATTGGACATCACGTTTTCATAGCGCGGGTTGTTGCGCATCATGTTGGCAAAATCTTTAAATGAGTCGGCGTAACTGTCGTAGGCACGGAATTTCTCGATGCGCTTTTGTTTAACTCCGTTGATGTATTCGGTGGTCGTGGCCTCGACTACCTTGCCATCCCAGTTACCGGTGGCCTTGATGCCAAACAGGTTGTTACTGGATGTGCCGTCGGCAGCCTTGATCTCACGTTTACCCCAACCACTTTCCAGTGCTGCCTGTCCTATCATCAGATGGGCTGGCACGCCGGTGGCACGGCTCGCTTCTTCAGCGTGTTGTTGCATGCGGTTCTGGAAATCTGATGCGCTATCGCTTAGTGGTTTGAGATTGATTATTTTGCTGTCTGCCGGTATCGCATAGGCGGGTACTACACTTTGCTCAATTACTTTGGTGGTGTTGGGCAAGTAGGGCGTGTTGAGCAGGGTTGCGCTCGATTGTTCAGCTGCGCTTGCGGCGGGCTGGTCGCTACTAACGGCTTGTTGCATTGCATTATTGGCGGCATAACCACCTTTAGTCAGCTGCCTGGCAAGCACATCCGCTAGCCCTAGCCCTTTTGAGGCCAGGTTGCTACTAAGTTGCTGATCAAGCATCGAAGTGAATGTGCGGCTCTGCTCGTTATCAAAGGGGCTGTCTTGCGGTGAGGCGTCACGCATGCTTTTCAGCATCATATTCATGAAGATGGCTTCAAATTGCTTGGCGACACCCTTGATCGCTTCTGGCGAATTCTCTTTTGCCGCCTGCTTGAGATCGTTCAGCCCATTGGCATCGAAGGCGACTTTGCCATTGAGGTCAGCGCCGCTAATCATGCTAAATGATCTCCAGTTCGGCGCGCAGGGAGCCGGCAGCCTTCATGGCCTGCAGTATGGCCACTAGGTCTTGCGGGGTGGCACCAATGGCATTGAGTGCTTTGACTACATCCGACAGGTTGGCGCCGCTCTCCAGTTGCATGACTTTGCCCGGCTCTTTGGTGATTTCGATTTGTGAGCGTGCAGTTGCTACGGTCTGCCCGCCGGAGAGTGCCCCAGGCTGGCTGATGACAGGCGCCGTATTGATCACCACGGACAGGTTGCCATGCGATACGGCGCAATTTTCCAGGGTAACGGCCTGATTCATGACCACCGAACCGGTGCGCGCATTCAGGATCACTTTTGCCGAAGTCGCGGCAGGGGCGATATTGATGGTTTCCAGCGCAGCAAGAAATGCGACGCGGCTGGTATTGGTTGAAGGTTGCACGCGAATCACGCGGCCATCCAGTGCAAATGCGGTGTTCTGGCCAAAACGGCGATTAATGGCATCAACCACCAGCGTAGCGGTAGAGAAGTCGGATTCTTTCAGTTCCAGATTGATGGTTTCGTTCTGGCTAAGCGTATTGGGAATGGCACGTTCGACGGTCGCGCCAGCAGAGATGCGGCCTACCCCCAGATGGTTGATCTGGGTCTGGCTGCCATTTGCTGAGGCACCGACGCCGCCCACCACCAGGTTACCTTGCCCAATGGCATATATCTGGCCATCCGCGCCTTTCAGTGGAGTCATCAGCAAGGTGCCGCCACGCAAGCTTTTGGCATTACCCATGGAAGAAACTGTGATGTCCAGTGTCTGACCAGGCTGGGCAAAGGCGGGCAGGCTGGTGGTGACCATGACTGCTGCTACATTCTTCAATTGCAGGTTGGTACCGGGAGGCAAACTCACACCCATCTGCTGCATCATGCTGATAATGCTCTGTACGGTAAATGGTGTTTGCGTGGTCTGGTCACCCGTGCCATCCAGGCCTACTACCAGGCCGTAGCCTAGCAGTTGGTTGCTGCGCACGCCTTGAATCGAGGCAAGGTCTTTTAATCTTTCCGCATGGGCCGGTGTGCTGAATAAACCCAGCGTTATCAAGGCTGCCAGGGCTTTCCTGAGCAGGGCGCTCGCGCCGGTAAAGCTAGCTAAGGTTGTCATGATGGTAGCCATTTATAAAGGTGCCAGACTGAGGAAAAAGCGTGCCAGGATAGAAGCCACCTGGGATGCGTCGATCCGGCTGTTAGTGCGGTATTCGATACGGGCATCGGCCACCTTGGTAGACGGTACGAAATTACCCAGAGTGATGGTGTCCGGGTTCACTACGCCGGAAAACCTGACAAACTCGGTACCTTTATCAAATGAAACCTGCTTTTCACCGCTCACGACCAGGTAACCATTTGGCAAGACTTCAACCACTGTAGCGGTGATAGAGCCGGTAAACACATTGCTGGAATTGGCAGCCGCTTTGTCAGCATAAGAAAGCTCGGAGTCTGCGGCGAAGCCAGTTTTTCTCACGACCTTGTCGAAAGCAGCGGTGATTCCCGAGTTGACTGAGCCGTCTTTGCTGGCAGAGCTGCCGCCAGCCTTGGTGGCGGAAGTATTTTCAGTAATATTGATGGTGACGATATCTCCCACGTAGCGTGGGCGCCGGTCTTCAAATAAGGGGCGATACCCTGCCGAATTATAGATAGACCCAGTGCTTGCTGCTGCCGGTGAAGCTGCCGAGGGCCTGGCTGTGGGTGGCTGCTTGATGATGGAGTCCGGTGTGATGGCACAACCACTGGCTATTAACACCATGCCGATAAAAGAAAGATGAGCGCAAAAACGGCCGAATGACGATGCACTGTATGCTTTACGGTAGTTTGTATTAAACATAATCGCCTCTTTGGTTTTCTGGAGATGAGCTCATCAAAATTAAATTCATTGTATTAATGCAAGGCCAGCATTACATCTGGGTCAATTTTTGCAGCATCTGATCAGAAGTCGTGATCGCCTTGCTGTTGATTTCATAAGCGCGCTGGGTCTGGATCATATTGACCAGCTCTTCCACCACATTCACGTTGGATGTTTCAACATAGCCTTGCGACAATATGCCTGAACCGTTGGTGCCGGGGGTATTGGTGTTGGCGGTACCTGAGGCAGCAGTTTCTACATACAGGTTTTCACCTTTGGCCTGCAAGCCGGCCGGATTAATGAATGTGGCCAGTTGGATCGAGCCTATCTGGGTGGCAGCACTGGAGCCTGCGGTAGTGACGGAAATCGTGCCATCGCGGCCGACGGTAAAGCTTTGTGCCGTGGCTGGAATGGTGATGGCAGGTTGTACCGGGAAGCCGCTGGAAGTCACCAGCTGACCCTGGCTATCGACCTGGAAAGAGCCGTCGCGGGTATAAGCCGTGGTGCCGTCAGGCAGCAACACCTGAAAGAAGCCGGAGCCTTGAATCGCGACATCTTTGTCGTTACTGGTTTGTTGCAGATTACCCTGGCTGAAAATACGCTCGGTGGCCACAGGCCTTACGCCGGTACCCAACTGCAAGCCTGAAGGCAACTGTGTTTGTTGTGAGGATTGGGCGCCAGGCTGGCGAATATTCTGATACAGCAAATCTTCAAACACAGCGCGTGAGCGCTTGAATCCGTTGGTGCTGACGTTTGCCAGGTTATTGGCGATGACGTCCATTTGCGTTTGCTGCGCATCCAGGCCGGTTTTTGAAATCCAAAGTGAGCGTATCATTTTATTTCCTTTCAAAAATCAGCTACTGGTTAGTACTGGTAACTAGACCGCTGATTGACTTAACCAAGTATTGCTTTTAAAGAGTTCCGTAATGCTTGCCGGTTTAGTAGCGTTGAATTGATATTAATCCAAAACCCATCAACTCAAACTGAGGAGTTGACTGGCTTTACTGGCGTTATTCTCAGCGCTCTGCATTAATTTCATTTGCGTTTCAAATTGCCGGGCCAGGCTGATCATGGTGACCATGGAGTCAATTACATTGACATTACTGCCTTCCAGAGCCCCGCTGACGACATTCACGTTGACATCGGCAGTGGCCGGATTGCCATCCTTGGTAACAAATAATCCATCCTCTCCACGTACCAGATTTGTTTCAGCCGGGTTAACCAGCTTCAAACGGCCAATGATATTGGACGGCCCAGGCAAGGTGTTGTTGGAGACAGAGGAAACGGTGCCATCTTTGGCGATGGAAATGGTGACGTCGGGCGGAATGCTGATTGGGCCGCCATCCCCCATCACAGTGAGGCCTGTTGCTGTTTGCAATATGCCATTTTCACTGACCTTGAGCGATCCGTTGCGGGTGTAGCCTTCAGAACCATTGCTCCGTTGCACTGCCAGCCAACCTTTACCCTGGATAGCGACATCCAGGTCACGGTTGGTGGCCTGGATAGGCCCCGGGCTGAAGTCTGCACCTACGGTGGCGTCGACGACGAAGGCACGGGTGGCTAAACCATCGCCGAGGACAGGCACTGCACGGAACGAGTCTACCTGTGCCTTGAAGCCGGTTGAAGTGGCATTGGCCAGGTTGTGCGAGTTCGTTGCCTGTTGCTCAAGTATGTGTTTTGCGCCCGTCATGGCGGTATAAATCATGCGATCCATAGCCAGTCTCCTTAATCTACCTTCAGTCGTTAACGCCTGTAATTCTTAACGTAAGTTCACCAGTGTCTGCAATACCTGATCCTGGGTTTTGATGGTCTGTGCATTCGCCTGGTAATAGCGCTGTGCGGTGATCATGTTGACCAGTTCTGCCGTGAGATCCACGTTTGAGTCTTCAAGCGCTGAAGATTGCAGTACGCCACGGCCGCCAGTGTTGGGCGTGCCAACTACAGCCAGACCGGAGTCTGAAGTTTCGGCAAAATTATTGTCACCCAGGGCTTGCAAGCCATTGGGGTTGGAAAACTTCGCCAATACCACTTGTGCCAGGGTTTGGGCCTGTCCATTGGTATAACGGCCAATGATGCTGCCATCGGGGGCAGCACTAAAGCTGACCAGGCGGCCTGAGGTATAGCCATCTTGTGTTTGACTATTCAGGCTGTAGGCAGAACCAAACTGGGTGCTGCTGGCAAAATCCATGGTGACATTAACCGGCGCTCCCGTTGATGGCGTAAAGCTGACGGCCTGGGTGGTAGTGCCGGAAATCAGGCCGGAAGTGTTGAAGGTAATGCTTGAGCTACCGACGATGGTCGTGCCACCGTCTACGGTAGAGCGCACATCCCAAGTGTTATTCCCGGTTTTGATCATGTAGCTTTGCAAGGTATGCGAATTGCCCTGACTATCAAAAATGGCGATTGGTATCACCTGGGTATAGGTAGTTGGATCGTTAGGGTCAAAAACCGGAGTGGCTGGAATCACGGCACTGCGTGAGTCAAGATTCACAACGTTGCTGATCTCGGTACTGGCTTGCGGTACCAGATCGGCGGCGCTGATCTGGATAGCCGAAGGCGTAATGGCCTGGATGTTGCCATTAACGTCGGCAACATAGCCTGTCAGCTGGTCACCACTGGAGTTGACAATATAACCATCCTTGTCGAGCTGGAACTGGCCGTTACGGGTGTAACTGATCGCACCGTCGCTACTCATGCGGAAAAAGCCGTTGCCGTTAATGGCGATGTCCAGCGAGTTGTTGGTGCTGGTGATATTGCCCTGGCTGAATTCGCGCTGGATGGTCGCTACCTTGACGCCGATACCGGCTTGCGAGCCACCGGCACCCGCCAGCGAGTTTGCATAGATGTCAGAAAACTCGGCACGCGACTGCTTGAAGCCGACTGTGTTGGCGTTAGCCACGTTATTGCCCAGTACATCCAGGCTCTTGGATGCAGCGTTTAGTCCACTTAATCCTTGTTGAAAACTCATGGTGATCTCCTGATTGATTCGATTAAATAAGGATGGTTATGAAGCTGTAATTAGCTTGGTCTCGTTAGAAAATTTCTTTGACGTCACTGGTGCTTACCGAAGCCAGGTTGCTTAAGTTCAGCTTGATGCCGCCAGTCCCGTTCGAGATGCTGAGTACTTGTGCATAGCTCAAGCCGGTAGCCTCGGCAGTGCTATTGGCGATAGTGGCTGCGACCTCAAATTTGTAACTGCCGGTCTTGGCGACTGTGCCGTCATCGGCCAGGCCATCCCATTTCAAGGGCAGTGTCCCTGCATCCTGTTTACCCATGTCAACGGTTCGCACCACAGTACCGGCGCTGTCCTTGATGGTGACGGTCAGCTTGTCTGCGCCAATCGGCAGGTCAACACCGAAATAGCCGCCCGTACCGCTGGTGCTGACGTCACTTCCTGCTACCAGTACGCTATGGCCTATCATGCTGGATGCCTGGTAAGACTGGCTACCCTGCACGTTGCCTATTAATGTTTCCAGCGTGGTATTCAGCTTGTCTATGCCCGTTACTGTTGAGAGTTGTGCCAGCTGGCTGGTCACCTGGGCATTGTCCATGGGGTTGAGCGGATCCTGGTTTTTCATCTGCGTTACCAGCAGCGTCATGAACCTGTTCTGTGCTTCATCTGCCGTGGATGCCGCGGTATTCTTAGAGCCATTCATGGCATCCAGCAAGGCTTGAGAAGGTGATGAGTTGTTCTGTACTGTTGTCGTCATGGTGCTTTCCTTTATATCAAAGCGTCAGTGGATACTATTAATGGCTGGGTTGCTTACTGACCTATGGTCAGCGTTTTTAGCAGCATGGTCTTGGCTGCGTTCATGGTTTCTACATTGTTCTGGTAGGCACGAGAGGCGGAAATCATATTCACCATCTCTTCTGTCACATTGACATTGGGCATGGTGACGTAGCCTTTGGCATCGGCAAGTGGATGCTTGGGTTCGTAGATCACTTTTGGCGGTGAGGCATCCTCAATGACTTTTTTTACCTTTACCCCAGTGGCGTCAGCCGAGCTGGTGGCCATGGGGGTAAATACCACCTGCTTGGCCTTATAGGGTTTGCCGTTGGCGCTGGTGGCGCTGTCGGCATTGGCGAGGTTGCTGGCTACTGCGTTCAGGCGCTGCGATTGCGCACTCATGGCAGAGCCGGAAATATTAAATACATTAAAGAGCGACATTTTTTTCTCCTGTCAAAAAGGGCTTATTGCCCCTGGATAGCTGAAAGCATCTGTTTAAGCTGGCCATTGATCATGATCAGGCTGGCTTCATAGCGAATGGCATTGTCGGCAAACTGGTTGCGCTCTACATCCATATCGACGGTATTGCCATCGACACTGCCTTGAATGATAGGGCGGAACAACGGTTCGCCGGGTGCGCCACTGGAGGATGTTGAGGCGGAAGGGGTGCCGCTGATATGTTGTTCTGAAGTCTTGTTCAGTGTCTGTGCTGATTTCGATGCCGCATTGGAAACCCCAGCCAGTGCGCTTTTCATGGCAGCGCTAAAGTCCAGGTCGCGGGCTTTATAATTAGGTGTGTCGGCATTGGCGATATTCGAGGCAATCAGCTCCTGGCGCTGGCCACGTACGCGTAATGCGTTCTGATGGAAACTCAAAGCTGCATCTAACTTATTCAACATGATGTTCTCCTTTCATTTCAGCACAAGCCTTTAATCTCACTTTCAAACAAAACAGCAGCGCGACCTAAAGAAATGACACTTTGTACCGTTAACATTGATAAAAGTCAGTTTAGGATTAACAGGGAATCTTCAATTCAAGAAGTAAAAGGGTAAAGCTTGCCCTTTTCATTGTTTTGCTTTGCAGTCGCATCCGTAGAATGCATATTGAATATTTGCCATCATTAATGGAGTTCAATATGAACAGTCTCATTCATCACTCACGGTTAATGACCGCCGGAATAAGCTTTATTCTGGCAGCCATGTTGATGCCGGTGACTACCCATGCTGAATCCGCACCTGTATTAAATCAGTCAGCTAGGCAGGACCTGGCCGCAATCAGAACCAGGATTACCGAATTTCTCGTTACGCAAACCATAGGCTACCCCGGGCAGGTGAGTGTCAACGCCGGTGCGATAGACCCCAATTTGAAGCTGGCCGCATGCCCTGACGCACAAGTGTTCCTGCCTCCCGGTAGCCGCGCCTGGGGTAAGACCAGTGTTGGTGTACGTTGCAATGCCCCGGGGGTGTGGACTATCTATGTACAGGCAACTGTCAGCGTAAAAGCCCAATACCTGGTGGCGGCTGCTCCCTTGGCACAAGGCCGCATAGTGACCAGTCAGGACCTGATTTTTGAGAGTGGCGATCTGACACAGTTGCCGGCTGGCGTATTTACCGATCCTGCACAAGCGATCGGGCGCTCAGTGAGCATATCCATGACTGCCGGCACCGTGCTCAGGCAAGAGATGTTAAAGATCCCACCAGTGGTACAGCAAGGACAGACTGTCATGGTGACTTCCATCGGTAAGGGCTTTAGTGTGGCAGCCGAAGGCTTGGCCATGACCAATGCCAATGATGGGCAGGTGGTACAGGTGAAGATAGCCAGCGGCCAGGTGATCAGCGGGATTGCGCGTAGCGGCGGACAGATTGTGGTGGGCTTTTAAGATGCGATTTTTCAGAGTGACTTTTGAGATAGGAACATGGTAAGCAAAATACTTACAAAGTATTAAAGTTCGCTTAAACTATGCCGATATGAGCATTATGGATGCGTGTATGCGCATAGTAATTTACGCGAAAAGGAAGAAATGCCATGAAAATTAATGACTCAATTAAAAAACCGGTAGACCTTGCGACTAGCAAGCCTGGTGCTGAAAAATCGGGAGCGGGTGCAGCAAAGACCACTGCCAACTCGCAAGCTACAAGTAAATCGACAGAGAATGTGACGCTGTCGCCAATGTCTGCGCAAATCCAGTCATTGGAAGCTAAAGTCGCTGCTGATAACGTATTTGATATTGAAAAAGTGGATGCCATTAAATCTGCCATCGCCGGTGGCCAATTTAAAGTGGACTCTGAAAAAGTAGCAGATGGACTGATTCAAACAGTGAAAGATTTATTAACCTCCAAAAAAACATGAGGACAACATGAACGCAACTATCTCTTTTGAGCAAGACGCCCAGTTAGTAAATCAATTACTGGCGCTGCTATCGCGCGAGCAAACCAGCCTGGTGATGGCGGATATTGATGCGATAGAATCTTTGCTGGAAGAGAAGTCCGTGTTGTTGCAACGTATGAATATTACTGCCAAGACTCGCTATGAGGCATTGGCCACCAATGGCTTTGAGGCGGGTGAAACAGGCATGATTGCATGGCTCAAACAGCAGGCTAAGCCGAACATGAATGATTCATGGACGGAGTTTCAGAAAGCATTGAGCCAGGCGAAAGAAATGAACCGGCTCAACGGCATGCTGATCAGCAAGCATTTTAACCGTAATCAGCAATTACTTAACCACCTGCAGGGGAACTCCAGTGCGGGTGCCGTGTATGGCAAGAATGGCCAGGCACAATCGTCATCCACGTTACGTACAGGTTTGACGGCTTAATTCCCTCAGAATTTTCGTTACCCACATCATGACCTTGTACCCGTGGCATGATGTGGCTGTTCATTGATAGCCCCCGCACTCATTGTGGTTGTCACGTAGGTTTCACAAAACCTTCACATTTATTGACAATCGCTTGCAGAGCCATCACTCTCCACGCTTCGATATTTATCTCATTAAAAGGCATGAAATGAAACTGACCAATGCGGAAAAACTTATTTTGGTGATGCTGAGTGACATTACTGAAAAGTTGCATATTGACCATGGTATCGACCCAAAATTGGTTAAATCCGCCATACATAGCGGTAACGCATGGGGGCTGGATTGGAAATATCCGGGTTTAGGCCCAACGGACCAGGCAGCACCAGCTGCTGCAAATGAAGTTACCAACATATTGGAAATGTGGACTTATATCGAAGAGGCTTACAAAGAGCTTTCTTCCGATGATAAAACCAGGGTCAAGACTGAGGCAGGTTTGTCAGGACCGCCAAGATTCTCAGGCTTTGACCGGGATGGCGAGCTTCAGTTGAACAATATTGCTTACTTCCTTATTTACGATCTCAAACTCTTCAAGAAATTCAAGCTGGATACACTTGATGCGACTTCCCCTATGCTGCCAGAGTATAAAAAGATGGTGAAAGTATGGGAGACCGTGAAACCGGAGTTGGCCGGTGTTAGTTTGAACGCAGACCAGCTGGTTAAAATACTGAGCGTATTGAAATAGTTTTTTATTCTGGAAACTGGCTGCGCAGTAATGCTTCAAATTGATCGGCAGGCAATGGCTTGCTGAAGTAGTAACCCTGTAGTTCATCGCAGCCTATGCTCTGCAGGTACTCATGCTCGTAAGCGGTTTCCACCCCTTCCGCAATCACTTTTAGTCCCAGGCTTTGGCCAAGTACGATAATGGCTTTGAGGATGGCGGTATTGGCAGGGTCGTTTTCAAGGTTGCTGACAAATGCCTTGTCAATTTTCAGGCGGTCAATCGGAAAGTCTTTCAGGTAGGCCAGGCTTGAATAGCCTGTACCAAAATCGTCGATGGCCAGCTTGACGCCTATCTTTTTCAGGGTATGCAGGGTCTCTATGAACTTGGTGGAGTCATCAATCAGGGTACTTTCGGTGATTTCCAGTTCCAGGCAATCGGGATCCAGACTGGTGACTTCCAGTACATTCTTGATCATTCTGGCCAGGTTAGGTTGCCGGAATTGCCGTGGAGACACATTGACCGCAATAGGGATAGCACGCCCCATTTTTTCCTTCAGTTCCTTGGCTTTCTGGCAGGCCGTAATCAATACCCATTCCCCTATCTTTTCTATCAGGCCGGTTTCTTCCGCAATCTGAATGAATTTGAGCGGCGGAATCAGCTCCTCACCTGGTGGTTGCCAGCGTATCAATGCTTCTGCACCACTGATCATGCCGGTAGTGAAATCCACCTTGGGTTGGTAATGTAGCAGAAACTCGCCACGCTCTATGGCAAGGCGCAGGCGGTATTCAATCTTGACCCGTTCGGTCAGATCTTCATTCAGCTCTTGCGTGTAAATCTGGTAATTGTTACGTCCAGCATGTTTGGCTTTGTATAGCGCAGAATCGGCGTTTTTCAGTAATGTGTTTGGATTAGTGCCGTCATCAGGGTACATGCTGATACCAATACTGCATGAGACCACGAAATCAAGGTCATTGATGATGCAGGGCTGGGCAACGGCACT
Source organism: Candidatus Methylopumilus sp. (assembly GCA_041662005.1). Taxonomy (GTDB): domain Bacteria; phylum Pseudomonadota; class Gammaproteobacteria; order Burkholderiales; family Methylophilaceae; genus DATHXC01. Next base: position 11,101 of record JBAZTJ010000055.1, read on the forward strand.
GAGTATGCGTTGCATGCTGTGTGCAATGTCATCTACTTTCTGGATATTGGTGAGCAGGATCACGAACTCGTCACCCCCCAGCCTGACTACGGTGTCCACCTCGCGTATGCAGCCAGATAACCTATCCGACATGATCATCAACAGTTGATCGCCGATCTCGTGCCCCATGCTGTCGTTGATGAGCTTGAACTGATCCAGGTCCAAAAATGCCACGGCCAGCTTGCTCCTGTACCTGTCGGCAAAATCCATGCATTGCTGCAGCCTGTCGTTCAGCATGTAGCGATTAGGTAACCCGGTCAGGCTGTCATGCGTGGCCTGGTGCTCAATTTTCTTCTCGTAGCTTTTGCGCTCGGTAATATCCTCAACCGTTCCCTCGTAATACAGCAGGTTGCCGGCCTCGTCATACACCATGCGGGCATTTTCGGATATCCAGATAGTACTTTTGTCTTTTCGATAAACCAGTGATTGAAAGTTATGTACGCTGCCATTGGCGGCCATGGCTTGTACGAACTCTTCACGCCGATCAGGGGAAACATACAGCTGCTGCTGAATGTTATTCAGCGCGCTCATCAAGTCATCTGGTGAGTTGTAACCATAGATGCGCGCTAAGGCAGGGTTGACGACCAGGTATTGCCCGGTGGGCGAGGTCTGGAAAATGCCTTCAATCGCATTTTCAAAAATCGAACGATAACGGGTTTCAGTCTCCCGTAATGACTGCTCGACTTTTTTGCGGTCAGTGATGTCCTGGATATAGCCTTCCAGTGCCTGGATCTGGCCTTGCTCATTGTAGATCGGGTTGCCGCGTTCCGACACCCATATGACGTTGCCATCGGCATGGCGTATACAATATTCAATCTCAAATCGGGCAGCCCGATTTACTGCATCAGCAATTGAGTTGCGAACCATTTCACGATGATCTTCAAGAATTATTTCTTCGTAAGAGATCAGGTGGTTATAAATCAAATCTTCCGGCGAGTAGCCGGTTAAGTCCTTGCATCCTTCACTGACAAAAACCATGGTCCAGTGCTCATCATAGAGGTTGCAATAGACAAGACCCTGCAGATTGTCCAAAAGTGTATCGAGCATGCGTGTCCGGTCATGGATAAGTGTATCCATGTGATCGATGGACTTCATTTGCAAGGAGGGTGCATTCATATAACTTTTTTGAGGAGAGGCATGTTGGCATTGCTGCAATAGTAACTAGATACTTAAAGCAGTATTCATGCCTGACCATGGTCAAGGTAAAGGGCTAAGATGCAATTGCATCCTGTGGAGGTGTTAAAGCGCGTGTGTTGAACCTGCTTAAACCTTAATTTCTATATGGTTTTTGTTGTATGCATCTTATAGGTGCAGCCATTCGAGCGGTGCACCAATAACGATGTTATCCCCGGATGGTGCGGGTTTGTTTTGGAATAAATGACTGTCTGAGTTTGCTTGGATTTATCTGGCGCATATATTGCTTGGTAGCCATTGCCGCTGGCAAAAATTATCGTGTGTGCGATCAATATTTAAGGCTGACAATGACTCAAACTATCCCGCTACAGATCGATAATTTTCTTCCTTACATGCGGGATGTGATTCGCTGTGAACAGTCCCTGCATGAGCTTAACCTCATGTGGCGCATCATTGAGTCATCCGCCAAGATGAATTGCCCGGTCGAGGCCAAGGCCATATTGCCGACCATGGCTGCTACGCGGATAGGCTTTAACCGGCTGGAGAACGAGCTGGTAATGAGCCTGGTGCAAGAGAAAGTGGCGACAGTACTGGGAGAGATAGGCACCAAAGCGCAGTATGTCATTGATATCCTGGTGCGTAATTTGTATGAGCGTACGGCGGATGTGGGTTTTCTTGCGACAGATGGCGAGTTGTGCGCTTTTGTTGCAGGTTTGTACGGCAATGAAGAGGCTATCCGCTACCGTTTACGCGCCTATCGCAGCAAATATACCGTCTATGATGAAATTATCCTGCTGGATGTGCACGGTAACGTGCTGGTGCAGATTAATGAAGAAACTCCAATTGAGGGCAGTCTGGATCCGTTGATTATGGAGACACTGGCCTCAGACAGCTATGTCGAAACCTATCGCGCTACCGATCTGCGACCGGGCAAGCAGAAAGCATTAATTTACTCCAAGCGTATGCTGCATCCTGATACTGGGGCCGTGGTGGGAGTGCTGTGTCTGTGCTTCAATTTTGTGCAGGAAATGGCAGGCATATTCCAGTCGCATGGCGATCCTAGCGGACGCTCGGTGATGCTGCTATTAGATGGCGATAATCGAGTGATAGAGGCGAGCAACCACCTGTGGGTACCTGTGGATACCATAGTGCCCATCAATCGGGATGCCAGCCCCAACCTTATGATGTATGGCGGGCGTGAATATCTGGTACGCACCTTTGCTGCTGAAGGCTACCAGGGCTATATGGGCCCGCCGGGCTGGCAAGGGCAGGTCATGATTCCGGTCGAGATTGCATTTACCGGCAAGGATACCAATGCATTAAAGGTGCTGGACCCGGCGGTTGCTGAAGGCCTGCTGACCCATGCTCAATCATTTTGCCCGCCACTGTTTGAAATTATGACTGCAGCAGAAACCATACGCCGCGTGGTGTGGAATGGCCAAGTCATGACGGCTGGGCAGGGTGGCGAACTACTGAAACTGAAAACCATCCTCGACCAGATCAGTGAAACCGGTACCCGCAGCAATGAGTTATTTTCGCAGTCCATCAATGATCTTTATGAGACCGTGCTGGCTTCTCGATTGCTGGATTCCGAGTTCGTATCCCACCTGTTGGTGGATCTGCTGGATCGCAATCTTTACGAGCGCTCGGATGACTGCCGCTGGTGGGCAGTGACGCCTGAGTTAAGGGCCGCATTTGCATCAGAGGAGCTGAGCAATAGCACGGTAGCACGCATCAATGAAATTCTTGCTTATATCAATGAGCTGTATACCGTCTACACCCGGATTTTTGTCTATGATCATACCGGCCGGATAGTCGCCAGTACTAATCCGGAAGATGAAAATGGTTCTATTATCGGTACCAGCATAGACAGCGTGACGCTGAGCCAAGTGCTGTCGTTACGCACGGAGCAGCAATATTACGTCACGCCTTTTGACCCCAATGTGCTTTACGGGGATGCCCCGACATATGTCTATCATGCTGCCATCAGGTCGCCAGAGGGTGACAGGGTGGTTGGAGGCATAGGCATAGTGTTTGATTCTGCCCCTGAATTCCTTGCCATGTTGCGTGGTGGCATCGCTGAACAAGAGTCCATCAAGGCTCTTTATATAGACCGGCAAGGCCGCATTATCTCAAGTACCGATCCAACACGCCCGGTGGGCGCTGTGCTGGATATTGATGCTGACTTGCTGGCACTGCCCAATGGTAAGAGTGCATCGCGCATTGTCATCCATGATGGGCATTACTCCATCATGGGTTGTAGTGTTTCTCATGGGTACCGCGAGTTCAAAGTCACCGATGGCTACAAGGAAGATGTCATTGCCGTTGTATTCGATTCTTTCGGCGAGGTCCGCGGGCGTAGTGCTACAGCCAACAGCTCGGCCTCTATTATCGAAACCTCACATATCAAAGCGGGTGGGCTGGAATTTGCCACGTTCTTTATCGATGGCGGGCTCTTTGCGATAGAGGCGATGCATGTGCTGGAAGCCCTGGCAGCCTCGGAAATCTCCCCGGTTTCCATGGGCAGCCGCTCTGAGCGAGTGGGCGTGCTGGCAATACAGCATGAGAACGAACACAAGACCTATGCCTGGGTATTTGATCTTGGTTACTTGCTCAGCGGAGTGCCCACCGAGCGTGATAGCAGTAGCCAGGTAGTGGTAGTCGAGTATGGACAGCACAAGATAGGTTTGCTGGTGGCCGGGCTGCATTCCGTGGCAGAGTTCAATCAGAGCCAGGTGACCACTACCCCGTTAGCAGCCAATAGTAACGGCGTTTTAATCAAACAGATCATCAAAGCCAATGACGGAAAATTACTCATTCAAGGCATTGATCTTGAATATCTGCTGAAGATGCTGAGTAATCCGTTTGAGTCAGCAAACCAGGAAAGGCAAGTGGCCTGAAGGCGATCTGCGATCTAGCTCAAGTTGGTTTTAATTTGAATTGAATTACACGCCCAGAAAAGCCGGCAGCATTTACTGGGTTTTCTGCGGGATGATTTCCATGGAGGAGTCATCCTGGTTTTGGGTCTCATAGAGGATCATGATGGAGACGCGGCGATTCTTGGCCCGCCCAAGTGGGGTGTCGTTTTCGCTGATGGGTTGCACTGAACCAAAACCGAGTGCGCTGAGCCTTTCATCGGCAATGCCGTCTTCACTGAGCATTCTCACCACACTGCTCGCTCGCACTGCAGAA
>JBAZTJ010000056.1:0-15277 GCA_041662005.1 Candidatus Methylopumilus sp.
GTATCGGCAAAGGTGGCCGTGAAGTATGGATCCAAGCGAGCTACAACCCGATTCTGGATTTGAACGGCAAACCGTTCAAGGTCGTGAAGTATGCAGCCGATGTCACTGCACAGATCAATGCATCTAAAGCGCTGGCATCAGCAGTAGAAGAAACCCAGGCCGTGGTGAGTGCAGCCAAGGCGAATGATTTAACTCAACGGGTGTCCATGGAAGGTAAAACTGGTGAAATTGCTGGCTTGTGTGATGGCGTTAATTCTCTGATTGAGAACATGTCTGAAATCATTACCCAGATTAAAGAGGCCAGCGAAACCATCACTACAGCTGCGAGTGAGATTTCATCCGGTAACAACGATTTATCACAACGCACTGAAGAGCAGGCTTCTTCACTGGAAGAAACCGCTGCAAGCATGGAAGAGCTTGCCTCAACAGTTAAACAAAATGCGGGTAATGCCAAACAGGCGAATCAACTGGCAGCTGAAGCTTCGGATGTAGCAAATAAGGGCGGTGGTGTGGTTAGCCAGGTAGTGACCACTATGTCTGATATCAGTGCCAGCTCCCGCAAGATTGAAGACATCATCAGTGTGATTGACGGTATTGCTTTTCAAACCAATATTCTGGCGTTGAATGCTGCCGTTGAGGCCGCTCGTGCAGGCGAGCAGGGTCGTGGCTTTGCGGTAGTGGCGGGTGAGGTGCGCAATCTGGCACAGCGTTCAGCTGCCGCTGCCAAGGAAATCAAGCAGTTAATCTCGGATTCCGTGGAAAAGGTCACCAGTGGTACCCGTCTGGTAGAAGAGGCTGGTTCTACCATGCAGGATATCGTGACATCCGTGGGCCGAGTCACCGACATTATGTCGGAAATTGCCGGTGCCTCTGCTGAACAAAGTGCCGGGATTGATCAAGTCAACACTGCCGTGACGCAGATGGATGAAGTCACGCAGCAAAACGCTGCCTTGGTTGAGCAATCTGCAGCGGCAGCCGAATCGCTGGTTGAGCAGGCTGAATCGCTTATGCAGGCTATCAGTTTATTTAAGCTGAATGAGTCCGGATCATCTGCCCGTGGCAGCAGGTCAGCCAATGTTAAATCCATGGCTAAACACCCCATTGCTCGCTCGACAACAATGAAGCCGAAAGCTGTCGCAAAAACTTCATTTCAGAAATCCATGCCAAAAACGGGCACAGACGATAACGACTGGGCTGAGTTTTAATTCACAGGGAACAAGAGAATGATCACCACAAATACTAACGAAAAAATCAGCTCCAGCTCCAACGAGTTCCTCACATTCCAGTTGGGGAGCGAAGGGTTTTGCCTGGGCATACTCAATGTCCAGGAAATCAGGGGCTACGATGCGATTACGGCTATTACTAATACGCCGGACTACATAAAAGGTGTGGTAAACCTGCGCGGAAAAATCGTGCCTATCTATGATTTGCGTATCAAACTCAACTTTGAAAAAGTTGCCTATGATGACTTGACCGTCGTGATTATCTTGAACCTGCAAGGGCACGATCTGGGGATAGTAGTCGACAGCGTATCAGATGTAATTGCGCTGAATGAAGACCAGATCAGTGATTTGCCCAGCCTGGTTTCGACCGTCAATACTGCATTTATCAAGGGGGTAGCTACCGTTGATGATCAAATGCTGGTTTTACTTGATATTGAAAAACTGGTGAGTAAAGAAGAGATTGAAGCTGCGAATATAGGCCTGCTTCACTAAATGTGGATTCGGGCTGAGCAAGTTTTCTCGGTCCGCTGAAATTAAGGTAAAGATATGTTGAAAGTTATTCCCGTCAACCAGCTTAGGCTGGGTATGTTTATTCAGCAAATGCAAGGTGCATGGTTTGAGCATCCGTTCTGGCGTAAATCTTTTATGCTGAAGGATGATGATGACCTGGAAAAGTTGCTGGTTAGCAGGATTCCCAGTGTGGTCATTGATACAGCCAAAGGTGTCGATGCCATGCCCTTTGCTCCCACTCCGGTTTTGCCACAGAATGAACCGGTAGTGACTGCATTGCCCGGTAAAAAACAGCGGCCTATCTCATTCGACGATGAAAAAACCCGGGCTGGCAAGCTGATACAAAGCAGCAAGGTGGCAGTGTCTTCCATGTTTTCTGAAGTGCGCATGGGCAAGGCGATCAATTCGGAAAATGCGTTACCACTCGTCAATGACATTGTGGCATCGGTATCGCGCAATCAAAACGCTTTCACCAGCCTGGTCAGGCTGAAGAGTAAAGACGACTACACGTATATGCACTCTGTGGCCGTCTGTGCGCTGATGGTGGCGTTGGCACGTGAGCTGGGATTGGACGAAGACCAGATTCGGCAAGCCGGGATGGCCGGGCTGCTGCACGATATTGGCAAGATGGTGATTCCTGATGAAGTATTGAACAAGCCAGGCGCACTGTCTGATGATGAATTTATGGTCGTACGCAGGCATTCGGAATTTGGTCATGCCATATTGTCACGCAGCCATAATATCGATGAGGTATGCCTTGACGTTTGCCTGCATCATCACGAGAAAATTGATGGTAGCGGTTATCCACATAAGTTAAAGGGTGATGAAATTAGCCTGTTTGCCAAGATGGGCGCTGTTTGTGATGTATATGATGCGGTGACTTCAAACCGACCTTACAAGGCGGGCTGGGAGCCCGGCGTGTCGTTACAGCGCATGTCGCAATGGACAGAGCATTTCGATCAGGTAGTGTTCAAAGCCTTTGTTAAATGTGTAGGTATTTACCCGATAGGCAGCCTGGTGAAGTTGAAATCCGGCAGGTTGGGGGTGGTGATGGACCAGAGTGCGCAGTCATTGCTTACGCCAGTGGTTAAAGTGTTCTTTTCGACAAAATCAAAAACACGTATTGCTGCTGAAGTGATTGATTTATCCAAAGTTGGGGCCCATGATCAGATTCTGGGTCATGAAGACCCGCGGGTATGGGGGATCAACGACCTGAGTGAAATGTGGGGCTAGAGCATACCTGACTGCCCTGCGTGATTTTTACAAAAGCTTAAGTATCACTTTCCAGGTTCAGGTTCTCACGCGAATTAATAATGCTGGTTGCCAGCTCAATTAACTTGAGTTGCTTGCTCCGCGCAGACTTGCGCAACAGAGCATAAGCATCATCATAATTGATACGGTACTGATCCATGACTATGCCGAGCGCAATGCTGACCGAGCGATCTGCATCCAAGGCTGTTTGTAGCTGTTGCTGGGAAGACTTCAGGCCCTCAAGCTCGCCTGCGCGCGCGAGGGCAGTCTCTATGGCTGGGATGAGTTGCACTATATCAATGGGTTTGACCAGATAACCCATGGCGCCTAAAGCATTGGCTTTCGCAATGACCTCGGGTTCGCTGCGTGCAGTCAGCAGAATAAACGGGATGTGTTCCAGTTGGTTCAGGCGGGCAGGTAGCTCCAACCCGGTGCGCTCCGGCATATTGACGTCAATAATGGCCAGGTCTGGCCTTGGGTTGCTGTCGAGCCAGGCTTCTGCCTCATCCACGGACTCCACCGTGCTGACTTGATAGTTGGCTCTCGTAAGCCCCGCAGCCATGGTGGCCAATATCAGGCGGTCATCATCGACCAACAAAATAGACGGCTTCTTCTCTGGTGACCGGTCTTTCGAGGCTCTCATTTTTACTTCCCTGACTCAAATGTAACGATAGGGCTGAATAGCTCTATACGCGTTAATACTATATTCCCAGCCTGCTCCCATACCAAACTGGCATTCTTTTTTGGTAGTAAAGTAGTTACCAGCTGCAAGCCAGTCCCAAAGTCTGGCGTATCACCTGACTGGTTTGATGAAAGTTGGCCGACATTGTTGATAATGACAGAGACCTTGTTCAGTGCTGCATCTTGAGTTAACGACACGCTTACGCCTTTCGATTTATGCCCATGTTTCACTGCGTTCAGTATGAGCTCATTCAGCACCAGCGCCAAAGGCACGGCTTCTTTTTCTGCAATCAGGGTGGGTAGCCAGATTGATGGGATATTGACTGAAATACTGGTGTTCCATAAGGATTTATTATTCTCGGCAATGGCACTCACCAGGTCTTTCAATCTCACTGCACTATGCACATAGTGTCCCTGCAATCCGTGAATCACGGCAATGCTTTTAACCTGATTAATCGCGCTATTAATGGGTTCTGATAGTTCCGGATGCTCTGCGGAAAAATTACCTAATAAACTGGCAACGCTCTGCAAGTTGTTCTTGATGCGATGATGCACTTCTCGCACCAGTGCATCACGTTGCAGAGACTCTTCAGCCAGGCGTTGCTGCTCCTGCATTTTGTACTCGGTATTATCTGTAAAGATACCAACGTAATTGGTCACTTTTTCATCAGTGTCGGCGACTGCGGTGATGGTCATCAAGTCTGGATGCACCTCTCCGCTTTTTCCGCGGTTCCATACCTCACCATGCCATAGCCCCGGGCCTCTTATGCTTTCCCACATGTTTACATAGAATGCAGGGTCATGCCGATCAGATTTAAGCAGTCGAGGCGTCTTGCCAATCGCCTCCTCTGCGCTGTAGCCTGTGATTTTGGTAAAGGCCGGATTTACCGAAACGATGGTGCCTTCAATATCGGTGACCATGATGCCTTCTATGGTGTTTTTGAAAACACTTGCGGCCAGTCTCAGGTCACTCTCGGCCTTTTTAATAGGGCTCACGTCTGTCACCAGCACGAAGAAGCCATTCACTGTGCCTTGCGCATCAATGTCCGGAATGTAATTAGCCCATGTATAGCCGATGCTGCCATCTGCCCGGGTCAGGGTGCGCTCGAATTGCTGACACTCGCCTGCCAAAGCACCGCGGATATAGGGTTCGTTCATGGTGAATAAACGCTCTCCCAGCAGGCTTTGAATGGTGGTGCCTATAATGGCCTCGGGAGGTTTGCCAAACCACTGCAAATAGGGCTTGTTGGCGAAGCGGCAACGCAAGTCCCTGTCCCAGTAAGCCACCATGGCGGGCATTGCATCGGTAATGGTTTTAATGAAACGAGCATTCTCGGCAATGGCAATCGCGGAGGCCTGGCGCTCCAGTTCGCTGACTGTACGCGCTGCAAATATTTTTAGGGTAGAAGTAATTAAGTCATTGGATTTTTTTAATATAGGCTCATGATAAAAAACAAACAATAAACCTATGGGGTCGTGACTGGAGTTATATAAGCATAAGCCGGCAAACGCCTGGTACTTGAAAAACTGCATCATGCTCAGGCCAGGGAAATCGCGGGCCGCATGTTTGGGGACTATTCTTAAATCTTTGGAACCAAACAGGGCATCTACCAGCGCATCCGGGATGGGGAATTCAAAATTGTCGACGATATTGCCATCCACTATGACGGCAGTGGTGCGGCCTTTCAGCGGGGCCTCATGTATCAGCTGGGCTACATATCCTGCTTGCGCGCCCAACGCGCTGACCATGTTGCTAACCAGCTGTGAAAAGAAGGATTCGCCACTGGAGACGCTCACAGCTGTAGCCACTTTGAGCATGGCGGAGTGCAGTTGGTTACGTTCGTTTTCGGCACGGATATTAATAATCCCTGCCGCCAGGTTATCTGCAAGGTCTTGCAGTAGTTGCAGTTCATCCTGGGCGAAGCTGTGGGCCTCACCCAGATATAGCGCGAGCAGCCCGAAGGTGTTCTCTTTGTTTTTAAGGGGCAGGGATACCAATGCGCGGTAGCCCTGGTGTAATGCTTGATCTTTCACTGGGTAGCTAGGATCTAGCAGTAAATTTTCAACCACGATGACTTCGCCATTGCGTATCGTCCTACCGCCAGGACCGAGGCCATTGATGTGGCTGTCAGACCAGCTGATTTTGATCTGGTCGAGGAAGTCATTGGCATGTCCAAAATGGGCTTTAGGTATGACTGACTTGTATTCGTCATCCTCAGCATAGCCTACCCAAGCCATTCGATAGCCGCCGATTTCTACCGCAATACGACAGATTTCAGTGATCAGTTCAATCTCATCCGTCATATGAATGAGCGTTTCATTGCATTTGCCCAGCATTTGTAACGCACGATTGACCCAGGCTAAGTCAAGCTCATCTTTTTTACGTGCAGTCACATCCTGAATGGCGCCTATCAGGCTAACAGCTTTGCCTTGATGCATAATGGCAGAGCCTTGCGCGCGTACCCAGCGATGGTTGCCCCGGGCCGTAACAAAAGGCAGTTCCAGATCCCAGGGCGTGCCATTTGCGATACTGGCATCCACAGCTGCCATGAGGACAGGCCTTGCTTCCGGAGCAAAAAATGTAAAGGCCTGGTTGAGGTCAGGGCTGTACGGTAATTCCACCTCGTGGATGCTAAACACCTCTTTTGACCATTGCAGTTGCATAGTCAGCAGATCCAGCTCCCATCCACCTACTTTCGCCATTTCTCCGGTGCGTTGCAGGATGCCGGTTAGTTGCGCTAGTGATCGTTTTGCGTGTCTGCTTTGCGTAATATCACGCGCGATACCAAGGTAACCGATCAGCCCCCCGGCATTGTCGTGCATGGCGGTGACCGTGAGACTGACTGGGAACTTGGTGCCGTCCTTACGGATATATGTCCACTCGTGAGTGTCTGATTGGCCATGAGTTGCGTTTATTACAAACACTTCAAATTCTGGCTTGATGTCGCGCCCTAGGCTCAAGCTCAGCTCAGTCGCGCGATCAATGGTTTCTTGCTCATCATGCAAAATGCAGGGGGTGTGTATACCTATCATTTCCGCAGCGCGGTAACCCAGCATTCTCTCTGCGCCCATATTGAAACTGGTAATGATGCCATCCGGCCTGGTAGAGATGATGGATAGATCTGCGCTTTATAACAGCGTGTCATAAAACGTAGATTTGTCAGCGAGGCCCTCGTTTAGCGCTGCAGTTTGCAAAGCATCGAGACGATGTCTGATCTGGGATATCACTTGCCGCCCGAGCTTTTGCAAAGCTGCGCGTTGTTCGTCACTCAGGACGCGCGGGGTCTGGTCTATTACGCACAAAGTACCCAGGGCAAAACCTTCAGGCGTCACCAGGGGCATACCGGCATAGAAGCGAATATTGGGTGGCCCTGTCACCAGTGGGTTGTCATGGAAGCGGATATCTTCCAGGGCATCTGGTACTTCGAACAGGATATCTCCCAAAATCGCATGTCCACAGAAAGAGATCTCCCTGCTCGTCTCGTTAGCATTCAGGCCAACTGCGGCCTTGAACCACTGGCGCGTTTCATCCAGTAACGTGATCAGAGCGATAGGCGTGCCGCAAATGAGGGAGGCAATACTGGCAATGTCGTCGAAAACCTCTTCGCTGGCAGTATCCAGAATTTTGTAATGTTTTAATTCGCTGAGACGGAGCGCCTCGTTTTCAGGAAAGACCGCAGATTTCAAAATTTACTTACCAGTATCAAGTAGCCTTAGTTATCAAAGAATATATCACAGGTAAGTCAAGGAGATAGCGGCTGCCGTTAATACTGCTCACCAGTTGCACCTGGCACGGCGGTATTTTTTCGTCAGTCATCTCCTACACTAACTTCAGCCAGATACTTATTCGTTAATTTTGGCAGTTCTTTAGAATGATTTCGTGTTTTACACAAATCAAATTATTCACTCAAGAGGAAGAAAACATGAAAACGAATATGAAAAGTCTTTTATTGATTGGTGCTTTAATAATGCCTCTGGCTGGTATTGCTGCAGATGGCGATGCCGTATCCACCAAGGTGGGTGATTCTGTTATTACGACCAAGGTGAAAGCCGCTTTTGCCATGGATAAGCTGGTAAGTGCTAGCGACGTAAAAGTTGAAACCGATAGCAATGGTCTGGTACAACTCACGGGCACAGTAAAGTCTAAAGCTGAGGCTGAGCGTGCGGTGAAACTGACTAAAGGTGTGAAAGGTGTGACTGCTGTGAAAAGCGATATTGTTATTGCAGAGTAGTTGTAGAAACACGGTAGTGATAACGGGGCTTAATGCCTCGTTTTTTCGTCCGTCGTCATCACCCGGCTTAGTTTATAGCAGGTCGACACCGAAATGTTTTAGCAAGGTCGCGTATAGCGCAAATAGTCCCGCCGTCAAAGCGATACAAATACTCAAGGTTGTCCAGAAACTCATTCTTTGAATCAGATACGGAAACAGAAGGAACATGGGAAGAGTGGGCAGTGCATACCAGAAGGTGTAATAAGCATGGTTACTAAGTTTGTCTACCGACTGGTGCTCAGCATACAACCAGATCAAGGTCAGTACCGTTACCAGTGGCAAAGCTGCAATCAGCCCGCCAATTTTATCGCTGCGTTTTGCCAGCTCTGAAACCAGCACAACTACTCCTGCAGTAGTCATGTACTTAATGACCAAATATGACATATAGCGCTCCCTAGTCGTTGCAAGTCAACAATATACATCACAGTTGATCATCCGCTTTAACGCGTAGCAACTGATTGTGCGTTGATTCGCCATCTTCTTTGTAGTTTCAAGCCAATACGTAAAATTGCTTAGTTACCCAAACTCGCTATTTTTATACTATACGCTGAGGCAGTCGGTAGCCTGAAAATTGCTTATGGTTTCAATCGGCAATATCCGAGGTAAAACGCTTTAAAACGGGGAGTGGGTAGTTGACGGCAGCGCTTATAAATAACGAACAAGTAATTAACGAACAAGTAGAGTCGGCAGAGCCTATACAGCGCATCGTCAAGGTGCGGCGCGACTACAACACCTGGGTTGCCAATGAAACGCTGGAAGACTATGCCCTGCGCTTCACGCCTTTGTCGTTTCGAAAGTGGTCGGTGCTGCGCGTTTCCAATACTGCGTTCGGGGCAATTTCATTTCTTGTGCTGGAAGCCATCGGCGGCACTATTGCCGTCAATTACGGCTTTATCAATGCGTTCTGGGCCATTCTGGCGGTGGGTGTCATTATCTTCATGACCGGCGTTCCCATCAGTTATTACGCCGCCAAATATGGCGTGGATATGGATCTGCTCACTCGTGGGGCAGGCTTCGGCTATATAGGCTCCACCATTTCATCGTTCGTGTATGCGTCTTTCACTTTTATCCTGTTCGCTCTGGAAGCTGCCATCATGGCCTATGCGCTGGAGCTGGCTTTTCATATTCCGCTGTATATAGGCTATATGGTGAGTGCGCTGATTGTGATTCCGCTAGTCACGCATGGGGTGACGCTAATCAGCCGTATCCAGATGCTGACACAGCCGATATGGCTAATTTTGCTGGCACTGCCATTCCTGTTCGTGATTCATGAAGACCCTACCATTATCTCTAAGCTGATCGCGTATGGTGGGAAATCCGGACAGGGTGGGGAGTTCAATTTACTCATGTTTGGCGCTGCTACGGCTATCGGTGTGGCATTAATACCGCAGATAGGTGAGCAAGTGGATTTTCTGCGCTTTATGCCAGAAAAAACGCCAAAGAATCGCTGGCGCTGGCATTTCGGTGTGTTAATCGCTGGCCCTGGCTGGATATTCCTCGGTATGGCAAAAATGTTGGGAGGGGCTCTGCTGGCATATTTGGTGATTCAAGAGGGTTTGCCATATATACATGCCATTAATCCCACTCATATGTATTTAGCCGGTTTTGGACATGTATTCAGCTCATATCAGGTCGCGTTGGCAGTGACGGCACTGTTTGTGATTATTTCTCAAGTGAAGGTCAATATGACCAATGCCTATGCAGGCTCACTGGCATGGTCCAATTTCTTTGCGCGGCTTACACATAGTCATCCTGGGCGTGTAGTGTGGGCGATATTCAATGCGCTTATCGCTGTGATGCTGATGGAGTTGGATTTATTTCAGGCACTGGAACAGGTGTTAGGCCTCTACTCAAATATTGCTATTTCCTGGATTACGGCGGTAGTGGCAGACCTGGTGATTAACAAGCCGCTGGGTTTAAGCCCCAAGGGCATAGAGTTCAGGCGTGCTTACCTCTATGACATCAATCCGGTAGGGGTAGGGGCTATGCTACTGGCTTCGGTCTTATCTATTTCGGCTTTTGCTGGTGCTTTCGGACACGATTTACAGGCATTTTCAGCCTTTATCGCCCTGGTGACTGCCTTGATCGCATCTCCGGTAATCGCCTGGATTACCAAGGGGAAATACTACATCGCCCGTAAGCCCTATGTGTTTAGTCCTGCCAAGCGTACCGCAAAATGCTCAATCTGCGAACGAGAGTATGAGTCTGAAGATATGGCGCATTGTCCGGCCTATCAGGGGTTTATCTGCTCGCTCTGTTGTTGTCTGGATGCGCGCTGCAACGATGTGTGCAAGCCGCATGCCACATTTGCTACGCAGTGGGAATCGTTCATGCAAAAGATGTTACCCAGAACGCTATGGCCTTACCTGAAAAGTGGCCTGAGTACTTACTTGTTGCTAATGGGCGCTACCCTTTCATTTTTGGGAGTATTGCTGGGGCTTATTTATTTTCACGAGAGCCTGATTCTGGAGAAGTCAGCTGCCAGCCTCTTGCCACAGTTGCGTCTGGGTTACCTCAAAGTGTTTGCCGCGCTGGTATTTGCCAGTGGCCTCATCGCTTGGTGGCTGGTGCTGACCGGCGAAAGCCGGCGCGTGGCGCAGGAGGAGTCTAATCGTCAAACCGGGTTGTTGTTGCGTGAAATTGAGTTACACCGACAGACTGATGCTGAACTGCAACAGGCGCGCCAGGTGGCCGAGCAGGCCAATCAGGCCAAGAGCCGATATATCACCGGCATTAGCCACGAGCTGCGCACACCGCTTAACAGCATATTGGGCTATGCCCAGTTGCTGGATAATGACGCTTCTATCCCTGATAGTCGTCAGCAGGCGATACGTGTGATACGGCGCAGTGGCGAACATTTACTGTCTTTGATCGAAGGTACGCTGGATATCGCGCGCATTGAGGGTGGCAAGCTGACTTTTGATATCAAGCCGTTGAAGTTCCCGGAATTCATCAAGCAGATCGTCAGCATGTTTGAACTGCAGGCGCGTAACAAAGGCCTCAGTTTTGCTTACGAGCCTACTGGTGAATTGCCGCGCATGGTGCGCGCCGACCAGAAGCGTCTGAGCCAGATACTGATCAATATCCTGGGTAATGCAGTCAAGTTTACGCAAAATGGTGGGGTGGTGTTTCGCTTGCAATATGCACGTGAGCTGGCTGTGATAGAAATTCAAGATACAGGCCCAGGGATACTGACAGAAGAACTGGATAATATATTCGAGCCATTCACAAGGGGTAGTGCCGCCGATAACGGTAGTATTGGTGGCACGGGCTTAGGGTTAACTATTAGCAAGATGTTGACGCAGCTCATGGGGGGGCAGATCAGCGTGAGTAGCGTGGTTGGGCAGGGCACTACTTTTCAGGTGAGATTGTTTCTGCCGCAGATACATCTTACCCATGAGCTTGAGGCTATTTCAACAGCTAATCGCGTTGCCTACCTAGGCCCCAGGCGCAGGATACTGGTGGTGGATAATGAGCAGGTAGATCGCGAGATGCTGATCAATATACTGCAACCACTGGGATTTGAAATGGCCGAGGCTGCCAACGGCCTGGAATGCTTGGAGCAACATACCTCATTCCGTCCGGATCTGATCTTGATGGATCTGGCCATGCCGGTGATGGATGGTTGGGAGGCCAGTTATATTATCCGCAAGGTGCGGCAGTCGGATATCCCCATCGGTATCGTTTCAGCCAACGCTTTTGACAAGGGCCTGGAGAATACTGCTGGCATAGGTTCTGAGGACTTTATCCTCAAGCCAGTCAGCCTTTCCGAACTGCTGGGATGGTTGGGCACCCGACTCAATATTGACTGGGTCACTCAGCCGGAGAATATAGAGGCGAGTAAGCAAGAAGCGACGCTGGAGACACCTTTGATTGCTCCGCCGCAGGTTTGTCTGGATGAGTTACTGGCCTTGATCAAGATGGGTTATGTACGTGGCGTGTCCAGAAAAATTGATGAGATCGAATCCCTGGATAGCAAGTATGGATTGTTCGTCAGCACCATGCGCAAGTTGGCGCAACAGTTCCAGTTAGCCGCCATGAAGAAATTTGTGGAAAGAGTTTATGTCCATGATTAACCTTGCTAAAGGCGGGATAGATTCAGCGGTTGTGCTGATTGTAGATGATGTGCCTGATAACTTGGCGGTGCTACACGATGCGCTGGATGAGTCTGGCTTTATGGTGTTGGTGGCTAATCATGGGGAGGCTGCGCTGCAGACTGCGATAGCGGAAAAGCCGGATGTTATTTTGCTGGACGCTATCATGCCCGGCATGGATGGTTTCGAGGTATGCCGCAAACTTAAAGCCGACATCAACACTCGCCATATCCCGGTGATTTTCATGACAGGCCTCACGGAATCCGAGCATGTGGTCGCTGCATTCCGCGCGGGTGGTATCGACTATGTCACCAAGCCCATACGCCCTGCAGAAGTCCTGGCACGAATCAACGCGCACCTGCAGACATCACGCATGATGAGCCAGGCCCGTGGCGCGCTGGATGCTTTTGGTCAGGCGGCAATCGCCATTACGCCGAGCAATGGCCGTATTGTCTGGCAAACACCGCTGGCCCGTGAATGGATGCAGCGCTATTTTGCCGAGCATTATGCGCTACCTACAGCACAAACTCCGCCAGTACTGCTGGCCTGGATTAAGGGCATGGTGGTTGCCGAAGCCGCGGCAGATGCCATTCAGCCACTGATGATAGTGCACGCGCGGGGTCGGCTGGTCTTCGTACCTGCTGACCTGAGCCATGATGAGCAATGGGTGATCCTGCTGCGTGAAGAATCCGATGCTGCGCAGATTGAAGCGCTGATGAATATTTTCAAACTCACCATGCGCGAATCGGAAGTGCTGTACTGGGCGACCAAGGGTAAAACCAGTCGCGATATCGGCGATATCCTTGGTACCAGCCCGCGCACTGTTAATAAGCATCTGGAACATGTGTTCGTTAAGCTCGGGGTGGAAACCAGAACCGCCGCTGCGGCGCTGGCCACCAGTAAGCTGCGCACCATCAAGTAGCCAACATCTATGGCCTTGCTAGTTAGTTGGTTCACCAGCTTGGCATTGGCATAGTTGGCCAAGTTTGTAGGTTTTAGCAACTGCAGGGTGCTGCGGGAAATAGTAAGCTAAGGCTGTTTGCTTGAGTGAGTACGAAGAGTTAGTGGCGGGCCGTTTCGAGCTGCGCGGCAATGGCCTGAAGCTCCTCTGTGGGATCTGCGTAATCCTCATAACTTTTATGCGCCCTGGCATACCAATAGCGACTGTTGCCGGCGTCACCCTCTATTTTGTGCAGCACTGCATGTATCCAGTGTGCGATAGCATTGTCTGAATCCTGTGCAATCAGGTGGGCTTTATCCCATTGCCCTGACAGGGCGGCATTCACTGCAATCTTTAATTCGTTCAGTGCATGGCAGTTCATGAAAGGGCCTCCTGGAAGAAACCGATTTTTTGATGCCTGGGCTTACGCTTGAGTTGCGCCTCGGCAATGCTGGCGGCTGAGCGGTCGGGGTAAGGTTTGAAGGCTATGATTCTGACGGGCGGGTTGGCTCTGGTGTAGCGCGCGCCGCGTCCTTGCTGGTGCGCCGCAAAGCGTGCATCCAGGTCGTTGGTGATGCCGGCATAGTAGGCACCGCTTTGACATTCCAAAAGATAGAGATACCAGGACATGAGGCTAGTATCGAGTACGCCACGATATGAGTCAATTTCTGACCACAAAAACTGCAATAGTTAGTCGATGCTATATATTTAAGAGGCGGCGAGATTAGTGGTTGAGTTAGGTTTCAAAAATGCATCCAGGGCCTCTGCAGATATTGGTTTTGAAAACAGGTAGCCTTGGCCATAGTCACAGCCAGCAGCTTCCAGCAGCTTGCACTGCTCGGCAGTCTCAACGCCCTCGGCAATGACCTTCATACCTAGTTTATGGGCCATGACGATGATGGCTTCGCATAACACCAGATCATCAGAGCCGGGCGCCAAGTTACGCACGAAGGACTGGTCTATCTTGATGAAGTCGATATCAAATTTCTTCAAGTAAGACAATGAAGAGTAGCCCGTGCCGAAATCGTCCAGTGAAACTTGGATGCCAGCATCACGAAACACCAGCAGTTTGTCGGTGACCGAGTCGGTAGCATCCAGCAACAGGCCCTCGGTAATTTCGATGCAAACGCTTTGTCCCGGCAAATTCAGGTGCTTTAACTCATCCAGCCATTTTCGATGGCCTGCTTTCTGGTTGTTGAATTGCACAGGTGACTTATTGATGCTGATCTGGAAATCAGGATGGTGGAATTTGCGCCACTCAGCCACCTGGGAAATTGCGGTATGAAACACCCAGTCCCCGATGTCGACGATGAGGCCGGTTTCTTCTGCGACGGGGATAAACTCCGCGGGGCTGATGAGGCCGCGTTCAGGGTGCTGCCACCTGATCAGGGCTTCTGCTTTATGTATGCTACCTGTCGCGAGCTCTACGATTGGTTGGTAATGCACCAGGAACTGTTGCTCAATAATGGCGCTACGTAGGTCCTTGGCGATAGTGATACGGGTCTGCACCGCATCCTGCATGGACTGGGTGAAGTAGCGGTAGCGATTGCGTCCCTGGTTTTTGGCAGCATACATGGCCTGGTCCGAGTTTCTCAGCAGCTCATCAATGTTGCCTGCATCATTAGGGTACAAGGTCACCCCGATGCTGGCGGTCACATAGACAGTCTCTATTCCCAGTTGATATGGGCTGGACAGTTTTTCCAGGATATCCTGAGTGACTCGCTCAACACTTTTGAAGTCGTCCAGTTCAGTCATGATTACCGTAAACTCATCTCCGCCCAGCCTGGCTACGGAGTCAGTTTGACGTACGCAGCTATTCAAGCGCTGTGCGGCTTCAATCAACAAGCTGTCACCCATGTCATGACCCAAGCTGTCATTCACTTCCTTGAATCGGTCCAGGTCAAGGTAGATGAGCGCAAAAGGCTGGTTGGTGCGGTGTGACTTTTTGATTTCCTGGGCCAGTCGATTCTGGAACATGCTGCGGTTGGGTAAGCCGGTGAGTGTGTCAAAGTTGGCCTGTTTCCAGATTAACTCTTCTGCTTCTTTGCGCCCGGTAATATCGGAAAATAGGGCTACACGGCGATATACCGAACCATCTCGGTTATAGGCGGTGTTGAAGGTTAGCCATTGCGCATATAACTCACCATTTTTACGTCGACTCCATCTCTCACCCTGCCAATGACCAGATGCATTCAATGACTCCATCATTTCATCAAAAACAGTTTGCGACTGTCGTCCTACATGGAAGGTATTGGGGTTGCTGTCCTTGACTTCATCTAGCGTGTAACCTGTAATCTGGGTAAAGGC
>JBAZTJ010000057.1:0-15149 GCA_041662005.1 Candidatus Methylopumilus sp.
AGCTGCTTGTGTCATTAGTGGTGATGATGCACCAAGAGCAAAGCCATATCCAGACACGCTACTCATGGCCTGCGGGCAGGTGGGTGTGGAGCCTTCATCTGCCCTTTATATTGGGGATGCTGAGCGTGATATTCAAGCGGGGATTGCAGCAGGTATGCCTACAGTCGTGGCCCTTTATGGCTATTTAGACGCTATGGACAAGCCTGAAAGCTGGGGTGCGGATTATGAAATTCATCAAGCTAATGATCTATTGAGTATTATATAAGGCATTAATAAATTCATTTAATATTATGATTTAATTGAATTTATAATTTTTCATATAGCGCCTGCTCTAAGGCTTTTATATTTAGCTCATTCAGTTTACTTCCATCTTTAGACGAGATTAAAAAAGTATCTTCGGCACGATTGCCTAGTGTGTTGATCTTCGCAGTTTGTAAATGAATGTTCTGTTCCAGGAATGTGTGCGCCAGTGTTGATAGTAAGCCGGGGCGGTCTCCCGCAATCACTTCAAGCACATGATTATTGCTATTCATCTCCTCCTTGATGCTAATGCTGGCAGAAATGGGCATGTGTTTCACCTGTCGACTAATACGGCCAAGTAGTGGTTTCTCTGGAGCGTCCTTGGAAAGCAGTTTTTGCGTCAGTTCATATTCAATAAAACTTAGCAAATCACGGTAGCGAACGGACTTATCACTCTGATCGGAAACAAGAAAACTGTCCAGCGCATAGCCATGTTGTGTAGTGTGCACCTTGGCCTCCAGAATGGTGTAGCCAATGCGCTCGAAGAAGCTGCATATCCTTGAGAATAGGTCATCCCTATCCCGGGTGTAAATCAACGCTTGTATGCCGTCTCCGCCAGGACTAAGGCGAGCGCGCACAATGGGCTCACTGCTATGGATGTGTGTGAGCAATAGTCGGCTATGCCAGGCGATTTCCTGACCGTGATGGCGCAGGAAGTAAAGCCTTCCCAGCCGCTCCCATAATGGCTTGTAGGCGTGCTCAACAACCCCATAATGACTCAATATTTTCCTTGCCTGGTTCTGGCGATCCAGCAGCTCGTGCTCAGTATCTTTGCTGCTTCCTTTTAGCTGTCGTTGCGCTGCCAGAAACAAGTTTTCCAGTAGTTTTGCTTTCCATGCATTCCATACTTTTGGACTGGTGCCGCGGATATCAGCTACTGTGAGCAGGTAAAGTGCGGTAAGGCGACGTTCATTGCTCATCAATTGGGCAAAGTACTCAATAACTGATGGATCCGATAAATCGGATTTCTGAGCAGTGCTGGACATCACCAGATGCGACTCTACGAGCCAAGCTACTAACTCGCACTCATCCTTAGGTAGGCCATGTAATTTACAGAAGCGACGTGCATCTGCCCCGCCCAGGGCTGAGTGGTCGCCACCGCGACCTTTAGCGATGTCATGGAACAATGCGGCAAGATAGAGCAGTTCGGGTTTGTCAAAAACCGAAAATAGCTGACTGCACAAGGGAAACTCATGCGCATGCTGCGGTAATGCAAAGCGGCGTAAATTACGCAATACATTGAGGATATGTTCATCTACGGTATAAACGTGGAACAAGTCATGTTGCATTTGTCCGGTAATGCGACCAAACGCAGGAATATAGCTGCCAAGGATACCGTAGCGGTTAAGCCGGGTAACTCCGCTGGGCTGCCGCAGAATCTCCATGAATAGCCGCTTGTTCTCAGGGTTGTTGCGAAATTCGCTATTCACCAGTTTCTTTACCCGATGCAAAGTGCGTAGCAAATTAGCGCTCATGCCCGTCAGCTCTGGATGCTGCGCCAGCACCAGGAAACTTTCGAGGATAGTGGAGGGGGTGCGCTGTAGCAGGGTGGACGACCTAGCTTCTAACAGGCCATTGCGTGCTTCGAAGTGTTCATTAATGGGCGTTGTTTCATGCGTTTGCGGATGTAGACGCTGTTCAAGCAGCAACAGCAGGATTTCGTTCATCAGGCTGACAAACTTGGCATCACTGTAGTAGCTGTGCATCAGCTGTTCACTGGCTCGCCTTTTGGCATTGGTAGTGAAGCCCAGTTGTTTGGCTAGGTCATTCTGGAAATCAAAAATGAGTCGGTCTTCGCGTCTTTTGGCTAAGTAATGCAACCGTGTGCGCAGCATTTGCAGATGCAGTTCGTGACGGCGGATTTGCCGCATTTCCGTTCGGGTAATGATCTCGTGCTTGACCAAGGCACTCCAGTTGTCGCCAAGACCCAGGCTGCGAGTTATCCACAGTATGTTCTGCAGGTCTCGCAATCCACCAGGACTTTCCTTAATATTCGGTTCCAGGTTGTAGGCCGTATCGTTGAAGCGTTTATGCCGCTGCTCCTGTTCGTGCATTTTTTCTTTAAAAAATGCCTCTGCATCCATGGTCTGGTCGATAGCCGATTTGAATGCCTTGTAAAGCGCCGGATTGCCTATCAGATGGCGTGCTTCCAGCAGGTTGGTCTGAATCGTGACATCTCTTTTGGCCTCATCAACACACTCATCGAGGTTGCGGACGCTATGACCGACGGCAAGCCCGATATCCCAGAACACACCGACAATAGACTCTATGCGCTGATTTAGCACCTCATTGGCGTGATCAGGTAGCAGGATAAATAAATCGACATCGGAGTAGGGGAAAAGCTCACTACGCCCATAGCCGCCTACAGCAATCAGGCATACTTCCGTGGTGAGGTCTGAGTGTTGCCATATATCGCGCAGTAAATTATCAACCAAACGGGCATGCTGACGTACCAGGTAGGCAACGTCACCAGTCTGCTCGAATCCTGCGCGCAAGGCAGCTTGATCCTCTTTGAGGCTGCTGCGCCAAGTCTGGGCGAGACTCTCAGGTTCGCTAAAAGGCTTGGTTGCGGACATGCTTAAATAAGGCTCGGTATGGCAGGCGTTCCAGCAGATACTGTTAGCACTTCATACCCCGTCTCGGTAACCAATACGGTGTGCTCCCATTGTGCTGACAGGCTGTGATCCTTGGTGACGATGGTCCAACCATCTCCAAGTTGTTTGATATCGCGCTTGCCAGCATTAATCATGGGCTCTATGGTAAATATCATGCCTGCTTGCAACTTCATTCCCGTGCCGGGTTTTCCGTAATGAAGCACTTGTGGATCTTCATGGAATTTTTTACCGATACCATGACCACAAAATTCGCGTACTACGCTAAAGCCATTTTTCTCAGCATGCACTTGAATAGCATGGCCGATGTCGCCCAAGCTTGCACCTGGTTTGACCTTGGATATGCCTATCCACATGCAGTCATAGGTGATTTCGCAAAGGCGCTTAGCCTGAATTGACGGTTCGCCTACATAAAACATGCGGCTGGTATCGCCGTGATAGCCATCTTTGATCACCGTAATATCAAGATTAACAATGTCGCCATTTTTCAGTACTTTTTCACTTGGTACGCCGTGACATATCTGATGATTCACCGAGGTGCAGATCGACTTTGGATACGGCGTGTGGCCATGCGGGGCGTAATTGAGTGGTGCTGGTATGGTTTTCTGTACATTGACCATATAATCGTGGCATAACTTGTCAAGCTCACCTGTGGTGATGCCGGGTTGTACATGTGGCGTGATAAAATCCAGCACCTCAGAGCCAAGCTTGCCTGCTATACGCATTTTCTGAATATCGACTTCATTTTTGATGGTAACTGCCATAATCTCGATTTAAAGCCTTTTGGCTTACGTTTTCCTTGAGTTCGAATAGGTGCTTATGTTAGCATATTGCACCCGTTTCTTGAGAGGCGGGGATTGCACATCTTGTGCATTCAGGCTTTGAAACTTAATTTTAGGTTTTGAAAATTGGAGCATGTGCCCCGTAAAGGGTGTCCGATTTTATCCGGATGTTTTTGGGCGCATGTGAGCTATAACCCTTACTGGAGACTATTATGTCCGTAACTATGCGTCAAATGCTGGAAGCTGGAGTTCACTTCGGCCATCAAACCCGTTACTGGAACCCAAAAATGGCACCGTACATTTTCGGTGACCGCAACAAGATTCATATCGTCAATCTTGAGAAGACCCTGCCGATGTTTGAGGATGCGCTGAAGTATGTGCGTCAACTTGCATCTAACAAAGGTCGTATCATGTTTGTCGGTACCAAGCGTCAAGCACGCGATATCGTCAAAGAAGAAGCGCAGCGCTCGAATTGCGCCTATGTTAACCATCGCTGGTTAGGTGGCATGCTGACCAACTTCAAGACTGTTAAACAGTCTATCAAGCGCCTGAATGACTACGAAGCTATGTTGCTGGATGGAAGTTTGGAAAAGTTCGGTAAAAAAGAAGCGTTGGGTTACAAGCGCGAAGTTGAAAAGCTTGAGCGCTCTATCGGTGGTATCAAGGAAATGGGCGGCTTGCCAGACGCTATTTTCATTATAGACGTGGGTCATGAAAGTGGTGCTGTGACTGAGGCTGCAAAACTGGGTATCCCGGTGATTGGTGTTGTTGATACCAATAATGCACCGGACGGTATTGCTTACATCATTCCTGGTAATGATGACTCAAGCCGTGCCATCCGTCTTTATGCTCGTGGTATTGCTGATGCCGTGTTGGAAGGCCGTAGCCAAACCATCACTGAAATCGTGAAGTCCGCTACTGAAGAAGAGTTTGTTGAGGTCTCAGAGGCCGCGGCAGAGTAAACCCTGGAAAAAGGGGCGTGAGCCCCTTTTTTTATGGCTGTTGATTCGAGTGCACAGGCTAACGCCTGAAGATATTAAGTAAAACATTAAGGAGTGAAGTAATGGCTGAGATAACCGCAGGCATGGTGAAAGAACTGCGTGAGCGCACTGATGCGCCCATGATGGATTGTAAGAAGGCATTAACTGAAGCTGAAGGCGACATGCCGCGTGCTGAGGAAATTCTGCGCGTGCGTTTTGGCAACAAGGCAAGCAAGGCTGCCGGCCGTGTGGCTGCAGAAGGTACCGTAGGCATTAGCATTGCTGCTGATGGAAAATCAGGTGCTATGGTTGAAGTGAACTCAGAGACCGACTTTTGTGCCAAGAATGATGATTTCCTGAAATTTGTAAATGATGTAGCTGCTGCTGTTGCTGCTAATAACCCGTCCGATCTGGAGGCTGTAGCTGCCCTGAAGCTAGGTGACTCTACAGTTGAAGGTTTGCGTGCCCAGTTGGTAGGCAAGATCGGTGAGAACATCACACCACGTCGTTTTGTAAGCTTGAACGCACAAGGCAAGCTTGCCAGCTATGTCCATGGCAGCAAGATTGGTGTGCTGGTTGATGTTGTTGGTGGGGACGATGCGCTGGGCAAAGACATTGCCATGCATATCGCTGCAGCCAAGCCTAAGTCATTGGATGCTAGCGGTGTAGCACCTGAGCTGATAGAAGCTGAGCGCCGTGTTGCCATTGAAAAGGCAAAAGAAGCTGGCAAGCCAGAAGCGATGCTTGAGAAAATCGCTGACGGTACTGTGCAAAAATACCTGAAAGAAGTCACTTTATTGAGCCAGCCTTTTGTTAAGGATGACAAGCAAACGATTGAGCAGTTGCTTAAATCCAAGAACGCTTCAGTAGCTTCATTCACCATGTATGTCGTAGGTGAGGGCATTGAAAAGGTCGTAACAGACTTTGCTGCTGAAGTGGCTGCTGCTGCCAAGCTGTAAGATTTAGTTGTAAAGTATTTCAGGCATAAAATAGGCGCAGTACACTCTGCAAATTTTGAATCTTGAAATAAGATAGTCCACTACAAAACGATGATGTCCAGTTATCATGGCATCATCGTTTTGCACAATTGAATAGGAGCCACATGACTGCGCCATCTAAAACCCCGGCATATAAACGTATCTTGCTTAAACTATCTGGTGAAGCCCTGATGGGTGACGATAGTTACGGTATTAACCGCATTACGATCAATCGAATTGTAGGCGAAGTTAAAGAAATAGTTGATCTAGGTGTGCAGGTGGCGGTAGTCATAGGTGGCGGTAATATCTTTCGCGGCGTAGCGCCAGCCGCTGAGGGAATGGACAGGGCAACTGCCGATTACATGGGTATGCTGGCAACTGTCATGAATGCCCTGGCGTTACAGGATGCAATGCGTCACGTTGGCTTGGTAAGCCGAGTGCAGTCTGCCTTGAATATCGAACAGGTAGCCGAGCCTTATATCCGTGGTAAGGCGATTCGATATTTGGAAGAAGGTCGCGTCGTGATTTTTGGTGCTGGTACCGGCAATCCGTTTTTCACCACCGATACTGCAGCTGCTTTACGCGGTATGGAGATGAATGCTGAGATCGTGCTCAAGGCCACCAAGGTGGATGGCGTTTACACCGATGACCCCAAGACCAACCCTGACGCGATGCGCTATAAATCCATCTCGTTTGACGAAGCCATTGTCAAAAACCTCAAAGTCATGGATGCTACTGCACTTACTTTGTGTCGTGACCAAAGCCTGCCTATCAATGTATTCAGTATTTTTAAGCAAGGCGCGCTTAAGCGCGTTGTGATGGGCGAAGATGAAGGTACTCGCGTTCATCCCTAGAGCTCATCTACTAATAAGATTGGTAATGAGGTTGGATGCTTGGATATATTAGGAGGAAATATGTTGGATGCAGTGAAAAAAAACGCAGAACAAAAAATGCAAAAGTCGTTAGAGTCGCTTAAGAATGACCTCGGCAAGGTACGTACCGGCCGTGCTCATACCGGACTACTTGACCATGTGATGGTTGATTACTATGGCTCCATGGTGGCTGTTAATCAGGTTGCCAATGTCACTTTGGGTGACGCTCGTACTATCAATGTGCAGCCATATGAAAAGAGCATGATAGGCAAGGTTGAGAAAGCCATCCGCGATGGTGATTTGGGCCTCAACCCTGCTACCAATGGCGATATGATAAGAGTGCCTATGCCTATGCTGACCGAAGAGCGTAGAAAAGATCTAATCAAGGTGGTACGAACTGAGGCTGAGAATGCCAAAGTGGCTGTGCGCAATGTGCGTCGTGATGCGAATGATGCCTTGAAGAAGTTAATTAAGGACAAAGAGATCAGCGAGGACGATGAGCGTCGCATGCAGGATGAAGTTCAGAAACTTACCGATAAAAATGTGGCTGAAATTGACAAAATGCTGCTGGCAAAAGAAGCCGACCTGATGGCGGTGTAGTTTCAATTGATGGATCAGTATCGATTTTTAATCATTATCTTGCAATGTTATAAACTGGAGCGTTGATTGGCACTTTTTTCCAGCTCCACACAATCTATTCCAAACGCCGGCGAAATCCCCCGCCATGTTGCCATCATCATGGATGGCAATGGGCGCTGGGCCAAAAAACGCTTTCTTCCTCGTGTTGCCGGACATAAGCGTGGGGTTGAAACGGTGCGGGATATGGTCAAGCAGTGTGCCACCCTGGGCGTGGATTATCTGACATTGTTTGCCTTCAGCAGTGAGAACTGGCGCAGACCTGAAGAAGAGGTCAGTTTTCTCATGGGCCTGTTTATGGATGCACTCAAGCGCGAGGTCAGCAAGCTGCATCAGAACAACATTCGACTGATTCTGATAGGTGACCGCTCGCGATTTGATGAGGCATTGTGCGCGCGCATTGATGAGGCGGAGTCGCTTACTAAGCACAATACCGGTTTAACCCTGACTATTGCTGCAAATTATGGTGGTCGTTGGGATATGTTACAGGCGGTGAATCAGATGTTATTGGTAAAGCCAGAGCTGGCGGGAAAGTTCACTGAAGAGGATCTGGCGCCTTTTCTGACCATGCCTTATGCTCCGGAGCCGGATCTGTTCATTCGTACCGGAGGTGAAAAGCGTATCAGCAATTTTTTGCTTTGGCAGTTAGCGTATAGCGAGCTTTATTTTACCGATACCCTCTGGCCTGACTTTGATGAGGCTGCCTTTAATCTCGCAATACAGTCATACCAACAGCGCGAGCGGCGCTTTGGCCGCACCAGTGAGCAGCTAACAGAAAAATAACAGATTCATGCTTAAAACTCGCATTATCACTTCAGTAATACTCATACCAGGATTCTTGGCGGCTTTATTCTACCTGCCAGAGAATTATTGGTCGCTCCTCATGCTTGTGGTGTGTATAGCCGGTATATGGGAATGGTCTGGTATGGCTAAATACACCCCGCTCGCTCGCAAAATTTACACGTTGGCGACAGCAGCAGCTGGTTTATTTGTTTATTTCAGCACCTATACTCCTTTCCCAAATTTGCAGGATGCAGCCTTGTTCTGGGGAATATTGGCGGCGGCCATATTCTGGCTGATATACGCCCCGGTCTGGCTTATTTCGCGTATGCAAATCAAGAATTTTTTGTTATTAGGGCTTATCGGCTGGGTATTAATCATGCCGGTCTGGTTCGCCATGATAGGTTTGCGCCGCGTTGATCCCTGGCTGCTGTTAGTCATCATTGTGGCAGTATGGATCGCTGACAGTGCTGCCTATTTCGCTGGCAAGCGGTTTGGTAAACATAAATTAGCCCCGCTAATTAGCCCGGGGAAAACTTGGGAGGGTGTGTTGGGTGCCTGGCTTGCAGTGAGTATCTATGGGCTGGTTCTGTGTCGGGTCAGGAATTATGATTACTGGCTTATCGTCGGCTTATGGGGCATCACTGTGTTAAGTGTCATGGGGGACCTGGTGGAGTCACTGGTCAAGCGCCATGCTGGGGTTAAGGATAGTGGTAGTCTGGTGCCCGGACATGGCGGTGTGCTTGACCGGATAGATGGCCTGACCTCAAGCCTGCCTTTGGCGGCGTTCTTCATCTACTTCCCCTTGTACTACGCAGTCTGGTTTAGTTATGTCTAAATTACAGAATGTCACTATCCTGGGTGCCACGGGTACCATAGGCTTGCATACGCTTGATGTTATCGCACGCCATCCGGAACGGTTTCGTGCCTATGCCCTTAGCGCTAATAGCAAAGTCGAAGAGCTATTCAAACAGTGCCAGAAATTTGAACCGGTGTATGCCGTGATGCTGGATGCCGATGCTGCGGAAAAGCTGCACGTTAAACTCCAGCATATCGGCAGCACTACCCAAGTGCTGTGCGGCCTGGCAGCACTCGAGCAGGTATCATCAGATGAGCAGGTCGATGTGGTTATGGCAGCGATTGTTGGGGCTGCAGGCCTCAAGCCAGCAATGGCAGCTGCTCATGCCGGCAAGCGGATTTTGCTGGCCAATAAAGAAACTCTTGTCATGGCAGGCAGTCTATTCATGCAGGCAGTGGAGCAGGGCGGGGCAACATTATTGCCGATAGACAGTGAGCATAATGCGATTTTTCAGGTGATGCCCGTGCAGAAACTATCCACTCTGAGTGATGGGGGCATTAAGAAGATTCTGCTAACTGCGTCAGGCGGGCCTTTCCGCAACGCAACATCCGCAGAGCTGGCGGCGGTAACTCCGGCGCAGGCACTCAATCACCCTAACTGGGTGATGGGGCCCAAAATCACGATAGATTCTGCCACCCTTATGAACAAAGGCCTGGAGGTCATAGAGGCGCACTGGTTATTTAATGCGGCGGCTGAGCAGATAGAAGTTGTAGTACATCCGCAAAGTGTCATTCACTCGATGGTGGAGTATGTAGATGGCTCTGTGCTTGCCCAGCTTGGCAACCCTGATATGCGCACTCCGATTGCTTATGCGCTGGGCTATCCTGACCGGCTTGAAAGCGGCGTAAGCTCGCTGGATTTATTTAAAATTGCCCGCCTGGATTTTGAGTTACCGGATACTAGCCGATTTCCATGCCTGAGGCTGGCCTTTGATGCGCTTAAATTAAGTGGTACCGCGCCAGCGATAATGAACGCCGCCAATGAAATCGCAGTAGCGGCATTTTTGAACGAAAAAATAGGATTTACACAAATTCCAACATTGATTGAGTCCGTGCTGACTAATTCGAATATCCAGGCCGTATCTGACTTGGAAATGGTGGTTTTCGCGGACCAGGCTGCCCGCGCTGCTGCTTTGGAATGGGTACAGCGGCACTAATGTTTACACTGCTTTCATTTCTACTAACGCTTGGCATTCTGGTGACCATACACGAGTATGGTCATTTTCAGGTAGCGCGTTGGTGTGGTGTCAAAGTGTTACGGTTTTCTATTGGCTTCGGCAAGCCTTTATTCAGCAGAAAATTCGGCCAGGACCAGACCGAGTTTGTATTAGCCGCATTGCCATTCGGCGGTTATGTGAAGATGCTGGATGAGCGCGAGTTGCCTGCGGACGATAGGCCTGCACTGAGCGAGCAGGAGCTAGCTCGCGCATTTAACCGTCAATCTGTGTGGAAGCGCATTGCCATCGTTGCCGCAGGCCCTGCGGCTAATTTATTGCTGGCTATTTTCCTCTATTGGATATTATTTATGCATGGGGTTATGGGCATGAAGCCCATACTGGGAGAGGTCGAGCAAAACTCACCAGCGGCGCAAGCCAGCATGCGTAATGGAGATATGGTACGCAAGGTCGGGGATAATCTGGTAAGCACCTGGCAGGATGTGCGCTGGGAGTTGTTGCGGCAAGTGATTAAAGCGCCAGTAGTAGAAATCGAGACGGTGGATGCCGACCATGATGTGCATCTACACCAGTTACAACTAGGAACTATCGGTAAAGATGATTTCGAAAACGATTTTTTAGATAAGCTTGGTTTAAAACCGTTTCAGCCACAAATACCCGCCAATATTGGGGAAGTGGTGGCAGGCAGTGCCGCTGAGAAAGCAGGGTTGCTTGCAGGCGATCAGATAGTGTCCATAGGTGGCGTTTTAGTGTCGCAATGGGAGGATTTTGTAAATGTAGTACGCAAGAACCCAGGAAAACCAATTAATGTGGAGTTGAGGCGCAGCGGTGAGATTCGCACAGTCACCATTACGCCAGACTCAGTAGATGAGGGTGGTCAGCACATTGGTCGTATTGGTGCAGCCTATCGCATGGATCAGACTGAAATGGATAAGTTTCTGGTCCAGGTGCAATACCCGCCCGTTACGGCCTTGTCAAAGGCATTCAAGAAAACCTGGGATACCTCGATATTCAGCCTGAAAATGCTCGGTAGCATGATTACCGGTGAAGTTTCATGGAAGGGAATGAGCGGGCCGGTGACTATAGCCAGCTATGCCGGGCAGAGCGCACATATAGGCTGGAAAGCCTTTCTTGGGTTCCTGGCGGTCATCAGTATCAGCCTGGGTGTGCTTAACCTGCTGCCTATTCCAGTATTAGATGGCGGGCATTTGTTGTATTATATGGTTGAAATTTTAAAAGGGAGTCCGGTTTCCGAGCAGGTGATGGAAGTTGGCCAGCGCGTAGGATTGTCATTGCTCGGTTTGTTAATGGCATGCGCTTTATATAATGATTTCAATAGACTAATAACAGGCTGAGCCTAATGATTTTGAAAATAGTCCTGAGTAAGTGCATCAGGTATTTACCGGTAATGATTCTTGGTGCTTACGCTACGTCTGCTTTTGCGTTAGAGCCATTTGTAGTCAAGGATATTCGTGTTGAGGGTATACAGCGTACTGAAGCCGGTACGGTGTTCAATTACCTGCCGGTGAAAGTTGGCGAAACCATGGATGACGAGAAAGCCACCCAGGCTATCAAGTCACTCTACGGTACAGGGTTCTTCAAAGATGTGCGTATCGAAGCTGATCAGGGTGTCTTGGTCATCCTGGTGCAAGAGCGTGCTGCAATTTCACAGATTAACTTCAACGGTAATAAATCTTTCCCCAGTGACAAAATGAAGGAAGGTCTCAAGCAGATCGGGCTTGCTGAGGGTTTGATTTTTGATAAATCCATGTTGGACAGGGCAGAGCAGGAAATCAAGCGCCAGTATCTGTCTCAGGGTAAGTATGGCGCGACCGTTAAGGCGTCTACCAGCCCATTGGAGCGTAATCGTGTCGCTATCCGCTTTGATATCGAAGAAGGTGCAATTTCCAAAATACGCAATATCAATGTGGTCGGCAACCAGGCTTTTACTACCGATCAATTGCGTGAGCAATTCAAGTTGACTACGCCTGACTGGATGACGTGGTGGAGTAAAAACGATCAGTATTCCAAACAAAAGCTAACGGCCGATCTGGAAGCCTTGCGTTCTTTCTATATGAACCAGGGTTACCTGGAGTTCAATATCGACTCCACTCAGGTTTCAATTACCCCTGATAAGCGGGATATCTACATTACCGTTAACATCACTGAAGGTGAGAAATATACTGTCACCGATGTTAAGGTCGCCGGCGAAACCATTATTACTGAAGATGAAGTGCGTAAGCTGATTACACTGAACTCTGGTGAAACATTCAGTCGTCAGAAAATTACCGAATCCAGTAAAGCCATTGGCGATCGTCTGGGTAATGACGGCTATGCCTTTTCCAATGTGAATGCTATTCCTGATGTCAATAAGGAAAAGCACACCGTGGCATTTACTTTTATGGTTGACCCAGGTCGCCGGGTTTACGTGCGTCGCATCAACCTTACTGGTAACACCAGAACGCGGGATGAAGTGTTGCGCAGGGAAATGCGCCAGCTGGAATCTGCATGGTATGGCGCTGACAAGATCACGCGCTCCAAACAGCGTTTGGAAAGATTGCAGTACTTTTCAGATGTAAACGTTGAAACCCCAGCGGTTCCTGGCACTACTGACCAGGTTGACCTGAATGTGAATGTGACGGAAAAGTCTACCGGGAGCATCATGTTCGGTGCTGGCTTGTCCAGTGCCGAAGGTGTTGTACTGGGAGTTACGGTCAACCAGAATAACTTCCTCGGTACTGGTAATCGGGTAGCTGCGCAGGTCAACACCGGGCGTATTAACACTATTTACTCTTTATCCTATACCGACCCTTACTTTACCCCGGATGGTATTAGTAGAAGCTTTAATGTATACCGCCGCGATGTAGATACTTCCTACTTGCGAACGGGCACTTACAAGACTTCGTCCTATGGTGCCGGTGTCAGCTTTGGGATGCCACTGAATGAGCGAGACTCAGTAAGTGCCGGACTTACCTTCGACTATACCCAAGTTGATCTTGAGGCTACCAGTCCAACTCGGTATAAATTATATTGTGGCAGCCAGACCAGCTTGGGTTGCGAAAATAATACATTGATGTTAAATCTTGGTTGGGTGCATGACACCCGAGACAACGTCCTCTTTCCTAATAATGGCGTACTGCAAAGAATCAGTTCAGAAGTGGGACTTCCTGGGCTGGATCTTCAATACTACAAGCTGGAATATAAGCATTCATGGTACAAGGAAATCAATAAAAGCCTGACTTTTATGCTGAATGGGGAGATGGGTTATGGCGATACTTATGGCAGTAAAGATTACCCATTCTTCAAAAACTTTTATATTGGCGGCGTAAACTCGGTGCGTGGATATCAGACAAGTGCAATTGGTCCGCGTGAGGTTGATGCTGTTTCTGGTAACGATTTTGCCGTAGGTGGCACTAAGCGCCTACTGGGAAATGCGGAAATTTATTTCCCTATCCCCGGGATGAAAGATTCTAAACAGTTAAGATTAAGCACATTTCTTGATGCAGGCTCTGTTTATGCATCAAGTGATCCTATCAGCTTGGCAGATTTAAGATATTCAACAGGTTTAGGGATCAGTTGGTACTCCCCGTTCGGCCCTATTAAATTGGTGCTTGCTAAAGCCCTAAATGCAAAAGATACTGATCGAACACAAATATTGCAGTTCCAGCTTGGGTCGCAGTTTTAGTTATTTATAGTAATAATTTGTTAGGAGATTTGAATTGAAGATCATGTTGAAAAGTTTGCTGACAGCCAGCGCGTTGGTTTTAGCTTTAAATGCAAATGCAGCAGACACCAAGATTGGCTATGTCGTGATGGACAGAATACTGCAGGAAGCCCCTCAGGTGATTGAGATTAACAAAAAGCTCGAAAAAGAAATTATTCCACGCCGTCAAGAATTAGAGAAAATTGCCAAGCAGATTAAGGATGCTGAAGCTTCTCTGGATAAAGATGGCTTGACTATGGCCGAGGCTGATCGTCGCAACAAAGAGCGTGATATCGCCAACTCCAAATTGGAATTCCAACGCAAACAACGTGAATTTAACGAAGACCTCAATTTGCGTAAAAATGATGAGTTCAAGTCGTTCGAAGACCGTATCAATAAGGCAGTTACGTCCATTTCCGAAGCGGAGGGCTATGATATGGTGTTGTTTGGGCCAGTTGGATACTTCAGCAAGCGCGTCGATATCACTGATAAGGTTTTGAAAGCCTTGGGTAAGAAATAGTAAATATATAGCTTACTCACATTTGCCTATTAAACGATCTTTACGCGGATGAGTACGCATTTTTCCTTGCAGGAGATCGTATCCAGATTGGGTGGTGATCTGGTTGGTGGCGATGGCGTTGTCATCAACCGAGTTGCCTCATTGTCCAATGCGCATGTCGGTTCCATTAGCTTTCTGACGGACTCCAAATATCGTGCCGCACTGGAAGTTACCCAGGCGAGTGCAGTGATTCTTGCACCAGCCCATCGTGATTTAACTTCTCTGCCTCGTATCGTTGCAGATAACCCGTATGCATATTTTGCAAAGCTTTCCGAACTGTTGAATCCGAAACCGGTGCATGTGGCCGGTGTTTCTCCTAGTGCCGTGGTTGATCCTACGGCACATATCCCGGCTTCATGTAGCATCATGGCAAATTGCGTGATTGGGGCTAACGTCAGGCTAGGTGAAAAAGTAATTGTTGGCCCATCGTGTGTGGTTTCTGACGGTGTCACTATTGACGACGAGAGCGAGTTGGAAGCAAATGTCGTGGTCTATCATGATTGCGTGATTGGTAAGCGCTGTATTGTTGCAGCGGGCACAGTGATTGGTGCAGATGGCTTTGGCTACGCAAACGAAGGTGGGCGCTGGGTGAAGATCCCACAAATCGGCCGTGTGCTGATTGAGGATGATGTAGCAATCGGGGCAAATACAACGATAGATCGCGGTGCGCTTGATGACACGGTGATCGAAGAGGGCGTTAAGCTCGACAACCTGATACAGATTGGGCATAACTGTCGCATTGGAGCACATACCGTAATTGCAGGTTGTGTTGGTATTGCCGGTAGTGCGCGTATCGGTAAGCGCTGCAGGATAGGCGGGGCCGCGATGATTCTGGGGCACTTGGAAATTGCCGATGAGGTCACCGTGTCACCTGGTACCATGATTACACGCTCACTTAATAAGTCCGATACCTAT
>JBAZTJ010000058.1:0-12965 GCA_041662005.1 Candidatus Methylopumilus sp.
GATATCGCCCATGAGTTTCAGGAATCAGTAACTGAAGTGCTGACCATCAAGTGTATGGCCGCACTGCGTCAAACAGGCCTTGATAATCTGATCGTTTCCGGCGGAGTAGGCGCTAACAAACGCTTGCGTGAACAACTCAATGTGGCGACAAGGCGCAAGCTATGCAAAGTGCATTACCCGCGGCTTGAGTTCTGCACCGACAACGGCGCCATGATTGCATTTGCCGGAGCGATGCGTATGCACAATGCACAGTTGGGCAACCACAGCTTCACAGTCAAGCCACGCTGGGATCTGGGCGAGCTGCAAATACCTTAAACTTTATCCTGCGATGCTATTTGGCAAGACTATTTCTTGCCAAATCCTGCTTCGCTGCCATCCAGCAATTTGCGGATATTGCTGCGATGCCGCCAGATGAGCAATAGCGACAAAATCACCACCATCCAGACATAATCACGGTACCCAGGCATTAAAAGATAGGCATAAACAGGGGCCAGCGCCGCAGCAACAATTGCGGCTAGTGATGAGTAGCGGAAAATTGCAAATACCAGCGCCCATGTTACCAGCGCGGCTAGGCCAAGCCAGATAGAAACCGCAAGCATCACACCCAGCGCAGTTGCCACGCCTTTGCCGCCTTTAAACTTGTAATAAATCGGGTACAAGTGGCCGAGAAACACCGCCAGAGCAACGGCGCATACTTCCCACATCAGCAAGCCGGAACGTAATGCCAGCCACACCGCCACCCAGCCCTTGAGGGCATCGCCCAGCAGCGTCAGTGCAGCTGCAGCTTTTTTGCCACTACGCAGCACATTGGTGGCACCGGGATTGCCAGAGCCGGTAGTACGCGGATCTGGCAGGCCAAATGCTCGGCACACCAGAATACCGAATGAAATGGAGCCCAGCAGATACGCCACCACAATAAAAGACAGGCTAAATACACGCATTCCAAGAAAATTTAAACCATCAAAATCAAACCATGCCATCGCAGATGCTCTAAAATCTTTAAAACGATAATTCTAAACTATAAGTACCAGGCTATACGTACTGGGCACTATAAAAGGTTACACAGCATGGACATCATTTTCTTAAGCGAAGTCAAAGTTCAAACCAAACTCGGCGTGCCCGAATGGGAGCGCATGGTGGAACAAACCATCGTCCTCGACCTGGAAATTGCCATGCCCAACAGCAGTTCCTGCCAGACCGACGACATTAGCGACACCATAGATTATGGGGTAGTAGTTGCGCGCATCCGCCAAACGCTTGCAGAGCGCAGCTTTAAACTGGTAGAGGCGCTTGCAGAGCATATCTGCCAGATCATCCTCACCGAATTCAGTGCACCTTGGGTCAAAATTAAAGTAGCGAAACCTGGAATATTGCCCGGATTGAAAGCCTTGGGCGTGGTGATAGAGCGTGGAAATTGACGGTGGGATTGCAGATGTGCCAGCCTGTAAAAATGTACGGAGGATACAACCTTGACATCAGATCAAGACACTTTTATTGATGTAGACCAATTGCAGCCAGGCATCCATGTCTGCCTGGACTTGTCATGGATGGATCACCCATTTACATTCAGTAGCTTCCGCATCAAAAATCAGGAGCAGATCGATATTATAAAAACCATGCGATTAGGTAAAGTTCGCATTGATCCATCAAAAAGCACAGTTGACCCTCTGCAAAAAATTGCAACACTATCTATCAAGACTGAAGAGCCTTTGGCAATGGATATGCATCTGGTTGAGGAAAAGCGCGCCAGGGTGGATGCACTTAAGCAACAAAGAGAAGCCGCTACCCGTGTTGAAAAACAGTTTGTCGCGGCGGCTAACATTGTAAAAAATATCGGCAACAATCTATTTTCACAGCCTGAAAAAACCATCAAGGAAGCATCTACCCTCATTCAGCAAATGGCTACCGCTATGCTTAGTGATATGGATGTAGCAATTCACGTGATGCATGAAAAGGCGACTACGGAGGAAATGTACTATCACTCACTCAACACCACCGTATTATGTTTAATGCTTGGCAAAGAGCTGGGATTGTCTGCCAAGGATGCTCACATTCTTGGCCTAGGTGCTTTATTCCATGATATCGGGACAACAGAGCTGCCCTCGACCATCACCAAAAAGAAAGAGCCGCTGACCAAAGCCGAGCGTAGCTTTTATCAACAGCATTGCGACTATGGAGCCAAGATCGGTAAGCAAGTGGGGCTGCCTCCAACTGTAGTTGAAATTATTCAGAATCATCATGAATTTGTAGATGGGAGCGGTTATCCGCGGGGAATCAATGCCGAAAAAAATAGCCTAAATGCCAGAATCGTCGAAGTGGTCAACACTTATGACGAGCTATGCAATCACAACGACGTCTCTAAATCCCTAACACCATATGAAGCCTTATCTCTGATGTTTTCACAACAGCGGGGCAAGCATGCAGCCGACGTGCTGAATACATTCATCCGCTGCATGGGCGTTTATCCGCCTGGCACACTTGCCAAGCTCTCTAATGACATGGTCTGCATTGTTACCGCAGTAAATTCGTCCAAGCCGCTAAAGCCGGTTGTTCTTGTCTACGACCCTGATATTCCAAAAACCGAGGCTATTTTGCTGGATCTGGAAAAAGAAACCGAAGTAAGCATTGTAAAATCTGTTCGCCCGGGGACTCTTTCCCAGGAGACACTTGCATACCTAAGTCCAAGAAACAAGTTGGTGTATTACTACGATTCGGAACACAAAAAGCCGCAACAAAAAAACGCGTGAGGGTTGAACTATAGATGCTAGCCGCCCAGGGGCGTGAGCAAACCCTTTGCTGCAATTAACCGGCAATCACCCTCGCGGGTGATGTACTGAATGCAACTGCTTCAACCGCTCTCTCGCCACATGTGTATATATCTGCGTAGTAGAAATATCCGAGTGGCCCAGCAGCATCTGCACTACCCTCAAATCCGCCCCATGGTTCAGTAAATGCGTGGCGAAAGCATGGCGTAGCACATGCGGTGACATGTGCTTGTTGATGCCCGCCAATAGCGCATAGCGCTTGATGAGATACCAGAAAGCCTGCCGCGTCATGGCACTGCCACGCTGAGTGACAAACATGCTGTCACTCAGACGCTTTTCCAGTATCTGTGGGCGCCCCTCATTCAGATAGCGCGAGATCCAATCCACAGCGACTTCCCCCATCGGCACCAGACGGGTTTTGCTGCCTTTACCGGTTACGCGCACCACGCCCTCACTCAAACTGACTTCAGTCACTTTCAAACCCACCAGTTCGGAAACGCGCAAGCCACTGGCGTAGAGGATTTCCAGCATAGCCCTATCCCGCAGGCCTATTGCCTCATTCAGGTCAGGCGCATTGAGCAAGGCCACCACGTCATCCTCGCTCAGGCTTTTGGGCAGAGAGCGCGGTAGCTTAGGGGACTCGATCTGAAGTGTCGGGTCGACACTGATTTTATTTTCACGTAAGGCAAAGCGATACAAACGCCGCAGGCTGGCAATCAGCCGGCTGATAGTACGAGGCTTACTGGTAGGGAATTTGAACGCGAGATACTCCTGAATATCGACTTGCTCGACTTGCAGTAGGGATTTTTCGGCCACTTTCTGCACCCAGGCCGAGAATTGCTCAAGGTCCTGGCGGTAACTATCGAGGGTATTGCGTGCCAGGCCTTCCTCCAGCCAGATACGGTCAATAAAGTCATCCAGCAACGCCTGGCTAGCTTCGCTCATACCGTGCTTTTGAAGATCGCATTTTGCTCATGATCAAGCAGCCACTGCTTCACAGCCAGGCCATGCTCATCCCCCTGCATAAAACCACCGAGGCCGTTCTTGGCAACCACGCGATGACAGGGAATAAACAAAGGCACCTGGTTGGCGCCACAGACATTGGCCACAGCCCGCGGTCCTGAGTTGACCTTTTGCGCCAGCTCTCCATAGCTCAGGGTCTGACCACTAGGGATATCTGCAATCGCCTGCCATACCCGTCTCTGAAAGGCCGTGCCTTTGATCGCGTAAGGAATGCTCAGTGGGGATTGGGCATTGCTCAGGTATTGTTGCACTTGCTTGACGATTTCCTGTACAAATGGCTGTGACGATTGCTTCTCAGCCCGACGCATAGCAATCAGCTCAACATCAGTTAAAAAATCATCCTGAGCTCTCACCCCGATTGCACCAAAGGGCGTTGCAATCACCGCATCGTAGTCTTTTTCCATGCCATTATCATAGCCTAATTAAAAGAGCATCAATGAAAAAAGCCCCAGAGATATCTCTGGGGCTTTTTTGTCCGGTTGCTTTTACACACCCAAAGTCATTTACTCTGCTGCTTCTGGCGCCATGACTTCTTTTTCACGGGCCTTCAGCTTTTCCTTGATACGTGCAGACTTACCTGAACGTTCACGCAAGTAGTAAAGCTTGCTACGGCGTACATCACCACGGCGCTTCACTTCGATGCTGGCGATCAGTGGTGAATGCGTCTGGAATGTACGCTCCACACCTTCACCGGATGAAATCTTGCGCACGATAAATGAAGAGTTCAGGCCACGATTGCGGATAGCAATCACAACACCTTCATAAGCCTGTACGCGCTTGCGGGTACCTTCAACCACGTTTACACCAACTACCACGGTATCACCTGGAGCGAAGCTAGGAATGGTCTTGCCTAAACGGGCAATCTCTTCCTTTTCCAACATTTCAATAATATTTGCCACTTTCGTGCTCCTTCTAGTTTTGCGAATCTTGTTCCTGCTTTTGCATCAGCTCAACATCAAGCTCTTTAAGCAGCCGAGATTCCTCTTTTGACAACGACCTTGCGGCCAATAAATCGGGACGTTTGTCCCGAGTTCTTTGCAATGACATTTTTAGTCGCCATTGCTTAATCTTTGCATGGTTACCAGACATCAATACTTCCGGCACCCTGTCACCTGCATATTCTTCCGGCCTAGTGTAGTGCGGACAATCCAACAAGCCATTCACGAATGAATCTTCAGCCGCAGAATCCGCATCACCCAAACTGCCTGGCAACTGCCTGATAATCGCATCCATCAACACCATGGCGGGCAACTCACCGCCGGATAATACATAATCGCCTATCGAATACTCTTCATCAACCACCCGACTAAGCAGGCGCTCGTCGACGCCTTCATAGCGGCTAGTCAACAACACCAGGCCTTGCTCGCCTGCAAGCCGCATCACAATTTCATGCGTTATAGGCCTGCCACTTGGCGAGAGATGTATCACCTTAGGCTGCACTACGCCTGCCTGTTGCTGTCGCGCTTTCGCAGCTTGTATCGTCTTTTCCAGTGGCTCCGCCAGCATTACCATGCCAGGGCCGCCGCCGTAGGGTCTATCATCAACAGTACGGTGATTATCGCTAGTAAAATCACGTGGATTCCACAACGATAATGCATAAATCTTGTTATCCAGTGCTCGTGCTGTAATGCCATGTTTGCTGATTGCATCAAACATCTGCGGAAACAGCTTCACCACATCAAACTGTATCTGCGGCGTTGTTGCGTCTTGTGTCAAAACGCTTGCTATCAAAACTCCGCATCCCAATCCACCAACATGCGTTTGTCTGCCAGACTGACATCCAACACCACCTGGTCGATAAACGGGATCAAGCGCTCGCGTCCGTCTGTTGGGTCTTTGACGACAATCACATCATTAGCGCCAGTTTCAAAAACTTCGGCAATTAATCCGAAATCAACATTCTGCTGGTTTTTAACATTCAAGCCTATCAGGTCAGACCAGTAATACTCGCCTTCACTCGCCTCGGGAAACTGCTCGCGAGGTATCGCAATATGCTTGCTCTTGAACGAGAGCGCAGTATCTCTGTCGTTGATGCCCTGCAACTTCACCAGCAAGGTGTCGGTATGAATCTTGACCGTTTCTACCTTGAACTTTTGCCACGGCGTATTTTTGATGCCAGGCTGGGTTGAGTTGTCATCCCGCCCTAGCCACCAATCCGGATAATCCAGCAGACTATCTATCGACTCTGTACTTGGCTGTACTTTTAGCCAGCCAAAAATGCCATAAGGGGCGACTATGCGCCCCATGACTACCATCTCACTCACAGCTTAGCTAATCCGCTCAGTGCCAGATTCATCACCAACCCACGCCCACATGAGCATGAGCTCGGTGAATAAATTAAGCAGCTGGTTCGTCAGGTGTAACTTCAGCAGCTGGTGCTTCGGCTTCAGCAGCCTTGGCAGCAGCTTCTGCTTCTGCAGCGGCTTGCTTGGCTGCGGCAGCTTGTTCAGCTTCCTTCGCAGCGGCAGCATCTGCAGCTTCTTTAGCAGCAGCGGCAATCTTTGCTTCGGCAACAGCTTTAGCATTAGCGATCTTGGCTGTTTCTTTTGCACGCTTGGCAGCTGCAACTTCAGGACCTTGAGCCTCTTGCTTAACCAGGCGAGCTACGCACTCAGACAACTGAGCACCATTGCTACGCCAGTGAGTGATACGCGCCGTATCTAAACGCAGACCTTCTTGACCTTCTTTAGCCAGTGGATTGTAAAAGCCAACGCGCTCAATAAAGCGGCCGTCGCGACGATTACGTGAATCTGCAACTACTACGCTGTAGAAAGGGGTTTTCTTCGCGCCACCGCGGGCCAGTCGAATGATTACCATAATATTTGTTCTCTAATCAGTTTTTACAGAAAGGGGCGGATTTTACGTTATTTTTGAATACTTTGGCAAGGTAAATATGTGTAGTGCCAAAATATTCCGTATCACTATATTAATTAACCATGCTTCTGATAAGGCGTGGGGTCAGCCAATCCGGCCGCCGCAAAACCCTCTTTGCGAAAACGACAGGAATCACACAAGCCGCAGGCATGGCCTGCAGCATCCGCCTGGTAACAGGAAACCGTCATACCGTAATCAAAACCAAGTGCATATCCTTGCCTGATGATTTCAGCCTTGGTCATGTCTATTAAGGGTGCATGCACGGTAATTGTTTTTCCTTCCACCGCACTCTTGGTCGCCAGGTTGGCCATGCGCTGAAAAGCCTGCACATACTCGGTGCGACAATCCGGATAACCAGAATAGTCCAGCGCATTCACCCCGATGAAAATATCCTGCGCGCCCAGCACCTCTGCCCAGGCCAACGCCAGGGACAGCATGATGGTGTTACGAGCAGGTACATAGGTCACGGGAATGCCCTCTGTAGGGCTTTCAGGCACATTAATATTGGCGTCGGTCAGCGCAGAGCCGCCAAACATGGATAAATCCAGCTTGGCGGTACGATGCGCAGCAGCCCCCAATGCCTTGGCCACATTTTCTGCAGCTTTAAGCTCTGCCACATGGCGCTGATGATAATCCAGGCTTAGACAGTAGCATTCATAGCCTTGGTTACGCGCCAAGGCGAGCACGGTCGCAGAGTCCAGGCCGCCGGATAGCAGCACAACGGCCTTGACTCCATGCTTGTCGGATATTTTGATGTTACTCACTTGTACACCACCATCACTTTCCCGGCACCTCGCCCCATAGTATTTTATGCAACTGCACCTGCATGCGTACAGGCAGCTTGTCCTGCAGTATCCACCCAGCCAACTCAGTGGGGTTCACATCTTTGTAAACCGGAGAGAATAGGACGCTGCACTTAGCGGCGATCGCCCGTTCCTCAAGTAGCTGCTTGGCCCAGTCATAATCGGCCCGATCGCACAGTACAAACTTCACTTCATCATTGGGCTTGAGTCTATCCAGATTTTCCCAAACATTGTTTTCCAGCTCACCGGAACCGGGGGTTTTTACATCCAGGATGATGGCTACGCGCGGATCAACACCGCTGGTATTGATGGCACCACCGGTTTCCAGTGACACCTCATAGCCAGCATCAGAAAGCTGCTGCAACAATATCAGGCATTTTTTCTGCGCCAATGGCTCGCCACCCGTGACGGTAACATAACGCGCCCCGTGCTCGGCAACACGTGCCATGATGTCAGCGATGGCCATATTCTGCCCGCCGCTAAAAGCATAGGCGGTATCGCAATAAACGCAGCGCATAGGGCAGCCCGTCAGGCGCACAAACACCGTTGGCAGGCCAACCCGTGATGACTCGCCCTGCAGCGAGTGGAAAATTTCATGAACGCGTAATGTCATGGGGGAGATAATTCATGCATCGCAATGTGATGGGGCGACATTATACGCCGCACAACCGGGATTTACCTGATCAGGCTATTTTTTGATGGAGTCCAGTACAGTCAGCCTG
Source organism: Candidatus Methylopumilus sp. (assembly GCA_041662005.1). Lineage (GTDB taxonomy): Bacteria > Pseudomonadota > Gammaproteobacteria > Burkholderiales > Methylophilaceae > DATHXC01. The sequence goes on from JBAZTJ010000058.1 coordinate 8,188, forward strand.
CGCTTGGCATTGGGCGCGACTTCGCTGTTCGGGTATTTGGCCAGCAACTCACGCAGCGTCTTTTTTGCGCCATCTATGTCGGCTAACTGAATCTGAGAGTTGGCGATATTAAAGCTCGCATCAGCAGCTTTGGGGCTATCCGGAAACTGCTTGAGCAGCTTTTGCTGAGTGGCAATCGCTGCCTTGTAATTCTTAAGAGAAAACTGGGCATACCCCAGTGCATACTGCGCATCTGCAGCACGGGTGCTATTCGGGTAGGTTTGCAGAAACTTGTCAAAAGCTTCAAACGCTTCTTTATGTTTGCCTGATCTACTCAGGGATTGCGCGGCTTCAAAGTCTTTCGCTTCACCGGCATTGTCAGCTACAGCTACTGTTGTGGATGTGGCAACTGGGGCATCTGTCACAACTGCGCTGACAGGGGCTCCACTTTCCAGTTTGCGTACGCGGCCATCGACATCCGCATATAAATCTTTTTGGCGCTGTTGGGCGCCCTCAATATTATGGTTAGCAACTTCAAGCTGGCCTTTAACATTGCTTAACTCTTGATTCAACCGCTCTACCTGGCCTAGCAAATCCATCAGGCCCTGGCCTTTAATTACAGCCTCAAGCGCTGCAATCCGTTGCTCCAGAGCCTGCTGGTTTTTCTTGATAGCGTCTTGCGTTGCCTGATTCTGGCTATCCATCTTTTTCTGCATGTCCTGTATTTGCTGACGGGCTTCCTTGTCATCAAATAAGGCAGCCTGCGCGAGTTGCGACAAGCTTAATAAAAAGACCCCAGCCAGAACCAGATTACGCATATTGATTACTCGCCGTCGTATACAACATCAACGCGACGATCTTTGTCGTTCACGCCGGTGACTTTTTCTTCACCGAAGCTAACGGTTTCGATCTGCTTGTCTTGCACGCCAGCCAGGTTCATGACCTTCTTAACTGCTACAGCACGGCGTTGACCCAATGACAGGTTGTATTCGCGGCTACCACGTTCATCAGTGTTGCCTTGCAATACCACTTTTGCATTACCGTTAGCCAACAGGTATTTAGCGTGCGCATCAACCAGTGGACGATATTCAGCCTTGACCTCATCCTTGTCAAAGTCGAAGTAAACACTGCGTTTTGACAGAATGTTGTTTGGATCCTTAAGCGGGTTAACGCTCATATCAGACTGGCTGGCACCGGAAGTTGCAGCTGAATCAGTTGCAGCAGCAGGAGCAGATTGCGTGGACGGGCTTTTGTCTTCCACGGCAGGTGCTGGGGTATCTTTTACAGCCTTGCTTGAGCAAGCAGCCAATACCATCGCCATCAAGGCACTCATTAATAAACGTTTATTCATTTTTCTCTCCTTAAATTACATCAATAAAATTAATACAAATTTACAACAATAAAATCGTTAAATCAGCCCACCCCTGTTACTTAATTTGCTGCCGGTCCCCAGGCTGGTTCGCGCACATCCCCGCCAGACTCACTCAAGCGCTGCTTGACGCGACCATCGGCAGAAACCGCTGCCAAGGTGCCTTTACCGTTAATGGTTGTCGCATAAAGGATCATGCGCCCATTCGGTGCAAAGCTTGGCGCCTCATCCTGCGATGTATCGCTCAATATCTGCACCTGGCCAGTCGCAATATCCTGTATCGCCACCCGGAATTTACCCTGATCCTGACGGATATACGCCAGAGACTTGCCATCCGCTGACAAGCGTGGACTCACAATATATGAGCCCTCAAATGTCACGCGCTTGGCATCTCCTCCCGAAGAAGCCACGCGGTAAATCTGCGGGCTGCCACCACGGTCAGAAGTAAAGTAAATAGACACTGCATCTGAAGACCAGACCGGCTCGGTATCAATCGTACTGCTCTTGGTTAAAGATTGCAGGCCAGTCCCATCTGCATTGATAGTATATATCTGTGAGTTAGCTCCGTAAGTCAGCACAATGGCCAGCTTTTTACCATCTGGCGACCATGATGGCGCACTATTATTACCCTTAAAGTTTGCCAAGACATAACGTTGCCCGGACACCAGCGACTGCACATAAATCACCGGCTTTTTCTTTTCAAAGGAGACATAAGCCAGTTTTGTGCCATCGGGAGACCAGCTAGGCGAAATGATAGGCTCATTAGATGAAACCACCGTTTGCGGATTATACCCATCTGCGTCTGCAACCTGCAGGGAATATCGCTTATTGGCTTTAGAAATGTAGGCGATGCGGGTAGCGAATACCCCCATTTCCCCTGTCATCTTCTGGTAGATGACATCAGCAATTTTATGTGCTGTGGTGCGCAGTTGCGCAGGAGTAATGGTGTACTCCAACCCTGCCAACTGGTTTTGCTTGAGTACATCGAGCAGGCGGAACGACACTTTAAGTCGGTTACCAGGCAGGCTTTCAATGCTACCCACGGTAAGCCCTTGCGCCTGGATTGCAGCCCACTCGGCATATTTAACCTCAGCGATATCATGCGGCTGATTGGCTACGCCTCGCGTCTCCAGCACGCGGAACATGCCGCTACGGCGCAAATCGGCACCAATGATGGATGCGATGCTATCTTGCTGGGCAAGTGCGGGGACATTCGTCGGCTGGGAAAACGGCACAATCGCGATTGGAATCTGCGTTGCCGCACCGCCAACGATCTCAATATTGAGCTCGGCTTTGCCAGCCAGGGGCATTAATAATACAAATATGCTTACTAGTGTGCGGAGTATGGTCATCAGGAATTTTTTTGGTATGAAGACACTATAAGACAGTAAAGTTATGCAAAGTTCCCTTATGCAAGTAGTGCTATTTTACCAACTAGTTGCCATCATTCGGGCGGAAATTTAATTTTAAATCTCGAAACTGGCTAAAAAGCTCCGAATTCTGTGGCACAGGCAAGGGCTGAGACTGCAGTATGGCGCGCTCCACAGCCGCATCGCAAGCCGCTATCCCACTGCCTTTAATCAATTTTGGCACACCAATCACCTCCCCGGTTGGCATCAGGTTAATGGCAAATTGCAGCTCCGGACTTCCACTACCACAAAGCTCTTTGTTAACGTTTTGCTGAATTTTTCTACTAATCAAGCTGGTGTATTTCGCAATTTCGCCCGCATTCGCCTGGCTGTTCTTTACCCCGACAACGCCTTCCTGCTTGATATTCGAGTGTTGCTCAGCCTTGCTGTCTTCTGCCAGCAGCGCTTGTTGCAACTTCTTCAGTTCTTCCTGCTTTTTCTTTTCCAGCTCCTTGGCCTTGATGGCAGGGTCAGGCTTGGGCACTTCCTTAGGTTTTTCCACCGGCTTTTCAATCGGCTTCTCTACTTTGGGTTTGGGCTTTTCCTGCTTCATCTGAATCTCAGCCTTAGGCTCTGGCTCGGGTTCCGGCTTAGGCTCGGGTTTTGGTGGTTCAGGCTTGGGCGGCTCAGGCAATGGCTTTGGTGGTTGTGGCACGGGCTCCGGCTGCCTGACGGGAGGCGTGACAGGTAACGAATCCCACAGCTCCACCTCGGCCACACTCATGGGTGGTGTGCTTTTCCAGTTCACCGAGAACAAGAAAAGCGCCAGCAACAGGCCATGCACCAGCACCGATAAAGCGCCAGCGCGCAATGCGATATGATTTTCCCTTGCGCGTATCATCAGTTGTTAGTTGAGCGCCGGTTTGAATAGCAGCCCGACCTTCTCCACTTTGGCCTTTTTCAGCATGTCCATCACCTCAATCACCTTGCCGTACTGGACTTTTTCATCAGCAGCCACCACCACTGATCGCTGCGGTTCTTTTTCTATTCTGGTGCGCACCTCGAACAGTAGCTGGTCACGCTGCATGGATTTTCCATCCAGCTCGGCGCTACCATCTTTTTTAACTGTCACTACCAACGGCGCACTCGCCTGCTTGAGCACCTGCCCCACTTGTGGCAATTCAACCACACCTGGGTTCGTCATCGGGGCAGTCACCATAAATATAACCAGTAATACCAGCGTCACGTCGATATAGGGCACGACGTTGATCTGGTTCATCATTCTGCGTTTGCGGGTGCGAGCCATGGTTATGCCTTTCGTTGAAGGATATTAGTAAATTCCTCCATAAAACTCTCATAACGAACAGCGAGACGATCAACCGAAGATGCAAACCGGTTATAAGCAATTACCGCGGGGATAGCCGCAAACAGGCCGATAGCCGTGGCAATCAGCGCCTCGGCAATGCCCGGGGCAACGTGGGCCAAAGTAGCCTGTGCCATGTTAGCTAGGCCACGGAACGCATTCATGATGCCCCACACGGTGCCGAACAAACCGATATACGGGCTCACCGAGCCAACCGAAGCGAGGAATGGCAGATGGGCGTCCAGATCGTCCATCTCGCGGTTATACGCTGCACGCATGGCGCGGCGCGAGCCTTCCATCACATCGCTGACCTCCAGGCCGCCCTGGCGCTTGAGCCTGGCGTACTCCTTGAAGCCTGCCTCAAAGATACTGGCCATACCCTGTACCTTGCGACGACCAGCTGTAACGGTGTCGTAAAGCTGGTTGAGGTCACCGCCGCGCCAGAAAGACTCTTCGAAATCAATGGCCTCACGTTCCGCACGTTTTAGCGTTGCGACCTTGATGAAGATATACCACCATGAGACTAACGAAGTGAGTAGCAGTATCGCCATCACCACCTGCACAGGCAAGCTGGCACCTGTTAGCAAGGTCATGAGCGACATATCGGCTGCGAGATTTACTGGGGCTTCCATTGTTTCTCCATTATTTTAGGGTATTAATCGGGGGCATGCAGATTAAGCATGCTGTGGCGTATAGTGGGTGGAATACCCACTGGCTT
>JBAZTJ010000058.1:12975-15096 GCA_041662005.1 Candidatus Methylopumilus sp.
TTGAATTTATCAGCGTCGATACAGACCACATCGACTGTGGCCTCGGTAAGCGTTTCATCACCGCGTTTAATGATCTGTTCGAATTTTAGCAAACTGCGCCCAACCTCCAGTATGCGGCTGTGTATTACCAGCGCGTCATTGAAGTTCGCAGGCCTCCGGTAACGCATCTGCAAACTACGCACTACAAACAAGACGCCCATTTGCTCACGAAGTTCCGTTTGCTCAAAGCCAAGACTGCGCAGCCATTCGGTACGGGCGCGCTCCATGAAGTTGAGGTAATTGGAATGATAGACCACGCCACCCGCGTCGGAATCTTCGTAATACACCCTGATCGGCCATTGAAACTGGCTCATTCCTGCCAAAGCTCTCCACTCATCAATGCGCCGGGTACCGCCAGGCCAAAATGTTCATACGCCTGTCTGGTGGCGACTCGGCCACGCGGCGTGCGCATCAGGTAACCCTGCTGGATTAGGTAGGGTTCCAGCACGTCTTCTATGGTGTCGCGTTCCTCGCCTATGGCTGCGGCCAGGTTATCTAGGCCGACTGGACCGCCGCCAAATTTCTCCAGCACAGCCATCAGCAGTTTCCTGTCCATCACATCAAAGCCCAGCTTGTCTACATCCAGCATCTTCAATGCGGCATCTGCAATCGCAGAGGTCACAACCCCATCCGATTTCACCTGTGCGTAATCGCGCACGCGCCGCAATAACCGGTTGGCAATACGCGGCGTACCGCGCGAGCGCTTGGCGATTTCCAGCGCGCCATCACCCTGCATGGCCACATCCAGCAAGCCTGCGGAACGATGCACGATGCGGGCAAGTTCATCTGAAGTATAAAACTCAAGCCGCGACACTATCCCAAAGCGATCCCGCAAAGGATTGGTCAGCATACCGGCACGAGTAGTAGCGCCAACTAGCGTAAACGGCGGCAAATCCAGGCGTACAGAGCGCGCGGATGGACCCTCTCCTATCATGATATCGAGGCGATAGTCTTCCATTGCCGGATACAGAATCTCTTCCACGACGGGGGATAAACGGTGGATCTCATCAATGAATAGCACATCATTAGGCTCAAGGTTGGTCAGCAACGCTGCCAAGTCGCCAGCTCGCTCCAGCACAGGGCCTGAGGTCTGGCGCATATTCACGCCCATTTCCTTGGCAATGATGTGTGCCAGCGTGGTTTTACCTAAACCCGGCGGGCCGAATAGCAGCACGTGATCCAGCGCTTCAGAGCGACCGCGTGCGGCACTGATAAAAATCTCCAGCTGACCGCGCGCTTTTTCCTGCCCAACATATTCGTCCAGGGCCTTGGGGCGCAATGCGCGCTCCAGCGCCTCCTCTTGTTGGCTGGCTGGCTCTGCGGCGATCAGGCGGTCGGTTTCTATCATATTGATTTAAGACTTATTCATTCTATGACTTGGACAACGATTTAAGTGCCTGGCGGATACCATCGGCCAATACCACATCGGCTGGTAGCTGCTTCACGGCTGCCAGCGCTTCACGTTCGTTATAGCCCAGCGCCAGCAAGGCATTGAGCACATCGCCGCTGGCGGATTTGCTACCACCATTACTGGCATTGGTGAGGCCTTCAACACTGAATTTATCCTTGAGCTCCAGCAGCAAGCGCTCTGCGGTTTTTTTGCCCACGCCCGGAACACGCGTCAACATGGCGGTTTCCTGCAGGGCAATAGCCTGTATCAAATCATCTACCGACAAGCCGCTCAAAATAGACAAGGCAGACTTTGCTCCCACGCCATTCACTTTTAGCAGCTGGCGAAAAGTTGCGCGCTCCCTGTCGGTACCAAAGCCATACAGTAGCTGCGCATCCTCACGCACTACAAAATGCGTCAGCAGTGTCACGCTCTCACCCAATGCAGGCAGATTGTAGAAAGTGCTCATTGGCACTTCCACTTCGTAGCCCACGCCATGGCAATCCACAATTACATGGGGTGGTGTCTTTTCCAGCAACAAGCCTTTCAGACGACCTATCATGCGATTGCACCTGTTCGAAAAATAGTTCTGGACTTCATATCAGGCGCCCACCCTTGACACGGAAGCCTGCCGTCGCCAGCTTGCCCATGCCTTGTCCGCCATGCGCATGGCAGATGGCGCAGGCCAGAGC
>JBAZTJ010000059.1:0-4683 GCA_041662005.1 Candidatus Methylopumilus sp.
CGCTCAAAAACGGCTAATGCAGTTCGCATGCAAGTAATAGTTATGCCCTAACTTGAAGGGTAACTGCTTTCTTAAGTGACTCCCATAAAAAAGCCCGGATGCGATATGCATTCGGGCTTTTTTACGTGTGGCATTGCGTTACATCATGAGAGCCAGTTGATTCGCCTAAAGCGTGATCCGCCAATAATGGTCTACCAGTAATGCCGCAAAAAGCGCCATTAAGTACACAATTGAGTAACGGAATGTGCGCATGGCTAGCGCATCCGAGTATTGCCGATACAAGGCAATGGCGTAGGCCATAAACCCGATATTCAGAATGAGTGAGGCTACGAGGTAAATCACGCCGCTCATGCCATGCCCGTAAGGCATAAGCGCAACGGCAAACAGGATGATGGTGTAAAGCAAGATGTGCTGCCGCGTAAACATTTCGCCATGTGTGACAGGCAGCATGGGCATCCCCACTTTGGCATACTCCTCGCGGCGGTATAGCGCCAGCGCCCAGAAATGTGGCGGCGTCCAGGCAAAGATGATCAGAAACAATATCAGTGCTTCCGGTGAAACTACATTATTAACCGCAGCCCAGCCCAGTATTGGCGGCATGGCGCCAGAGGCGCCGCCAATGACGATATTGAGCGGCGTGGCAGGCTTGAGGAATACCGTGTAAATGACTGCATAGCCCACAAATGTAGCGAGGGTAAGCCACATGGTCAGCGGATTAACAAATACATAAAGTATGCCCAAACCCAGACTGCCCATGATGCTGGCGAAGATGAAAGTCTCATTCGAGGTGACTTGTCCAAGCGGCAAAGGACGTCCACGTGTGCGTGCCATTCTGGCATCTATCTTTTGCTCTATCAGGCAATTAAAAGCAGCGGCGGCTCCGGATGCCATACCGATACCCAATGTGCCTGCCAGCAATATGGTAAGCGGGACCATGCCAGGCGTGGCAAGGAACATACCAATGACGGCAGTGAATACAATGAGCGCTGTCACTCGTGGTTTGCATAGCGCCAAAAAGCTTTGGAAACTTACGCCCACTTTCTGTAGCTGGTCTACTGTGATTGCATTCATAGAAAATCTCCTTTTAACAAGCCTGTAATTTTAGAGTTCATCACCACTACCGTAATCACTAATAGTGCTGCCCCCAAGTTATGTCCAACCGCTAACACCAAGGGTAAATGCAGCACAAGATTGGCAATGCCCATACTGACTTGTGCCAATAATATTAGCAGCAATGTTGCAGCAATTGCTCGCATTGGCGCATAGCGCAGCAGGCATATACCGAGCCAGCCTAGATAGATAAAAGTAACCACAGCCCCTATCCTATGCGCCCATTGAATCGCAGTATAGGCTGCCAGTTCCAGTGGTTTGCCATCCGTGCCCTGCCCTAGCTCCCTAACCCAGTGGAATGCGGTAGCAAAATCCATGTCCGGCACCCACACGCCATGACAGGTTGGAAAATCGGTACAGGCAAGTGCCGCATAATTGGAGCTGGTCCACCCACCCAAAAACACCTGGGCCAGGATGATGAAAAAAGCGCCTCGTATCCAGAACCGTAGTTGGCCTGATTTCACAAAGCGCGCTGAGACTGACCCCCAGTGCCTGTGCGTAATCCAAGTAAGCAGGCCTAGCGTGCTCATGCCTCCCAGCAAGTGCGAAGTGACGATCACCGGCTTGAGCAGCAAGGTCACAGTCCACATCCCCAAGGCAGCCTGAAATATCACCAGCAATAGCAGCAATGTAGCCAGCCAGGGTGATACATTGATCTCCCTTCTGGCGAGCCATGCCAGTACAAAAACTGCCAGTATCAGCAGGCCTAGAGAGCCTGCAACATATCGATGCAGCATTTCTTTCCATGCTTTATGCGCTTCGATAGGCTTATCGGGGTAAGCAGTTTGCGCATGGCTTATAGCGGCCTCGCTCTGCGGCACCGTCAGTGCGCCATAGCAGCCCGGCCAGTCCGGGCAGCCAAGCCCCGCATCTGACAATCGCACATACGCACCCAACACCACCACACACAATGCAAGCAGGGTGGCAATCATGGTGATGCGCCTGAACCAGATAAGAGATAAGCCGTCCATCATTACCCGGCCCACGAGTACTTAAGCAGCCGTTGCATATCTTTACGAATTTCTGCAGGTGCTATGGACAAGGGGTAACTCATCATCAAATTACCAAGCGGATCCACCAGATAAATCCGGTTGCCGCTTATTGCGGCTTCACCTGCAATATCAAACTGGGAGTTTAAGTTTGGCAGCGCTGGGGCTGGCTGATTGATGATGAGCAAGTCCGGATATTGCTGTTGTAGCTCAGCGGCTTTATGCGTGGGGCTAATCAATATGCGCTGGATACGCTCGATGTCTTTCGCAAATGACACATGCAATTGACGCATGCTGTGCAGACGCTCCGTACATATATCGTCGCATTCGCCCGTTACGTAAACCATGCTCCATTTGTCATGCCATATAGAAGCGGTAACGGCCTTACCTTGATTATCAAGCAACTCAGCAGCAATCGTTAACGGTACTGGCGGGGAGACCAGCTCACCGTAACTATCTCCCTTGGGATGCCATTGATAATGATGCATGAGCATCACCGCCAATAAAGGCACTGCAAAAAATACAAACAACAAGGCTAATATCCAGCGGCCACGTGTTTGCTCGGTATTTGGTGTAATTTGTTCAGTTTGCTCTTGCACGCTATACCTTAATTTTCTTACTGGTTTTTTTAAAGCTGACAAATATATAAATAATTACCGCAGCAAAAGCAAAACCAAACCACTGGTAAGCATAGCCAATATGGGTGGCAATTCTATCGGCAGGCATTACCCAGTTCCGCACAAAGCCACCGGCTTTGCTTTCAGCATCTAATCGAACCACAACCGGTAACACATCGAATGGCACCGCTGCCTTGTACTTTGCCATATCCATATTCTGCCAGATGGGCTGCCACTTCTCCGTCTGCCGGTTATCAGCAGGTTGCTTGGCTTCAAGCGTATAAAATTTAGTTGCCGGTATCCACACCTTGCCAACTATGGTCTGCTTACCCCCAGGGGTTTTAACAACAGGCAATACATTGTGGCTATCCGGGGCTGGTATCCAGCCACGATCCACCAACACAATGCGCTTGGTATTTTCTATTTGTACGGGGGTTATCACATGATAACCAGCGACCTGACCCTCAACCTGGTTATCGAGAAACACTTGGTATTGCGGTAAGTATTCACCATGCACTTGAACTGGCCTGTAGCGCCAGTTTTCTGGATTTTCTATGCTGCCAGGCAATGCCGCAGGCGGGGACTTACTGTAACTCTCGTAGCTAGCTTGCCGTATTTGCTTTTGTTCCGCCTTACTGTACTGCCACAAACCCAGCTTGATAAACAAGGGAATACAGCAGATTGTCACCAGCGTACCGAGCCAGGTTGGCCTGAATTGGTAATCATAAAATCGAAATTGCAAAATACTCATGTGCGCCGCATAATCAATACAAACCATTCCGGAAGAGCCTTGCTCTAATTATTATGCTAATCAAAATTGCAATTGTTGCCATGCTGGTACTCATCGTTGGCAGCCTATTTTCAGCTTTATTTTATTTAGCCAAGGATAAGGGTGCAGGCGAACGCACCGTGCGGGCACTCACTATTAGAATTTCGCTCTCACTTATACTCTTTGGGCTGCTGATGCTGGGCTACTACACTGGAGTTATTGGGCAACCACATCCTTAACCGCCATCAGAAAGTCCCTTCAATTAAATAAAGGACGATGCTTGCATCGTCCTTTATTTTGACAGGTCACAACCAGTAGACGAATACGAACAGACCCAGCCACACCACATCCACGAAGTGCCAATACCAGGCAACACCCTCAAAACCAAAATGATGTTCTGGCGTGAAGTGACCTTTCATAGCGCGGATCAGAATCACAATCAGCATGATGGTACCCAGCGTCACATGGAAACCATGGAATCCGGTAAGCATAAAGAACGTGGCGCCATAAGCACCGGAACCCATGGTTAGACCCAGCTCTGTATACGCATGGTGATATTCAAAAGCTTGCAAAGCCATAAAAGCCAAACCAAGCGCTACGGTCAGAAACAACCCAACGACCAGCTGAGTACGATTATTTTTTAACAACCCCCAATGCGCCCAGGTCACGGTTGCTCCGGATGAGAGCAGTAATAAGGTATTGATTGCCGGGATACCCCAAGCTCCCATAGGAGTGAAGCTCAATTTTCCCTGTACAGCGACAGGAAGACTGTTAACAATGCCATGCCCACCAGGCCCACCTGACGGCCAAGAAGCCACAAAATCCTTATACGGGGTGAAATCCGGGTCGAAAGAGGCAAGCTCCGGCACTGAAATGATGCGAAGAAAAAACAATGCTCCGAAAAACGCAGCAAAAAATGCAATCTCAGAGCAGATAAAAGTAATCATACCGATACGGAAAGACTTATCTTCCCATGTCTTGTATTTACCGATTTCGCTTTCAGCAATCACGGCACCCATCCAGCGGAACACCATGGCAATAATGACGACGAATCCTGCAATCATCATCCACTTGCCGGCTGGGAATTTATTGATACTGAAAATAAACCCGGAGGCTAATGCCAGGATACCTGCTGACAGGATGACCGGGTAAGCCACTGGACTTGGAACAAAATATTGATTCTCACTATGCGTTGCCA
>JBAZTJ010000059.1:4701-14891 GCA_041662005.1 Candidatus Methylopumilus sp.
TCAACTCCTCTGCACTGTTTTAATTATTAACCTACATAAGCAAAATCATGTATCCCAACCGATAACATCTATCGATACACGCAGCTCCCTGATTACCTCTATAACTTTCTCTAGTTACTTTGCCGTCTAATTCGCTACCACTACTACCTATTTCCTCAACCTATTTTTTCTCTATCGCATTGTAAAAGGCGTACGACAAAGTGATGGCCTGTATATCCTTAGGCAAATCCGGACTCACGTAAAAGCGCAAAGGCATGTCTTTTGCCTCCCCAGCTTTTAGCTCCTGCCGCTGAAAACAAAAACACTCAATCTTTTTCAAATACAAAGATGCTTCACCTGGACTGACACTAGGTACAGCCTGCCCGGTGACTACACTATTCGTGTTGTTTTTAGCTTCAAACACCACATTCTCGATCTGTCCCGGATGTACTTTTATACTCGACTGCTTGGCCTGAAAATTCCATCCCAACCCCGGCATCACTGTCGACGTGAACTCTACCGTCACCCATCTCGACGTATCTACTTTGGTTGTTGCCAGGTCAGCCGTGTTGTTCGTCTTGCCATTCAGGCCGGTCATCGAACACAGCACGTCATATAAAGGTACTAAAGCAAAAGCAAACAACAATGCAGCGCCGACTACCCATAACAACTTAAGACCCAAGCGCTTGTTAGATTTTTTCTTTTGCTCAGCTGTTTCTATTGTGTCCATATGACCATCATCGAAACGACGTACCACAACACAGCAACAGCCCCAAAAATTAGCGCCAACTTGATACTTCTACTACGTCTTGCCTGATCTGACTTTTCCATTGTTTCCTCTGAGGGCTGGGTTTGGTTACCTCACCGAACCCAGCCACCACTATCGCTTATTTAATGACAGGCTGCTCTGTAAAGCTGTGGTATGGAGGTGGTGATGACACTGTCCACTCCAAGCCTTGCGCCCCTTCCCAAACCTGGTCTGTTGCCTTTTTGCCGCCGCGTGCACAACTAATAATGTTGTAAACGAAAAGCAGTTGAGACAAGCCGAGTACGAAAGCAGCAATTGAGGAGATCATGTTGAACTCGGCAAACTGCAATGCGTAATCAGGAATGCGGCGTGGCATGCCGGCCAGTCCCAGGAAGAACTGAGGGATGAAGGTCAGGTTGAACGAAATCGCTGTCAGCCAGAAATGTAGCTTGCCGAGTTTTTCGTTGTACATGTGCCCAGTCATCTTGGGCAACCAGTAGTAAACACCCGCCATGATGCCCATGATGCCACCCGCAAACAGGGTGTAATGGAAGTGCGCAACCACAAAGTAACTGTGATGATATTGCGCATCAGCAGCAACGTCCGCCAGCACCAGTCCCGTCAAGCCGCCGATACCAAACAGGATAATCCAGCCTACCGCGAACAGCATTGGCGTCTCGAAAGACATGGAGCCTTTCCAGATTGTCGCAATCCAGCAATAGAACAGCACCGCTAATGGCAGGGAAATCGCCATGGTGCTATACATAAAATAAAGCAGCGCAGGTACTGGCATACCCACTGTAAAGAAGTGGTGGGCCCAAACCACAACTGATAAGGCACCAATTGCCCACAATGAGTAAACCTGGGCTTTATAACCGTAGATAGGCTTGCGAGAGAAGGTAGAAAGGATTTGCGGCATGAAGCCCCAAACCGGCAATAACAGAATATAAACTTCAGGATGGCCGAAAAACCAGAACAGGTGCTGGAACAGGATAGGATCACCACCACCGGCAGCATCAAAAAAGTGTGTGCCAAAATGACGGTCTGTCAGCAGCATGGTAACTGCCCCAGCAAGCACCGGAATAGTGGCAATCAACAGGAATGCAGTAATCAACCAGCCCCATGCGAACATAGGCATTTTCATCAAGGTCATGCCAGGTGCGCGCATATTAAAAATCGTCACAATCACGTTGATAGAACCCATGACTGAAGAAATTCCCAACAAGTGAACTGCAAATATAGCAAAGTCCACCCCCATTCCGCCTTGCACTGATAGCGGAGCGTAGAAGGTCCAGCCGGTAGCAATTGCGCCGTCACCGATACCAAACAAGGCCAAAGTAAATGGTAGCGTGAGCAAAATCGCTGCTGGCGGCAACAACCAGAAACCCCAGTTATTCAACCGGGGTAATGCCATATCCGGGGCGCCTATTTGTAATGGCAACATCCAGTTGGCAAAACCAGTGGCAGCAGGCATCAATGCTGCAAAAATCATCACCAGGGCATGAACCCCGATCAGCTGATTGAAGAACTCAGGCTTCATCAATTGCAAGCCTGGCTGGAACAACTCGGCACGCACTCCCATGATCATGGATCCGCCAACCAGGAACATGATCAGCGAGAAGGTCAGGTACATGGTGCCGATATCTTTATGGTTGGTAGTGGTAAGCCAACGCATTATTCCGGGCTTATAATCAGCATGCCCATGGCCCTCGTCATGATGTGCTACTGTGGTTGTACTCATTTATTTCTCCTAAGATTTATTAAGCCAGTTTTACTAAGCCTATTGCCTAATCCAAGTTGCTTTAACTTCTATTTACTTTACTCAAGCGCCTTAGCTTGAGCTACGAGTATTACCGTAAAGCCTTTACCTGAGCTGGTTGCAATACATCACCAACAGAGTTACCTAAGGCGTTGCGCTCATACGTAATTACAGCGGCAATTTCCGTATCATTCAGCGTCGCTTTCCATGCCGGCATAATGCCCTTGCCATTCAGTACGCGGTCTAGGTGGCCATCCTTTAGTAACTTACCTTCACCATCAAAAATCGGGCCGTTTGCGATCTTGCTGCCGGTTAATGCTGGGAATGCTGGCGGTAAGCCTGCACCTGTCACTTGGTGGCAAACTGCACAGTTTTTCTCGTAAATGCCTTTCCCGTTGGCAATCAGATCTTCCTTGGTCCACTCTTTATCCGCACCAGCGGATGCAGATGCCATTTCATCCTTCTTGGCGACTACCCACTTCTTGAAGTCTTCTTCCGGCATAGCTTCAACAACTGCAGGCATAAAACCATGGCCCTTGCCGCAAAGCTCCTTACATTGGCCTCGATACACGCCTGGCTCATTGATCTGCACCCAGGTCTCGCGCAAGAATCCAGGGATAGCATCGCGGGCAGAACCGAATTGAGGAACCCACCAATTGTGTATTACATCGGTAGAGGTCAGTAATACACGCACCTTTTTACCGACTGGCAATACCAAACGGTTATCGACCTCCAGCAGGTAATCTGGGTTCTTTTCAGCCTTATTCTCAATCTGATCTTGCGGCGTAGTCATATTGCTGACGAACTTGATACCTTTTGCATCAGTGTCCATGTACTCATACTGCCAGCGCCATTGTGATCCAGTGATCTTAACCACCATCTCAGCACCGTTTTTAGTGTCTTCCATCATCACCACACTGTGGTAGGCAGGAATTCCCATCAAGATAAAGTCGATATACAGCAGGATGGCAAACGGGACCAGTGTCCAGAACACTTGTGATTTCGTGCTTGGCCCAGTGAAGTTTGCTGGCTTGAAATTTTTGCTTTTCCGATGGGTATAAATCGAATACAGCATAATCGCTAAAACCAAGAGGAAAATAGCCATGACTATGACCATGAATTTATTATGGACGTGTAGCGTGTCCAGCGCCATCGGGGTTACTGGTTTGGGGAAATTCCATGCATATTCGGCATTCGCAGCAAAAGAAGCAAACACCAACATTAAACCCCAACCAGCTTTTCTCAGTAACTGCATTGCCATACTCACTCCCTAAATGAGGTTATAGAACTGCACCCACACGTTTTTTTAATTGTTGAGCTACTGCCAAGCGCTGGTCATTACTCATCAAATGACGACCAAACTCGACCTCTTTACCGTGTGAGCGTAGTAATAAAGACTGCTCGCCACTGGGTAGATCTCGCAATAAAACTCGCGCCCAATAACGATTAAATACAACCTGACTGGTATTTTTATAATGTCGTTTTTCTACCGCCAGCTGATCGCCGTCGATGGTGATACTTTCATAATCTCCTGCATGGCAGTTGATGTAATAAAAAGCATAAGCCAGCGCCAGCAACTCAAGCCCTGCGAAAGGTAAAACCAGCCACGCCCCTGCAAGACCGAAACCAATGGCAACAATTAAGGAGAATGATGCAATGATCGCAATAACCTTGACCATCCCCATTGAAGACAAGGATCGGTTGGGCCGTGCAATAATTTGGAAATCTCCCGATGATGAAGCCACCGCTGTTACTCCTGTTCGAACAATCATCCCAGTAGAGAATGACCCATGTTACGAAAAGATTTTACAACCGCTTTCACTTTGTAACATCTTAGTTACAACACTCGCAAACTAGCATAATAGAAAATTAAGTTCAAGCAATGAATAGGCTGGCAGCAGCAAAATTGAGCCTCACAGCTCATAAGTGCATGAGTCAATACACAAAGATTCTTTCGGCAGATTTTGAGAATGGACAGGGTGGGTTTGTGTTGAATATCGCATAAATAGCGCCAGCTAGGGTAACCATCCTGCAGGCAAGACAGGCATCTTAAAGAATCTAAAAAAACTACCTATCCAATGTAATCAGATAGCTACGTAGATTATCAGCCTTGCTGTCTAAACCCAATTTTTTGCGAATGTTTTTACGATGGATACTGATAGTTTCCGGTGAAAGCGATAAAGTCGCAGCGATGACTTTTGTTGAAAACCCCTCCCGGACCATGGATGCGACCTGAATCTCTTTAGGTGTTAAATTCCTGTAAGCGGAAGTAATGCTGGTCGCGCACCCGTATGAAGTTATCAACCGTTGCAAGTTGGCATCCAGCGTACTTAACAAGCGAACTTGCTTGGGATCACGACTACCTTTTTTTAACCTTTGCAAAAACGGCATTACCTCCTGCTTGAGTTCAAGGATAAGGAGGTTCTTGGCATCAGAGCTTTCCGTTTCACGCAGTTTGATCATCACCTTTAAAGCGGTGCTCACCTCACCGCTTTCTTCCTTGAGATGATTTAACTCCATGACCGCTTGCTCCACTTGCTCCTCCAAGTGTTTGCGTGCATCTAGCAGCACTTTCTCAGCTTGTTTCTGCAAGGTGATATCGAGAAATGTGATGACATAATTCGTAATACGCCCCTCCGCCCCAAGCACTGCAGTAATCGTCATTAATCCCGGGAATACTTCACCGCTCTTGCGCTTGTCCCATATTTCACCTTGCCAATAGCGATCACGGTTAATTGAGTCCCACACACCCTGATAAAAAGCCTCGTCATGGAGACCGGAACGAAGCATGGATGCTGGTCGACCTACAGCATCTTCCGCACTGTAGCCTGTCAGGCGAGTGAATGCATTATTCACCCGGACAATGAAGCGGTGCTCATCAGTCACAATCATGCCTTCTTGCGCCTCAAAAGCGGTTGCGGCAATAAGCAAATCACGTTCGGCTTGTTTTCGATCAGTGATATCCACGCCCTGTGCAATAGTGGCACGTACAGTCTTGGCATCCGCCAGATAGATGTTCGCCGAATTCCAGGACACTATCCGGACTACTCCAGACTTATGCTGTACAGGAATATCTACCGACTTTAAATTTTCGTCCTTTATTGCGACTTGGATTTTTTCGACTTCTTGAGCAGAAAATAAGGCGTCAATCGACTGCCCCACGATTTCATCTGCCGACAAGCCTGTTAAGCGCTCTACGGACTGGTTTACCTTGGTGATTCGCCCCGAAGCATCCCACACGACGATGGGGCCGTTCGCGTGTTTAATGAGATTATCCAAATAGTCTTTGGCTTCCTCTACTCGCTTATTAACGCTAATATCGGTCAACGTAATACGGAATTTGCTGACGCCATCGTCTGTCGCCATCCGTATAGCACCAACATGCACGTAGCGCAGATCACCATCCTCGCGTTTTATCTGTAGCTCATAACTTTGCTGATCATCTTGATGCTTCAGGCGTGCCATGTGCAGGTGATAGGTATCACTAAACTCGCGAGCAATGTATCGAGAGAAAGGCTTCAACAGCAGTTTCTTCCGCTCGTCGCCCAAAAGGGCTGCCCCGACAAAATTAACTTCGATGATCAAGCCTTCTGCGCTCAGCGTAAAGTAGCCAATCGGCGCGAACTCAAATAGATCGAGATAGCGATCCCGAGACTCCTCCAAGGCAGTGTGGGCTCGTCTAAGCTCCTCATTCTGCATCTCCAGCTCAATCTGATGCACCTGTAGCTCATGTAGCAGCTTTTCTACCGGAACAGTTAGGGATGGCTTGACTGTCTGAGCTTTGGCTACCTCAAGCTCGGCTTGAGACCGAAAATTATGATGCTCGAACGGCGTCTTGGATCTATCAAATGGCATCTTGTCCATCTCCCCTCCACATATCACCGATAAAACCAGCGTTACTTCAGTGACGAATGTATCCTACTTATATTATTTCCCCTTATCCATTAGCTACCACTAGCATCAATACGTCAATAGTAGATCATGGGGAAACCTGACTGGCGTTAATCAGTGAATTCTTGTCATATCACATCGGGTGGAATCGTGTAATCATGACTGGAAATCGGTCGCACTCTGCCTTGTGGTTTAGTTGCCAGTCGATCACCGCCACATAGCAAAACTTTGGGAAATCTAACGATACGCCTGAGATAGTGTTGTTGGTCTATGACATAAACCACATCACGGTTTGGACAGGCTGCGGGGAAAGGTTGTCTGAAGTAGCACAGCTCAACTGCTGTAGCAGCAATTTCAAAGAGGGCAAAACTGGGGAATATACTGTCCTTAGCCAGTGCTTCACCCTTCATCTCTTCACTCATATTAGGCAAAACCACAACACCTCCTCCTAAAGTGCAGCTTCGTGCTTATATGGCGATTACCAATACTAAAAGTTATACGTGAAAATATTGTAGCTTCGCCCCTGAGAAAAGGTCCAGATAGACTCACTACACCCACGCAATCCTAGTAAAGCATCTACACTCTTCATAATAGCCAATTTTCACTAGAGCAGACTCCTCACTACTTCGTCGTTAACAGCACCAGCGAGCCCTGTTAACGACCTACACAACCAAGCATTGCTATCAAAAATTATAAGGGAACTTCACGCCCACCGTAACATCTGGAGCATCAGGGGTTACCCCTAGTCCAACATTGCTGACCATAGAAAGCTTGTCGCTCATGGCATAAGTCACACCAAAGTTAAGCGACCCAGAACTAGAGTCACTGCCGACAACACTTTGCCATGACTGGCCTTCTTGCTTAATACGTGACTTCTGGGCAAAGCGGTGAGCATAAGACATACTCAAACTCATGCGCTCATTCAATGCGAATGCCATACCACCACCCAACTGCACGGAGTCACCCAAGTCTACTCTGCCAGGAGTCACCGTCCCTTGGACAGAACTAATGTCATTAAACTTTTCAATAAAGTTATGGGAGTAACCCACATTCGCAAACAGAATGGCCGGATCTATTGTCTTAACAAAGGTAAAGCCGGTAGAAAGTGTCCAGACACCATTCCCGGTAGGCAGGTCATTCGGGGTTGTTAAATTGTTATTGTTGGGATCAGGCGTGACGATCTTGATGCCGAAAGGATCCTTACCCGTTGGTGCCTTCAAGCGCACATTCCACACGACATCAGGGCTAGTCGGATTTTCCTTGAACAGGCGATAAAACGCACCGGCACTAACATCGCCCAAGCTGGACTGAGTTACATCATGTTCACCTAAGGCTGAAGCGCTACCACCAACGCCCCCAGACTGGAATGTAGATTTACGATAAAGGAATGGTGCATTGAAGTCGAATTGCAAGCGATCCGTCACCCCATAGCGACCCGTTACATCAAATTGCACGATGTCCGATTTAACACGGTCCAGTTTTATGTTGCCAAGGAAAATTGCATCCAACGCAAGAAAACCGTTAAGTATCAGTTCGCGTCGGTCTGAGTGGCTATAACTAAGCCCGGTTTCCAGGGTAAATGTCTTATTAAACAACGCATTTTGTTCACGATAAACCGCCTCGGCACTTCGTGATTGAGGCGCCTCCTTTACCACAGCCTCTCCGCTATCCTGCGTCGTCTGGTTTTCTTCGCCGGCCTGCGATGAACCTGCTGCAGGCTCTGTCACGGCAGCGGTTTTCATGGCCCGCGCAGGGCGAAGTTGCCCTTGCCCCGAATTTTCCAACTGCTGCAATCTTCTAGCCAAAGCCTGCAAGGCTGCACTCTGGGCTTCATAGCGCTGCCCAAGCTCACCCAACTCCTGGCGCAATTGCGCTACTTCTGGTGAGCTCGCCACCGTATCTGCAGCCCAGCTGCTTACTGGCAGACAGGCAATTGCCAAGGCCACACCACTTAGTTTAAACACGTGCCTATTCATAGTTTTTTTGCATCTCCCTGAAAAGTGCACCCGCCCATCTTCATGTCTACACCACGAAAGGCCAGCTTTTCTAGAAACTCATCAGCCAGTTCTGGCCAACAAACCAACTTGTAAGGTGCACATATACCCAATAAAGGCTTACTACGACACTCTATGAGGCCGATACACAGGGCGCAATCAATTAAACTGGGGGAAGAAAATGGTATCTAATAGTTATATGAAATAACCATTAAATTAAAGTGTGTTTGCATAATAAGAGGCACAAGAGGAGCACGAGGGAAAACTCGAATGATGATGGATATCCATTCTGTTCATGCAGTACATTAGGGACTTGCCCCTACGTATGTCTACGAACTGTTCCCATGGGGTCACCCCCGTGCTCCTCTTGTGCCTCATCCTACTACTGCAGTATTGTTATACTCTCCTAGAACATTCCATTCAGCGGCAATCCCTTAATTCCTTGCAAGGCCGTATAGGCGCTACCTACACCACCCATACCGGCAGCAGTGTTTATGCCAACATGCATAGTAATCGTGTTGTGGATCTGGTTCAGGTCACCACCGATACGTGCAGATTGAAACATACCCTGGTCACGAATCGTTTGCAGCACCTGCCCTTGCCCGGGAACAACCACGTTCACACCGATACTGTTATTGGAAAGCGTCACCATCGCGACAGTCCCATCATCGCCAGTCGCAGAAACCGCGCCAGCCTGGCCCTGCACTGCAGAAGGAATCAAGCCACCTCCTTGGGATGAGGTGAGATCAACCTGCATATCAATACCGTTTTGAATCTTATTAGACTGTCCAGCCACTTGGATGCTTTGAGAAACACCGCTCACATTAGCCAAACCTGCCCCACCACTGACTCCATTAGTATTGCTGGCTTGTACAGTAGCGACCCCCTGGCCTTGCTGAACGATACTCACTGTAGGTGAATACTGCACGCTTGGCTGACCGGATCCCCCGCGAAAATCGATATTGAGGTTAGCCCCGGCAGTCACAATATTGCCGGTTGGTGTCTGCCATTGGCTAACCATTTCAACGCCAAAATAAAGCACCTGATTATTGCTGGCAAACTTACCTCGCATGTGTGATAGCTCCCCGTCAGGCACTTCCTGCATATTACTAAACACCTCCAGGTCCGGTGGCAAATCAGCTCTTGCCACCGGAGTAAAAGCAAGCGCCCCGATAAGCGCCAAAGCAATTCTTTTGTAGCCATTACCAGGGGTTTTACCAACATGCCCGGGCACCATTACCAGTCCCGGATGCCGTAAGTACTCCGCATGCTGCACTGAATTCATGGACGAAATATTCATTTTTGCCTCCTCATCACTACCCCGTTATCATTATCAACAGAGCTTATTCACTTATTCATTAGTACTAAATAAGACTTTTTTATAATTACAAGCCCAGCATGTCGGCGCGAATAAATCCAAAATCGAACAACTCGGCATCCGTTAAAGGGCGGTAGGTATTCACCAAGTTACGTGCGGTTACCGCCTCTTTAGGTCGCAGCAGCACAGTGTCACGATTAAACCCTTGCCCAACCACAGCGAATATGATGCCATTCCAGTCAGCATCAAACTCTGACCGCTTCATGATGCGGTTTCCTAATGCGGGGTCGGCAATATAGGCCTTTTCCGCTGTAGCTTTTTTAAGAACCACAAAGTGTTTGTATCCTTTATAGTCAAGCAACACGATGCTTGGGATGCGGATTTTTTCCAGGGTTTCTGGCTTTACGTTGTAGCCGCGAGCACGCATACCCAAGCTTTGTGCATAGCGTTTAATATCAAGTAAAGAGAATCCTTTTTGGCGAACCAGCTCTGGATCGCTGA
>JBAZTJ010000060.1:0-14568 GCA_041662005.1 Candidatus Methylopumilus sp.
GCACCATCAAGGCTTGGGAAGCCTTACGCACCATGGCAAAAGAAGACCTATCCGACCCAGGCGCATCGTGCAAGCCATTCTCCGCCGATCGTAGCGGACTGGTGCTGGGAGAAGGTGCCGCTATCGTCGTGCTGGAAGACATGGAACGTGCTCAGGCGCGCGGTGCATATATCTACGCGGAGCTTAAAGGGTATGGCATTGGCAATGACTCCACCCATATCACCCAGCCTACAGCCGCGGGCCAGGCAGCGGCGATGAGTTCGGCACTGGCTAGTGCTGAGTTGCAGCCAACCGATATAGGCTATATCAATGCTCACGGCACGGGTACTCAACTCAATGACATCACGGAAACCACGGCAATCAAACAAATATTTGGTCACGCAGCAGAGCACACAACCATCAGCTCGACCAAGTCCATGCATGGACACCTGATGGGCGCAGCCGGCGCGGTAGAGTTCGTGGCAACCACGCTGGCACTGGTGAGTGGCTCGCTACCACCGACCATCAACCTGCAGCAGCCTGACCCAGCCTGCGATCTGGACTACATTCCCAATGTGGCCAGACATAACGTCATGCTTAACCACGCCATGTCCAATTCCTTCGCCTTTGGCGGAACCGGCAGCGTTTTAATAGTGAGTCAGCTGGAGTCCTGATGCAAATCGCCCCTCTTTCAACAGCATTTCAACAAAACCTGTACACCAGCGAGCGTAGCTTTACAGCAGCCAAATACGAAGAGGCCATATGGGACAGGCTACTACCGGGGGATGTCGAAAGTTACCGCTACCATCTGGCCTTCGAGATCAGCAAGGTAAAAGGCTTTAAAACCGGTTATGCCGCGGTGCGTCGTGGCGGTATCGTGGTACTGCTTGCCCCGTATTTCATTACTGACTATGTCCCGGTAAGCCCCTCACAAGGCGTTGCCAGACAGCCTTCAACCTACTTACATAACGTTGCGGCCGGTGCGTGCAACTCCAAGTGGCTGTGTGTAGGCTCCCCTGTCACCAACAGCGGCAAATTGGGCATCACGCGTGACTATCCTTTTGATCCAGATATGATCAGCGCATTAAATCAGCAACTAGAGGCAATTGCAGCGCGTGAGAATATTAGTTGCATTGCCTTCAGGGATATTCTGCAATCAGACGCAGAACAGCTGATGCAACCACTGAAGCAGCTTGGTTTTACCCAGACAGACAATGTGCCGATCACCATCAACACAATCAACTTCACTAACATAGACGACTATCTACAATCACAGAACAGCGCCACCCAAAAAGACCTGCGCTACAAGTTAGAAATTTGCAAGCATGTGCAGATTGAAGAGTTTGACGGAGTGGTGCCGGAGCTTGATGCAATCTATCAGCTTTACCTGAATTGTTACGCGCGTAGCGAACTGAAGTTTGAAAAACTTACCCCGGAATTTTTCGAGTCGATCGCCGCACTGATGCCTAACCAATGCCGCTATGTGTTATACCGTGCTGAAGGCCAGCTCATCGGATTTAACCTGCTGCTACATCGAAATGGGATACTACTGGACAAATACCGGGGGCTGGATTACGGGCTCAGTCAAAAATACAACCTGGACCTTCTGAGCTGGGTACACAACATTGAGATGTGCATCCGTGACAAGTTTCATAGCTGCCAGAGCAGGCATGCAGACTTTGAGACCAAAATAAAACTGGGGGCCAAATTGCAGAAAACCCATACTTTCTTGCGGCAACGTAACCACCTGCTTGAGCCGGTGCAACAGCTTAAGATACCATCTTTAACTAAACCCAACTTCGACCACAGCATTCCGATTACTTAATTCCAGTTAAACAAACCTTCCACGTGGCAGGTCTGCTTTCCTTTCGCCGGGCGCAGTGTCTATATCTCAGCCAGCATAGGCACTGCCATGCATCCCGAAGATGACCGCAGAGCTTGTGGCCGAGGGCGTAAAAACAGATATCGGAATGGAAGAGTCCAGCGGCTGTGGTTCGTGCAAGGCTATAAATTTTCAAAGCCGCTATCCGCCACCAAATCCCAGTCATGGCTCACGGAATATGAGTCGGAAGCATGTCCGAAAATTGCAGTTACCGCGTAAATCAGACTCTCTAACCAACCACCTTCAGCTGAGTTATGTAGTGCTTGCTATCTGAACAAAGTGAGGCAAGCACCAATTACTCTTCAATCGTATCCTCATGCTCATGGCGGCGTGCAAGCACGCCAGCGGCCAGGATATCCAGCAACTCAAGCGTATCATCCCAGCCCAGGCAGGCATCGGTAATGGATTTGCCATATTCCAGAGTGCAACCCGGGGTGTGGTCCTGACGCCCTGCATTCAGGTGCGATTCGACCATCACGCCTATGATGCGGTCATCGCCATGCCCCAGTTGCCCAGCTACATCTTTAGCCACATCCATCTGCAATCTGTATTGCTTGAGGCTGTTAGCGTGCGAGCAATCAATCATCACCTTAGCAGCAAGTCCTGCCGCTGCCAGTTCCTGCGCAGCCGCATCGACACTGGCAACATCGTAATTTGGCGTCTTGCCGCCGCGCAGGATGACATGGCAATCTTCATTGCCAGCAGTAGAAATAATGGCGGAATGGCCTTCTTTGGTCACGGATAAAAAATGATGCTGGCTGGCAGCTGCCTTGATGGCATCCACTGCAATACGAATGTTGCCATCCGTACCGTTCTTGAAACCTACCGGGCAAGATAAGCCAGACGCCAGTTCACGATGCACCTGTGACTCAGTAGTGCGTGCGCCAATAGCGCCCCAGCTCACCAGGTCAGCCGTGTATTGCGGGGTAATAGTATCCAGGAACTCAGTCCCAGCCGGCATGCCAAGCTCATTCACTTCCAGCAGGAAACGACGCGCTAGTTCCAGGCCTTCATTGATCTTGAAGCTACCGTCCAGGTGCGGGTCATTAATAAGCCCTTTCCAGCCCACTGTCGTGCGCGGTTTTTCAAAGTACACCCGCATCACGATCAGCAACTCATTTGCAAACTTGCTGCGTTGCTCCGCCAGACGTTTGGCGTATTCGATGCCTGCGCTGTAATCGTGAATGGAGCAAGGGCCGATGATGACCAGCAGACGGTCATCCGAGCTATGCAATATGCGGTGTATGGCAGTGCGCGTCGCCAGGATATTGTCGGTAGTCGCCTGGCTCGCCTCAAGTTCGTCCAGCAACTCTGACGGCGGCCTAAGCTCTTTGATTTCGATGATACGGACATCATCAGTGGCAATTTTTTGGGATGGGCTCATTTTATTGTAGCTGTTACGTATAGTGTGTAGCGCTAAGTGCTTGAAAATAGCCGCTCATTATAAAGGGCTGGCAAACAAAATGGGGATAGTATTACGGACGAAAGCGCAGAAATGGCTGAAAAGGCTCATCAGCCTTACGATCCGCTATTCATTGAAGTGCAATCTAATGCATCTTTGACGCCTCAGGATTTCGCCCCATGCGCGTCAATATATGGCTGGTAATACCTTTTGCCAGCTCGTGCTCACCCATGAACACTTTACCGACGTTCTCATTTTCCAGCATCCTGGATTCCTCATCGCTATGCGTCCTCAAGACCACTTCAATCGCCGGGTTGAGCATGCGTGCGGTATCTACCATTTTGCGCACGCTGATAGTATCGGGCGTGGCAATCACCAGCATACCCGCCCTCGCGATGTGTGCCTGAATCAGCACCGCTGGGTCGGCAGCATCGCCTGAGACAGCAGGAATACTCCGTGCCCGCAACTTCTCGACGATGTCACGGTTTTGCTCCGCCACCACATAAGGTATGTGATGTTCAGACAAAGCCTCGGCAATACGCCTGCCCACCCGCCCATAGCCCACCAGAACCACCTGCCCTGAAAGATAGGCTTCTTCTACCGACATGGGCAACATCGCCAGGGGATCTTCGCGTGTTTCAAGCCTCCGCGCCAATGCTGAGCGCTGGCGCAGAATATCCTGAAAAGGCTTGATGGCCTTGAACACTAGCGAGTTCAAAGCGATAGAAATAAGCGCGCCCGCCAGTATCAGGCTCTGCCCCTCGATAGAGAGCAGCCCAAGCGCAACCCCCATGCCGGCAAGTATGAATGAAAATTCACCTATCTGCGCCAGACTCGCACCTACCGTCAGCGCCGTATTCAGCGGATAACGAAATGCCAGCACCAGCATGATGGCCGCCAGCGTTTTACCAACCATGATGATAGCCGTCACCGCCAACACCTTCATCGGCTCTGTCAGCAACACACTGGGGTCGAACAGCATGCCTACCGACACAAAGAACAGCACGGAAAATGCATCGCGCAAGGGCAAAGACTCTTCCGCGGCACGATGGCTGAACTCGGATTCCCGCATCATCATGCCGGCAAAAAACGCTCCTAATGCGAATGAAACATCAAACGCCTTGGCTGAACCATAGGCCACACCGACAGCTGCAGCCAGCACGCAAAGCGTGAACAGTTCACGCGAGCCGGTACGCGCGACCAGCCATAATAGTTTGGGAAACGCCCTGCGCCCGACCACCAGCATCAAGGCAATAAAAGCCACCACCTTGGCCAAGGTAATCGCTATCGTCGTCCAGATATCGCCGGTAGCAGCCACATGCACGGCGGTATGTGCTGCCGGGTCAGGCTTGCTCCCTAGCAAGCCGGCGAGCACTGGCAACAACACCAGCACCAGCACCATGATCAGGTCTTCAACAATCAACCACCCTACCGCAATCTGCCCGTTGACCGACTCCAGCGCGCCGTGACTTTCCAGTGCACGCAGCAGCACCACGGTACTGGCGACGGACAGGGCCAGTCCGAATACCAGTGCTGCCCCGACATCCCAGCCCCAGTACATGGCAGTCGCCATACCCATCGCAGTGGCGACCAGTATCTGTACCAAAGCACCGGGGATGGCTATTTTGCGAACTGCGAGTAAATCCTTGAGAGAAAAATGCAGACCGACGCCAAACATCAACAGCATGACACCGATTTCCGCCAGCTGCCCGGCCAATGCCACATCCGCTACGAAACCCGGGGTGGTCGGGCCAATAATGATACCTGCCAGCAAGTACCCTACCAGCGGCGGCATACGTAATTTTGAAGCGATATAGCCCATGATCAATGCCATGCCAAGTGCTGCTGAAATGGTTGATATCAAGGTAACGTCATGGGGCATGCAAATAGCTTTCTTTAATTTGTTAGCAAGGGGTGGGATGAAAACATCAGCGACGAGAGGTATGGTATTTCTTTTTTAATTCATAATTAAGTCTTAACATGGCTTACTTAAGTTCAGGCTAATCAAAAATTTAGCCATGCGGCTATGCTATTTTCATGGAACCTGGAAGCATTACCCTAGTAAAACACTCTGAAAACAGGCACACAAGCCAATTAAAACTGATAGTATTATAAGTTGATAATAACATTAATACTTCCTTGTCATTTCCATCCAACCTAACTAAAAGAAACCGGGATTATGATTACTAAAAACACAGACATTGGCCTCGTTGGTCTAGCAGTAATGGGGCAGAATCTTGCATTGAATATTGCGGATCATGGTTACAAGATTTCTGTTTACAACCGTAATCCCGAAAAAACCTCTGACTTTATCGAATACTGCAAAAAGAACGAACCCTCAGCCGACAACCTGATTGGCTTTCAGGACATGGCCAGCTTCGTACTTAGTATCAAGCGCCCACGCAAAATCGTATTGCTAGTCAAGGCTGGCAGTGCAACTGATGTCACCATTAATGCACTGGTGCCTTTCCTGGAAGAAGGCGACATCATTATTGATGGCGGTAATGCATTGTGGACAGATACCATACGTCGCGAAAAAGAACTCAGTGCCAAAGGCCTTGAGTTCGTTGGTTCCGGCGTTTCCGGTGGTGAAACCGGCGCACGTTTCGGCCCATCACTCATGCCGGGCGGCACACGCAAGGCCTGGGCCTCCCTTGAGCCGATCTGGCGCGATATCGCCGCCAAAGTCGATTCCAAGACTGGTGAGCCGCTGGAAGGCGCAAAACCAGGCAAGCCAGTGGTTGGCGGTTTCCCATGCACAGAATACGTAGGCCCGGACGGCGCTGGCCATTATGTGAAGATGGTGCATAACGGTATTGAGTACATCGACATGCAGTTAATCTGCGAAGCCTACTGGCTGATGAAGAATCTGCTGGGCATGCCTGCCGATGAAATTGGCGCTGTGTTCAAAGAATGGAACAAGGGCGAACTCTCCAGCTTCCTGATCGAAATCACTGGCGACATTCTGCAACAAAAAGACCCTGTTGGCGACGGATTCCTGGTGGATAAGATCCTGGATACCGCCGGTCAAAAAGGTACCGGCCAGTGGACAGCCGCAAACGCATTAGAACTGGGCGCACCCGCAAATGCAATTGCCGCCGCAGTATATGCCCGCGCACTTTCAAGCCTGAAAGAAGAGCGTGTAGCTGCCAGCAAGATCCTGCAAGGTCCGGTCATAAAGCATGAGACTGACAAAAAAGAAATTATTGAAGCTATCAAGAGTGCGTTGTATTGCTCAAAAATCTGCGCCTATGCACAAGGCTTTCAACTCTTTGATAAAGCCCAGGTCGCATATAACTGGAAACTCAACTTTGGTGAACTGGCCCAGATCTGGCGTGGTGGTTGCATCATCCGCGCACGCTTCCTGCAAAAAATCACCGATGCCTATGCATTGAATTCCAGCCTAAAGAACCTGATGCTGGATCCATATTTCACCAATGCCATGAACGAGGGTCAGGCTGGATGGCGCAAAGTGATTGCCCTGGCAGTCACCAACGGCATCCCTGCGCAAGGTTTTGCCGCAGCGCTGGCCTATTACGATGGCTACCGCAGTGCTGTATTGCCGGCCAATCTGCTGCAAGGTCAACGTGATTATTTTGGTGCCCATACCTACGAGCGTACCGATAAACCGAGAGGCGAGTTCTTCCACGTCGACTGGCCAGAAACCCCACGCGTACAAGTAGAGATTTAATCTTTATACCTTTTGTTTTGAATCCTTAAGCAATAAAAAGCCTGCAGATGCAGGCTTTTTTATTTTGCGGCTTCAGGCTTCTGTTAGAAGGTGCCAGCCTGAATAAATTCGACCTTATAACCATCCGGGTCTTCAATAAATGCAATCACCGTAGTGCCATGCATCATCGGACCCGCTTCGCGAATAACTTTACCACCGGCTGCCTTCACCTTGTCACAGGCCACATAAGCATCATCCACTTCAATGGCAATATGCCCATAAGCCTTGCCCATATCATAGCTTTCAGTACCGTAATTGTAGGTAAGCTCAAGCACGGTATGGTCTTTTTCAGCGCCATAGCCGACAAAAGCCAGGGTGAATTTGCCATCGGGAAAGTCATGCTGGCGTAGCACTTGCATGCCGAGCACTTCGGTATAAAACTTGATGGAACGGTCAAGATTGCCGACTCGCAGCATGGTGTGTAATAGGCGCATTTAAATCTCCTGACAATATATTTAATAGAAATTATAACCCTATGGTGCCTGCAGGCTCACCCAATCTACAGAGTTCCTGCTTGTCTTTGAGAATGCCAGTTCATTGAGGTAGCTGGTATCGGCATGCGCGGGTTAGAAGAGTGTATTACTTTACGGCAGATATCTTGAGAAACTTCTGGTAGAGCTCGTCCTTGTTTTCTACCACATCCGGATTCATGGGAATACAGTCGATAGGACATACCTGCTGGCACTGCGGCTTATCAAAATGCCCCACGCACTCGGTGCACAGACCGGGGTCGATCACATAGATCTCCTCGCCCTGCGAGATTGCATCGTTTGGGCATTCAGGCTCACATACATCGCAATTGATGCATTCGTCGGTAATCATTAAAGCCATGCTATTTTCCTACGCTCACTACTTGTCTGGTTGCGAAACTGCATTTACTTACGTTGAGCCAGCGCATGCATTTTAGTTTGGATGTGCTGTTGCACTACCGGTGAAACGAACTGAGTTACATCTCCGTCCAGCAGTGCCACTTCGCGCACCAGGCTTGCCGAGATGAACATGTACTGCTCAGAAGGCGTGAGGAACAAAGATTCTACTTGCGGGAACAGCTTGCGATTCATACCCGCCAACTGGAACTCATATTCAAAATCCGACGCTGCACGCAAGCCACGCACCACAACGCGGGCGCCCTGCTCCTGCACAAACTGCATAAGCAATCCGGAAAAACCAACCACAGTGACATTGGGACAATCCTTCACCACACTGGCTGCCAGCATCACGCGCTCGTCCAGGTCAAAGAAGGGTTTCTTACTCGGATTTTGGGCAACGCCGACCACCACTTCAGAAAACAGGCCGGCTGCACGCCGCACGATATCTTCATGCCCCAGTGTCATGGGATCAAATGTACCGGGGTAAACGACTTTTAGGTTTTTTTGCATTCAGGTCACCCGCAAAATTGCGCTTTTGAAAATTTAAATCTGGAAAATTGCATCTTGAAAATTGACTCACTACGCCAATTTTAACAGGCTAATGACTTTTCAATCACTAGAGACTTTTTCACCTGCTTTAAGCAAGTGGTAAAAAACACTTCCAGCCTTGCCCTGCTTGATTACCAGCCACAGCTCATTATCTGCTAGGGCATACTCAGATTCGACATAGAGCAGGCCATCAGCAGTGAGATGCCGGGACATCAGCGGTAAAATTTTCGACAACCAGTCTTGATGGTAAGGCGGGTCAAGAAAGATCACATCGAATAGCTGCTGGTTTTTGCCCAGAAACTGCATGGCATCCATATTCAGCACTTGTGCGGCTTCTGCCTTTAGTAATTGTTTGTTTTGCAACAAGGCCAGATAAGCCGGCTTTGCCTTTTCCACCATCACCGCCAGCCGGGCACCCCGTGACAAAGCCTCGAACCCCATCACGCCTGTGCCTGAAAACAGATCCAGGCAAGCCAGGCCATGCAGCTCTTGCCCCAGCCAGTTAAACAGGGTTTGTCGCACGCGGTCCGGGGTGGGCCTTAGGCCCGGCGCTTCCGGGAATGACAGCAGGCGGCTGCGCCACTCACCACCGCCTATACGTACACGATTAGTTGCCGCCACCGACCACCACCGTCACCATCTTGTCGGTCTTGATGCGGCGGTTAAACGCATCCTTGATTTGTGCTGCGGTCACCTTGTTAACCTGGTTATTGAAATCATCCAGATAGGTCAGTGGTAGCTTGTAAAAACCAATCACCGCAAGGTAATCAAGTATCTTGCCGTTACTATCCAACCGCAGCGGGAAGCCGCCGGTGATATTCATCTTGGCTGCCTGCAGCTCTTTCTCAGTCACACCATCACTGATAAATTTAACCAGTGTTTCCCGTACCAGCTTGAGCGCAGCATCTGCCTGGTCGCGCTTGGTTTGCAGGCCAACCTGGAACGGGCCTAGCTGTGCCATCGGCATGAAGTAACTGTATACGCTATAGACTAGGCCGCGCTTCTCGCGCACCTCTTCCGTCAGGCGCGAAACAAAACCACCGCCGCCCAGGATATAGTTGCCGACATAGAGTGGGAAATAGTCAGCATCACCGCGCTTGACGCCAGGGTAACCCAACAGGATGTGCGACTGGCTTGCCGGGTGTGCTATGCGCTCTTCCTTGGCCTGATCAGGATAAGTGACTGCAGGCAAGGGCGCCACAGCCGCCACTTGCGGCATACCCTTGGAGATACGCTCTGCCAGTTGCTCGGCATCTGCCCGGCTCATATCGCCAATTAGCGCAATGACTGCACCCTGGGCACCGTAATAAGTGCTGTAAAATTTCTTCAGGTCTGCTTGCTGGATAGCGACAACGGTCTCCGGTTCTTCATCGATAGAATAAGGATGAGTGCCATACAATGCCTTCATGAACGCCTTCGATGAAATACTTTCCGGCTGTGTCGCGGCTTCCCTCAGGCCAGCAATAATGCGCGCCTTCTCCCGCTCCAGTACAGCCTGCGGAAAGTCGGGCTTGTGCAGGATTTTGGTAAACACATCCAGCGCCTGATCGCGTTCGCGCGCACTGCTGAGTGTGCGCAACTTGAAGCTGGCACGATCTGCATCCAGCTCACCACCCAGTACCGCGCCAACATCGGCCATACGCTTGGAGATGTCTTCATCCGTCAGGCCCGCCGCACCCAGCGTCATCATATATTTGGTCACGCCAGCAACACCGGCCTTGGAGGCTTCATCGCGGGCATTACCGGCAGCGAAATTAACACTGATATCCATGATGGGTAAATCATGATTCTCAACAAAATATACTTCACTACCTTCGGCAGTCTGCCATTGCTGTATCTTCAGGCCCGCTTGTGCCTGAAAACTGAACAGGACGACTATAGCGGCTAGCAGCAGGCTCTTTATCATCTTATTAATGTACATGTGGTTTCCCCTGTGGCTTGGCATTTGGGTCTATGGGCTGGGGTTCCAGGGTGGCAATGGTCAAATTGTCCTTAACCAGGTATTTTTTGGCAACGGCCTGTACCTGTTCTGCTGTCACGGCCTGCAATCTGGCTGGATAGTCTTTCAGTATCTTCCAGGAAAATCCGGAAATCTCCAGTTGGCCTATCTGCATGCCCTGATAGAACATGGAATCGCGCTGGTACACATCGGCCGCTATCACCTGCGCTTTGACACGATCCAGTTCCTCGGTAGTCACCCCTGCATCCTTGATCAACTCAACTTGCTGCAGTAACGCCGCCTGCATATCGGCAGCTGTTTTGCCCTCGCTTGGCGTGCCTTCAATCTCGAACAGGCCCTGGCGACCGCGCTGTACCATGTCGTAGCCGGCACCAACATCCACCGCCACTTGCGACTGACGCACTAGGTTCTGGTTGAGGCGAGCTGATGGATTGCCATCAAGCACCCCAGCCAGGATTTCCAGCGCATAGGGCTCCCAGTCTTTTTCCGGATCATTGAGTACCGGCACATGGTAGCCCATGAGTACATAAGGTAACTTGGCTGGCGCCTTGACGATGAGGCTACGCTCACCTATCTGCTGCGGCTCGACCTGCGGCTTGCGTGCAGGTAGTGCGTGCGGTTTAAGTGGCCCGAAGTATTGTTTGGCAAGCTTCAACACATCCTTGGCCTTTACGTCCCCAACCACTACCAATATGGCGTTATTCGGCGCATACCAGGTTTGGTACCACTCGCGCGCATCGTCTACCGTCATGTTTTCCAGGTCATTCATCCAGCCCACAACAGGCCTGCCATAAGGGTGAACCTTATAGATAGTGGATTGAAACTGTTCATTTACCTTGGATTGCGGCTTGTCTTCGGTACGCCAGCGACGCTCCTCCATCACCACCTTGATTTCCTTGGAGAACTCTTCTGCAGTCAATTGCAGGTTCGCCATACGATCGGCTTCCAGCCTGAATGAAAGTGGTAATTGAGATTTTTCCAGCTGTTGAAAATAAACGGTTTGGTCGGTAGAAGTAAATGCATTCTCCTTACCGCCCGCAGCTGCGACCAGCCGCGAGAATTGGCCAGCTTTAAGCTGTTTGGTGCCCTTGAACATCATATGCTCCAGCACATGAGCAACACCGGTTTTACCATTGACTTCATCCAGACTGCCGGCCCGATACCAAACCTGAGATACCACGACAGGTGACCTATGGTCTTCCTGCACAATAATGCGCAATCCATTATCCAGCTTGAACTCTTCGATATCGGGATCTGCAATTGCCGCGAGAGGGTTTAGCGCCAAAAGAATCAATAGGCCTGGCAGTGCTTTTCGTATCATCACTTGGTGACTCTCCTTGTTATTACCGCACATTATAGCTGCATGAAGTTAAGCCCTTCATATAAAGCATGGGTCTGACAAAGGTAAAACTACGTTAGTTCGTAGCGTGCAAGGGTAATTGCGACTAAAATAACAGAACTTTACAAGTGAACTGCTATGTTCGATTTCTTCAAAAAAGACAAAACTCCCAAAACGACAGACAACACCAACGCCGCACCCGATAACATCGTGCAGCCGCCTGCGACACCTGTCGTCGCTATACCTGCAGAACCAGCTGCAAGCTGGACAGAGCGCTTAAAACAAGGGCTGGCCAAAACACGCAGCAACCTGGGTAATCAACTGGCAGGGCTGTTTGGCGGCGGCAAGATTGATGAGGATGTTTACGAAGAGCTGGAGACCATCCTTCTGACTTCGGATGTTGGCGTATCCGCCACCGATGCATTGCTACAGCAAATTAGAGGTCGGGTAAAGCGGCAGAGCCTTAGCGACACCAGCCAGCTCAAGGAAGCCCTCAAGCTATCGTTGCTGGAGTTGCTGGCGCCTTTGGAGGCAACACTGGAAACCTCAACCCACCACCCTTTCGTCATCATGCTCACCGGTGTGAACGGCGCAGGTAAAACCACGACCATAGGCAAACTTGCAAACCTGTTTCAGGCCCAGGGTAAATCAGTACTGATTGCCGCCGGTGATACTTTTCGCGCAGCAGCACGCGAACAACTACAGGCCTGGGGTGAGCGCAACAATGTGCATGTGGTTGCCAGCGAAGGCGGTGATGCAGCCGCCGTGATCTTTGATGCCATCAACTCTGCCCGCGCTAAAGGCATCGATATTGTGCTGGCTGATACTGCTGGCCGCTTGCCTACGCAGCTCAATCTGATGGAAGAAATCCGCAAGGTGCAGCGCGTCATCGACAAGGCATTACCTGGCGCCCCGCATGAGGTGTTATTGGTGCTGGATGCGAATACCGGGCAGAATGCGGTGGCACAGGTCAAGGCATTTGATGATGCGCTGGGTGTCACCGGCCTGGTATTAAGCAAGCTTGATGGCACAGCTAAAGGTGGCGTCATTGCCGCGATTGCAGAATCCCGGCCTATCCCCATTCGCTATATCGGTGTAGGTGAATCGATAGGCGATTTACGGCCTTTTCTGGCGAGCGAGTTTGTTGAGGCGTTATTTGAATAAGTTGAGGCGTTATTTGAATAATAAGTGCTGGCTGATGGCAACACTAACTGAAGGAATGGGCAACGCAATATGATCAAGTTCGATCAGGTATGCAAGCGCTACCCGGGCAGCGATGAGGTGCTCAAGAACATTTCATTTGAAATTGAGCAAGGCAGCCTGGTATCGGTAACTGGCCAATCCGGTGCAGGTAAAAGCACCCTGCTCAAACTGATTGCAGCCATCGAACGTCCGACCTCCGGCACCGTATTGATTGGCAACCAGAATGTAAGCAAGCTGCGGCCTGCGGCAGTCCCTTATTTAAGACGTAAATTTGGCCTGATATTTCAGGACCATAAATTGTTGTATGACCGTAACTGTTTTGAGAACGTAGCATTGCCGCTCTATATCAATGGTGTTACCGGCAGCGAAGCTGGGAAACGCATACGGGCAGCGCTGGATAAAGTCGGCCTGCTGAATAAGGAAAAGGCCATGCCCATCACCCTATCAGGGGGTGAGCAACAGCGGCTGGCGATTGCCCGCGCAGTTGTAAGCAGGCCTTCCATCCTCATAGCCGATGAGCCAACAGGTAATTTGGATGAGACTTATGCAGCAGAAATCATGTCTTTTCTTTACGCATTTCAGCAAGTGGGTGTGACTGTCATCATTGCTACGCATGAGCCACCCATCAACGCCCCTGTGCAGCATCAGATACTGCACTTGCAACATGGCGCGCTAAACAATGGGGCACGACCAGCATGAAACAATGGCTAAACCAGCATAAGCAGGCTTTACATCAGGTGCTAAGCCGCATGCGCCGCAATCTTGTGGCTACCCTGATGATGTGCTGCGTCATAGGAGTCACCCTGTGCCTTCCCGGCATACTGTATGTCATTGTAGACAACCTGACTCGCCTGGCAGGCACGGTACAAAATGAACCGCAGCTTAGCCTGTTTCTCAAGCTGGATGTGTCGGCAGACAGCATTGCCGCACTCGACAAACAATTGAAAAAGCATCCCGACATCAAAAGCTACCGATTTGAGGGTAAAGATAAAGCCTGGCAACAACTACAGATTAATGCCGGCACTGCCGGCGTGGCCAACAGCCTGGAAAAAAACCCGCTGCCAGACGCTTATTTTGTCTACCCCAAGGCTATAGACCCCGTCACCATAGACCGGCTGCAACAAGAAATGCAGCAATGGCCAGGCGTGGAACTGGCACAAGCGGATGCCAACTGGATCAAACGACTCGACGCCGTATTAAAACTGGGGCAAAAAGCTATTCTGGTGCTAGTTGCCCTGCTGGGGTTCGCGCTGATTGCCATTATCGGCAATACCATACGCCTGCAGATATTGACGCAACGTGAAGAAATTGAAGTAAGTAAACTGATAGGTGCCACTGATCGCTTCATCCGCCGTCCGTTTTTATATGCGGGGGCACTCTATGGCTTAGGGGGTGGGCTGGCGGCCTGGCTAATCCTGGCTGGTGTAATACAGTTATTCAATTTCTCGGTAGCTGATATCTCCGAACTATATTCCAGCAACTTCAGTCTGAAACTACCACAGGCTAGCGCAAACATTGCGATGGTTGTAAGCGCTGTAGCGCTAGGTTTGGCAGGTTCATATATTGCCGTTGGTCGGTCGCTGGCACGATTCAAGCTCAGTTAAGTCTTACCAACTCCGGAATTATTCCTCTATTTCTTGTCTACCTCCTAATGG
>JBAZTJ010000061.1:0-14182 GCA_041662005.1 Candidatus Methylopumilus sp.
ATGTCTGGCGTCCATAGCGAATTGGAACCACCCCTTCCCATCTCGAACAGGGCCGTGAAACGATTCTGCGCCAATGATAGTATGCTCTTCGCATGCGAAAGTAGGTCAACGCCAGGCTTCTTATACAGACTCGGTTAGCCGCAAGCTATCCGATGTCACTCAAAAGCCCTCTTTGCGAGGGCTTTTTTGTTGTGGTTGTTTGTTGTAATACCAATTGACTGAATTGGTTGATATAATACGAATATCAGGTAGTAAAAATTGATGGGCGTTAAGCCCATTTTTTGTTTCTGTTAATCGCGCCGGACAGTGGTTTGGTAAAATTGGACATAACTTGGCAAGGCTGATTAGTTGATAGATTTGTACTCACTACTAGAGCGTTCAGTGACCCAGTTGGGTTATGAAATGGTCGATTTGGAAGTTTCCAATCGAGGTAAATTGCTACGCCTGTTTATAGACAAGCCCGAAGGTGTCAACATTGACGATTGTGTGCTTGTGAGTAATCAGGTTGGCAATCTGTTATCGGTTGAGCATGAAATAGATTATGACCGGCTCGAGGTTTCCTCGCCGGGATTGGATCGCGTTTTGAAGAAAGATGCTGATTTTGTGCGCTTCAGCGGGCAGCGCGCGCAGGTGAAAGTGCGTATGCCTATTGAGGGCAGGAAGAATTTTATAGGGCTGTTAAGGGGTTTGGAGCAGGATGATCTTTTGTTGGAGGTTGAGGGTGTGCAGTTGAAAATCCCTTTAATTAACATTGATAAAGCACGTTTAAATCCTGAGTTTTGATACACCCCAGCTTTAATACCAAGCATTTTATGCGGAGATTAAGATGAGTCGCGAAATATTGTTGTTAGTAGATGCGCTTGCCCACGAGAAAAGTGTTGCAAAAGAGGTTATTTTTACGGCGTTGGAGCTTGCATTAGCTTCAGCGACTAAAAAGCGCTTTTCAGAGGAGGCGGATGTGCGTGTGGAGATCAACCGTGAAAACGGTGAATATGATTCTTTCCGCCGCTGGACAGTACTTTCTGATGATGAGGCGCTGGAAAATCCCGCTGCACAAATGTATGCAGATGATGAGCGTCTTGCCGGCAAGGAGTTGTCAGAGCACAACACGTTTGAAGAGCCTCTCGAATCAGTAGAGTTTGGCCGTATCGGGGCTCAGGCCGCGAAGCAGGTGATACTGCAAAAAGTACGCGAAGCCGAGCGTGAGCAAATTCTGGATGATTTCCTGGCGCGTAAAGAACATTTGGTGACTGGCGTTATCAAGCGTATGGAAAAAGGCAATGCAATTATCGAAGTTGGCCGCATTGAGTGTTTGTTACCTCGAGACCAGATGATCCCTAAGGAAAACTTGCGCGTAGGTGATCGCGTACGCGCTTATCTTTCGAGGGTGGAGCGAGGTGGCCGTGGCCCGCAATTGATTTTATCGCGTATCGCACCCGAATTTTTATCCAAACTGTTTGAGTTGGAAGTGCCAGAAATAGAAGATGGATTGTTGGAGATCAAGTCGGCTGCACGTGACCCCGGTCTGCGTTCAAAAATCGCGGTGAAATCTAATGACCAACGTTTGGATCCTGTGGGTACTTGTGTAGGTATGCGCGGTTCGCGTGTGCAGGCGGTAACAGGCGAGTTGGCTGGCGAGCGCGTTGATATTGTGCTGTGGTCAATGGAGCCAGCGCAGTTTGTAATCAACGCCATGGCACCTGCCGAAGTATCTAGCATCGTTGTAGATGAAGATGCTCACAGCATGGATGTTGTCGTAGACGAAGAGCAGTTAGCACAAGCGATTGGCCGTAACGGGCAAAATGTACGCTTGGCTTCTGAACTTACCGGCTGGACATTGAACATCCTGACTGAAGAAGAGGCTGCAAAGAAGAACGAAGAAGAATATAGCAGTACGCGCCAATTGTTCATTGATAAGCTGGATGTGGATGAAGAGGTAGCTGATATCCTGGTGCAGGAAGGTTTTAGTACCTTGGAGGAAATCGCTTACGTTCCAATGTCGGAAATGAGTGAAATAGATGCTTTTGATGATGACACCATCAATGAGTTGCGCAAGCGTGCACGTGCGGCGCTGTTAACAGAAGCTATTGCCAAGGAAGAAAAAGTCGAAGAAGCCTCTGAAGATTTGCTCGGGATGGAGGGCATGGACGAAGCTACCGCACACTTATTGGCCTCTAAAGGGGTTTCTACCATGGAGGACTTGGCGGATCTTGCAGTAGATGATCTGGTTGAGTTAACCGGTATGGATGCAGAGCGCGCCAAGCAATTGATTATGACAGCGCGTGCACCGTGGTTTGCATAATAGCAGGGTTGGTATAACCCTCAGGCTGGCTTAATTTTGAGTAAGTCTGAAAAGCGTGAAATTAGTAGTCGTGTAAAGAATAGACTGGAGTAACAGGATGGGACAGACAAGCGTAGCACAATTTGCCAGTGAGTTAGGCCTGCCGGCTGAGCTTCTGCTTGAGCAGTTGAAGGGTGCGGGCGTGAATAAGACAGCATCAGGTGACCAGCTAACCGAGCAGGACAAAACTTCATTGCTTGAGTATTTGCGTAAAGAGCACGGTGCTGAAGCGCCAAAAACCAAAATTACGTTAACCCGTAAACAAGTGACTGAGATTAAAAAATCTGACAGCACAGGTAAAGCTCGGACCATACAGGTTGAAGTGCGTAAAAAACGTGTTCTCGTGCGTCGTGATCCTTCACTGCCAGATGTGGACGAATCTGTTATGGAGGAGCCCGCAGAGGTTGTAACGGAGCTGGAGTTAGAAGCTCCTGTTGTTGCTGAACCGGAATTGGTAGAGGTTATTGCCGAGCCAATAGTAGTTCCTGAGCCAGAGGTGCTGCCCGAGCCTGAAATAGTGGCTCCAGTGATAGAAATACCGGCTGAGCCGATTGAACCAGCACCCGTTGTAAAGCAGACGTTGAAGAAAAGTCTGATCAGTGCAGAGCAGTTGGCGCAACGTGAGCATGAAGCCAAGCGTCATGCAACGCTAATGGCCATTCAGACTGAAGAGTTACGCAAAAAACAAGAGGTGCTGCAGAAGCGTCAAGAGGAAGAAGCCAGAAAAGTCGCTGAAGCAGCGGCTGCCGCAGCGAAAGCAGCAGCACCTACCAAGCTTTCAGAAGGCACTTTACACAAGCCCGTCGCTAAAGAGGGCGCAAAGCCTGAAGACAAGACTGCGAAAAAAGGCGTCAAGAACAAAGAGTGGGCAGATGCCGAGAATAA
This sequence comes from Candidatus Methylopumilus sp., assembly GCA_041662005.1. GTDB lineage: Bacteria > Pseudomonadota > Gammaproteobacteria > Burkholderiales > Methylophilaceae > DATHXC01. The sequence continues at coordinate 3,227 of JBAZTJ010000061.1, forward strand.
AAAACGTGGCATCAAAACACGTAATGATGCTGGGGCTAATCAGGGCTGGCGCGCGCATAAAAGTAAATCTAAAGCCCACCGCGATGCCGATGATCAGCAACATGCCTTTACTGCACCAACTGAGCCTATCGTACATGAGGTGTTAGTACCGGAAACTATTTCGGTAGCTGACCTGGCACACAAGATGGCAGTCAAAGCCAGCGAAGTGATTAAAACGCTCATGAAAATGGGCATGATGGTAACCATTAACCAGGTATTGGATCAAGAAACAGCGATCATTATCGTAGAGGAAATGGGCCATACCGCAAAGGCAGCGGCAGCTAACGACCCGGAAACCTTCCTCGATGATACTGAGCATGACGAAGCCGTACTGGAAACACGCCCACCCGTGGTCACGGTGATGGGTCACGTGGATCATGGTAAGACTTCACTGCTGGATTACATCCGTCGCAGTCGGGTGGCTTCTGGCGAAGCCGGTGGTATTACCCAGCATATTGGGGCTTACCATGTGGAAACGCCACGCGGCATGGTGACATTCCTGGATACACCGGGTCACGAAGCGTTTACTGCTATGCGTGCCCGTGGTGCAAAGGCCACTGACGTGGTAATTCTGGTGGTGGCTGCGGATGACGGCGTTATGCCACAAACCATAGAAGCCATCCATCACGCTAAGGCCGGTAATGTGCCGTTGGTGGTGGCTATTAACAAGATTGATAAGCCAGGTGCCAGCTCGGAGCGCGTGAAGCAGGAGCTGGTTGCGCAAGAGGTTATCCCTGAGGAATATGGTGGCGAAGCCATGTTTGTTGAGGTTTCTGCGAAAACTGGCCAAGGCATTGATGATTTGCTGGAAGCCGTATTGCTGCAGGCTGAGGTTCTTGAACTGAAGGCCCCGAAGAATACCCCGGCTAAGGGCCTGGTAATTGAAGGTCGTCTTGATAAGGGCCGTGGTCCGGTTTCTACCATACTTGTGCAATCGGGCACCTTGAAGCGTGGTGACATGATATTGGCGGGTAGTGCCTTTGGTCGTGTACGTGCCATGCTGGATGAAGCTGGTAATGATATCAAGGAAGCCGGTCCATCCATTCCTGTCGAGATTCTAGGTTTGTCCGATGTGCCTAACTCCGGTGAAGAAGTGATTGTGCTTAATGATGAGCGCAAAGCACGTGAAATCGCATTGTTCCGTCAGGGCAAGTTCCGTGATGTGAAGCTGGCGAAACAGCAGGCTGCCAAGCTTGAAAATATGTTTGAGCAAATGGGTGAAGGCGAAGTCAAGACCTTGGCGATGATTATTAAATCAGATGTACAAGGTTCTTACGAAGCACTTGCTACCTCATTGCAGAAGCTTTCTACAGATGAAGTGAAGGTCAATATCATCCACACGGGTGTGGGTGCTATCAGCGAATCTGATATCAACTTGGCGGTAGCTTCCAAGGCGGTAGTGATCGGCTTCAATGTGCGTGCAGATGCGGGCGCACGCAAGCTGACCGAGAGTGCCGGCGTGGATGTACGTTATTACAACATCATTTACGAAGCTGTCGATGAAGTTAAGGCTGCTCTGGGTGGCATGTTGTCTCCAGAGAAGAAAGAAAGTGTCATCGGCATGGTGGAAATACGTGAAGTATTCCGCATTTCCAAGGTTGGCGCAGTGGCCGGTTGTTATGTGCAGGATGGCACTATCAAGCGTAGTTCCAAGGTTCGCGTATTGCGTGGCGATGTGGTCATCCATACTGGCGAGCTTGATTCCCTCAAGCGCTTCAAGGACGACGTTAAGGAAGTTAAATCTAACTTCGAGTGCGGCTTGTCCCTGAAAAACTTCAACGATATTGAAGTGGGTGACCTGCTGGAAGTATTTGAGGTTGTCGAAGTGGCCAGAACGCTCTAATGGCTAAGGACTTTTCACGAAGTGACCGCGTTGCAGATCAGATGCAACGCGAGCTCGCTGATCTGTTGCAGTTCGAGGTAAAAGATCCGCGCGTGGGTATGGTAACTATTACCGAGGTTACCGTAACAGGTGACATGGCTCACGCTAAAATCTACTACAGTGCAAAAGCCGGCACGGATGAGTTGCAAAAAGGCCTGGAAAAATCAGCAGGCTTTTTGCGTAGCCAGCTTGCCAAGCGCATGCTGCTGCGTACTGTGCCGCAACTACATTTTGTGTATGACACTTCTATCGATAATGGAATGAAAATATCGCGCCTGATAGATGATGTACTTGCCGATAGCCCTCTTCCTGATAGTCCAAAAGACTAATCCTAGCAAAACTTAATATAGTCAAAACGTGGCGCAATTTAAAAGAGTCAAGCGCAATATCAGTGGTGTGCTATTGCTAGATAAGCCGCTTGGCTATTCTTCCAACCAAGCGTTGCAGAAAGTGAAATGGCTATTTCAAGCCGCAAAAGCTGGGCACACTGGGACACTAGACCCTCTGGCCACGGGCTTGTTGCCGATCTGTCTGGGTGAGGCCACCAAATTTGCACAATATGTTACTGATGCAGATAAAACTTACGTAGCCACCATCAAGCTAGGCTCAACTACCACGACCGGCGATTCGGAGGGTATCACCCTCAGTAGTTCGCCTGTAAATGTGACGTCTCAGCAGTTTGAGGCGGCATGCCAGCATTTTATTGGTGACATCAGCCAAATACCCCCTATGTATTCTGCATTGAAGCATCAAGGTAAAGCGCTATATGAGTACGCCAGAGAGGGCGTAGATATTACCCGTGAAGCCCGCCAAATTAGTATTCGTGGAATTACCGTCAATGACTTTGCCAGCGATGTTGGCAATATCACAGTCATCTGCAGCAAAGGCACCTATATTCGAACCTTGGCTGAAGATATAGGCGCGAACCTGGGCTGTGGAGCCCATTTGATAGGATTGCGGCGTATTGAAACGGCAGGTTATCAATTAGAGCATGCTGTCACTATCGATGAGCTGGAAAATATGTCTTCCGCGCTTCGTGATGAGCTGCTTCTGCCTTTGGACTCAGCCATATCTAACTTACCAAAAATCGTATTAAAGGCGGATGCCACCCATTACCTGATGCAAGGCCAAGCGATTTGGATCTCAGGCAAAATACCCCACAGTGAATTGCGGCTATATGATGAAAATGATCAGTTTCTCGGCTTGGGGTTTTTACAAGATGACGGGAAAATTGCTCCCAAGCGCTTAATCAAGCACTCGCTTTAATTAATTGCATCTTAACTTGCTGGCTAAGAGTGTTTGATAAAACTTCTTGATATAACACAGGGTTATGCATTAAAATGTTCCGTTGACGTAAAAGAATGCTCTAGTGGGTGTTTTAGCCTACTTAAGCATTGTCGCTAACTAAGGAAAAAAGATGGCAATTACAACGCAAGACACAGCAAAAATCGTTGCAGATTATCAACGCGCACCTAATGATACGGGTAGTCCAGAAGTGCAAGTAGCACTACTGACTGGCCGAATTTCTTATTTGACTGAGCATTTTAAAGCAAATAAAAAAGACAATCATTCACGTCGTGGTTTACTCGCATTAGTCAGTCAACGTCGTCGTTTGTTAGATTATTTGAAGCGTAAAGACCAGAGTCGTTACCTAGTTTTGATTGAGCGCTTAGGTCTGCGTAAATAAAATACTCACAAAAGCGACACAGAATTTTTGTGAATTGATAAAAAAAGCCGAAAGCATTGCGCAATTAAACCAGCGCGGTGCTTTTCGGCTTTTTTATTGGTAGTAAAAGTGGTTTAAAGCGGGTTAATCGTCGCGCGTTATTAGTGCAGTAAATAACGGGCATTAAAGAGTAAAAGGACAAAATATGTTTAATAAAGTGAAAAGAAGTATTCAGTACGGCGCACATACACTCACCCTGGAAACTGGCGAAATTGCTCGTCAAGCCGATGGTGCAGTTGTTGTTAGTTATGGCGATACTGTGGTGCTGGTTACCGTGGTTGGCAAGACCGAGGTCAAGCCAGGTCAGGATTTTTTCCCGCTGACAGTGGATTATCAAGAGCGTACATACGCAGCAGGTAAGATTCCAGGTGGTTTCTTCAAGCGTGAAGGTCGTCCATCAGAAAAAGAAACACTGACCTCCCGTTTGATCGATCGCCCTTTGCGCCCATTATTCCCGGATGCGTTTTATAACGAAATCCAGATCGTTGCCACAGTCATGTCATCCGACAGTGAAATTGATTCCGATATTCCAGCCATTATCGGCGCGTCAGCAGCGTTGGCAATTTCCGGTATCCCTTTCTACGGTCCAATTGGTGCTGCTCGCGTTGGTTATATCAATGGCGAATATGTGCTGAACCCAACTGCCAGTCAGTTAAAAACAACGGACCTAGATTTGGTTGTAGCCGCGACGGACAGTGCAGTATTGATGGTGGAATCCGAAGCTAAAGAGTTGTCTGAAGAAATTATGCTGGGCGCCGTAGTGTATGGCCATGAACAGATGCAAGCCGTCATTAATGCCATTAACGAAATGGCTGCTGAAGTTGGCAAAGATGCTTGGGATTGGACACCACCCGAAGTCAACACGGCATTGGTTGAGAAAGTTACTGCTACTGCCGCCTCAGATATTAATGCTGCTTACCAGATCAAATCTAAAGGTGCGCGCTCTAGTAAGCTGGACGAAATCAAGAGCCGTGTTTTTGCAGAGTTGATTACCGAAGAAACCTCTACTTCAGAAACCAATGAAATCAAATCCATCCTTCATGATTTGGAAGCCAAAGTAGTCCGTACCCAGATTCTGAACGGTGAGCCACGTATTGATGGCCGTGATACGCGCACTGTGCGCCCTATCACTGTGCGTACCGGCGTATTGCCACGTACCCATGGCTCGGCCTTATTTACGCGTGGCGAGACTCAGGCGCTGGTTGTCGCCACATTGGGCACCGGTCGTGATGAGCAAACCATCGATGCGCTGCAAGGTGAGTATACAGACCGCTTCATGTTGCATTACAACATGCCTCCTTATGCAACCGGTGAGACTGGACGCGTAGGTACTCCTAAGCGTCGTGAAATTGGTCATGGCCGTCTGGCCAAGCGCGCATTACTTGCCGCATTACCAAGCCAGGAAGAGTTTGGCTACACCATTCGTGTGGTTTCCGAAATTACCGAATCTAACGGTTCCAGCTCTATGGCTTCCGTCTGTGGCGGTTGTCTGGCGTTGATGGACGCTGGCGTGCCAGTTAAGTCTCACGTTGCTGGTATTGCCATGGGCCTGATTAAAGAGGGTAACCGTGTTGCTGTACTGACCGATATCCTGGGTGATGAAGATCACCTTGGCGATATGGACTTCAAGGTGGCGGGTACCGATAACGGCATCACTGCTTTGCAAATGGACATCAAGATTACCGGTATTACTGCAGAGATCATGCAAGTGGCTTTGTCACAGGCAAAAGAAGGCCGCATCCATATTCTGGGCATCATGAAATCGTCTATGGATCATGCACGTACCGAGTTGTCTGATTTTGCTCCACGCATCATCACTATCAAGATCAATCCAGAGAAGATTCGTGACGTAATCGGCAAGGGCGGCGCGGTCATTCGTGCGCTGACTGAAGAAACCGGTACTACGATTGATATCGAAGATGACGGCACTATCAAGATTGGTTGCGTAAGCGCAGAAGCTGGTGAAGAAGCCAAGAAGCGTATCGAGGCGATTACTGCGGAAGTTGAAATTGGCCAGACTTACGAAGGCACTGTCATCAAACTACTGGATTTCGGTGCGATCGTATCGCTGTTGCCAGGTAAAGATGGTCTGTTGCATATCTCGCAAATCGCGCATCAACGTGTAAACGCTGTTGCCGACTTCCTCAAAGAAGGCCAGGTTGTTAAGGTCAAGGTTGTTGAAGCTGATGAGAAAGGCCGCGTGCGTTTGAGCATGAAGGCGCTGATCGACGCCCCGGCAAGTGAAGACAAGGTAGAGGCTGACTCTCAATAATATTGAGGCAAGCTAAAACAAAAAGGCCAGATGAAAATCTGGCCTTTTTGTTGTCTGCAATCGTAGCGAAAGCTAGTTGTTGCTATTACTTTACTTGCTTATTTTGCTACTTGACGTTCACGTATCTCATCAAGTGTTTTGCAATCGATGCAAAGAGTTGCTGTAGGGCGAGCTTCCAGGCGCTTTAAGCCGATCTCGATGCCACAACCATTGCAGTAGCCATATTCATGCTCGTTGATTTTCAGCAGGGTTTCATCAATCTTCTTGATCAGCTTGCGTTCACGATCACGGTTGCGTAACTCAAGCGCCATATCAGATTCCTGGCTGGCTCTATCGTTAGGGTCTGCAAACATAGTCACTTCATCCTGCATGGTATGCACGGTGCGATCGATGTCGTGGCTCAGTTCAGCTTTCCAGTCATTGAGGATTTTGCGGAAATGATCGAGTTGTTTATCGTTCATATACTCCTCACCAGGTTTTGCCTGATAAGGAACGAATTGTTTTGTAATTGCTTCAGCCATGTGTGCCTTGAACTATTAAATTGCGATTAACGTTAACTGCATTAACATAAAATTAAAGCGGTGCAAAGTGTACACTGATTGCACCTGCTATGCAAAAAACTCAATGTTTAGCAAGCAATTTTTAAAATCCGCGCATTTCCTGCGCCAATAAGGTGTTTTCCATCAGTGTAGCTACCGTCATTGGGCCAACGCCTCCAGGTACCGGAGTAATCCAGCCAGCCCGTTTTTTTGCGGCGGAAAAGTCAACATCACCACACAGTGTACCGTCTTCTAAACGGTTGATACCAATATCAATCACAATCGCTCCCGGTTTGATCCAGTCGCCCTTTACCAAGCCAGGCTTGCCTGCTGCAACCACCACAATATCGGCGCGCTCAATGTTGCTGCGCAAGTCCTTGGTATGGCGATGGCAGCTGGTAACCGTACAGCCGGCTAACAGCAGTTCTAAAGCCATTGGACGTCCAACATGGTTGGAAACACCCACCACAACAGCGTCCATTCCCATCAGCTTGATATCGATAGCATCCAGCATTTTTATGACGCCAAAAGGGGTGCAAGAACGTAATGTGGGTTGGCGCACCGCCAGCCTGCCGATGTTGTATGGGTGAAAGCCATCCACATCCTTGGCGGCACTGATTTCTTCAATGATGAGCTTTTCATCAATATGGTCAGGAATTGGCGACTGTACAAGGATGCCATCAATAGTGTCATCCTGGTTTAGCTGATGAATTAATGAAAGCAATTCTGGTTCGCTGGTCGTTGGCGGCAAGTCGTAAGCGACAGAGCGGATGCCTACTTTCTCACATGCCAAACGTTTATTGCGGACATAAATGCTAGAGGCGGGATCCCCACCTATCAGTATGACAGCCAGCGCTGGCGGGCGTTTTCCGGAGATTTTGCGGTGCTCGATGCGCTCTTTGATTTCAGCCAACATGCCTTCTGCAATGGCTTTACCGTTAATTATTTGTGCCGACATGTCAGGGTTCTGCAATATTAAAGGCGCTATTTTAACAGGCAATTGCTAAATAATAGAATTGACCATTCGTTTAAAGTGCGCTATATTCTCGGCCCTCGGGGTGTAGCGTAGCCTGGTAGCGCGCCTGCTTTGGGAGCAGGATGTCGGGAGTTCAAATCTCTCCACCCCGACCAGTTTTTTTAGTGCCTTAGTTTGCACTATAATTTGCCCGTGAATCTGCCCGTAGCTCAACCGGATAGAGCACCAGCCTTCTAAGCTGGGGGTTACAGGTTCGATTCCTGTCGGGCAGGCCAATTCAGGTTGGCCGTATCGTTTTGCCTCAATGGTGGCCGTAGCTCAGTTGGTAGAGCCCTGGATTGTGATTCCAGTTGTCGTGGGTTCGAGCCCCATCGGTCACCCCATCTATCTTCTCCAGTTGTAAGCGAAGATTTAGTTCTATTACTCATTCAACGTAAGTTCTTGAAGTTCACAGGGCAAGTTAATCTAAACAATGGTTAGTCTGCGCTTCCATTGCCCGCCATCGGACTTGATTGATACTCTGTGGTATTGCAGTTATAGTGTGTCATGATTTCATCATGTCCCTTACGCTCACACAGATAGAGACTCAATCCATGGCCGCAACGCTCCCCGTATTGATCATCATTGACGATGACCCACTGATTACCGATACCTTGCATTTTGTCTTAAGCAAGGATTTTGAAGTTTGTGTGGCCGAGTCACGTATCCAGGCGCAAAGCCTGTTGCGGCAACTTGATAAGCCACCATCAATCGCGCTGGTGGATTTAGGACTGCCACCTGTTCCACATAAGCCGGATGAGGGGTTCAAAGTCATCGCCGAGCTGCTCGCGCATTCACCTACCATGAAAATCCTGGTGTTATCCGGCCAGAATGAAGAGGTGAATGTTAAGCATGCATTGACGCTAGGTGCTGTGGACTTTGTTCCCAAGCCTTGTGATGTTGAGCGCTTGCGCGAGCTTTTGCATAATGCCCTTAAGTTACAGGATGCAGAGCTGGGTGAGGATCAGAGCAAGCAGGATAGCTGCGGCTTGCTGGGAGAAAGCCTGCCCATGCAGACTTTGCGTACACAGATCGGGCAATTTGCCGATGCTCCTTTTCCTGTGCTGATTGAAGGCGAATCAGGTAGTGGTAAGGAGCTGGTCGCCAACTGCCTGCACCGCCTCAGCAAGCGCTCACGTCAGCCCTATCTGTCGCTCAATTGCGCGGCTATTTCCCCGACTCTTGCCGAGTCAATTCTATTTGGCCACACCAAGGGTGCATTCACTGGGGCAGCTGGTGCCAACACCGGCTATTTTGAAGATGCCGGCGAAGGTACCTTGTTTCTGGACGAAATTGGCGAGTTGCCAATGGAAATGCAAGCTAAGCTACTACGCGTGCTTGAAAATGGTGAGTATCAACGCATTGGTGAAACACAATCCCGCCGCAGCAAGGCGCGTATCGTGGCCGCTACCAACCGTGATCTGCGTGAGGAGGTTAGGGCTGGACGTTTCCGTATCGATTTGTATCACCGCTTAAGCGTGTTTGCCGTGCGGGTGCCACCGCTATGTGAACTGGATGAAGACCGCTACCTGCTGCTGGAGCATTTCAGGGATTTTTACGCGCGTGAAACTGCACAAAAACCATTCAAATTTGATGATAAAGCCAAACAGCGCTGGTTGACCTATCATTTTCCAGGCAATGTGCGTGAGCTGCGTAACATTATTATTCGCCTGATTGCCAAGTACTCAGGCCAACTGGTGAATGATAAGCAACTGGCATCCGAGCTGGATTTAATGAGCCTCGGAGACGCCGCTGAACTGCCCTTGCTGGGCGATGATAGCGCGTTAAGTGCACATGCTTATCGCCACTTACAGACCCAGGCTAATGTGAATCTTGATGTGGTTTTAAAGTCTTGGGAAAAAGCCTATGTGGATGCCGCGATGAAGATGACGCACGGCAACCTCAGCCAGGCGGCGAAGTTGCTGGGGATCAACCGAACCACCTTGTATAGCCGTATCCAGAACCAAGACGAGTACAAAGAGTAAACAATGTATTACGCGCACTTTGGCCTCAAGGAGCCGCCATTTAAAATCACTCCCAATACCGAGTTTTTTTTCACCGGGGGCAATCGAGGGGCAATACTGGATGCGCTGATGTATGCCATTACCAGCGGTGAGGGCATCGTCAAAGTGGTGGGGGAAGTCGGTAGCGGTAAAACCATGATTTGCCGCATGCTGCAGACGCAGTTGCCGGAAAATATAGAAAGCGTTTATCTCGCCAACCCTAGCGTGGCGCCTGAAGACGTACTGCACGCCATTGCATTCGAGTTACAGCTGCAGTTGCCACAAAATGCCGACAGGCTACAGGTGATGCAAGTGTTGCAAAAATACTTGCTGGACCGCCATGCCGAAGGCAAGCAGGTAGTGATATTCGTGGAAGAGGCGCAGGGTATGCCGCTTGCCACGCTGGAAGAAATCCGGCTTTTGTCCAATCTTGAAACCAAGCACGACAAACTGCTACAAATCGTCCTGTTCGGCCAGCCTGAGCTGGATGTCAATCTCAATGCCAACCAGATCAGGCAGTTAAGAGAGCGCATAACGCATAGCTTTAATCTTGGTCCGCTGGATGAAAAAGCTATCGGCGATTATTTGATTTTTCGTTTGCGCGCAGCCGGCTATTTTGGCCCGCATTTATTTACCAGTGCAGCGATTGCCAGAATTGCCAAATCTGCAGAAGGCCTGGTGCGACGGGTGAACATATTGGCAGACAAGGCCTTGCTGGCGGCATTTTCTCAAAATGTATACCAGGTCACACCCAAGCATGTGCGTGCAGCTATTAAAGACAGTGAGTTTGGCGCGGAACAGGTCAGGCGTGCATTAAAGCTGCGCACCCTGCTGGCAATCGCCGCTACTTTGTTGGTCGGGCTGGCTATTGGCTATTTGATCAATCCATGGTTGCCTACACTATCGAGTAGCAAATCGGCATCCATTAACTCTGTCAGTCAGCCTGCAACGAAGTTAACCATTGCTGGCTCCAGTCAAAAACAGCTTAGAGAAATTAAGCCTGAACCAGTTAAGCCTGAGCAAGTAAAACATGAGGAAGTTAAGCAGCCAGCGCAAGAGGCGTTGCCTCAAGCGCAAGTAATCCCGACAGAGGTAAATGAACGGGTTGAGCTACCCAAACCAGCGCAGTCACCAGTGGCCGTTGTCAATCCGTTTGCTCCTATCAAGCCGGAGGCTGCAAAAGGCCTGTCATCCACACCGTTAACACCAGCTTTAGCCCAGCCAGCTGTCGCGGATATAAAGGCGGATAGGACTGAGCTAGCAAGTGCCACCGACATACTGCAGTTGCGGCTTGATGAGGCACAGTTATGGCTCAAGCAGCAGCCGGCGTCTACCGTCACTATTCAGCTGATGGGAGCTGCAAATGATGATCAGCTGAGGCGGCAATTGAACTCGCTGGTGACGCAGTTGGAACCCAGCTGCATTTATCCGTTGCGGACGCAAGTTAATGTCAAGCCGGTTGTGAGTGTATTGTATGGCA